>JBFFIY010000004.1:0-70267 GCA_041556195.1 Enterobacterales bacterium
ATACTTCTCTCACTTAGCAAACAAAAACCATAAATAAGTATCAGGCGGCTGTGTCCAGAGGCACAGTCCAACAGAGATTTATATTGAATAGTCATTCAACATAAATGCTAAATAGTTAGTTTTAAAGGAGAAAAAATGAAATTATTATTATTTATCGTATTTTTATTTGCATGTTCCACAAATGCCATTGCCGCTAATGAAAAGGTAACAAAGGTATATACATGCGGAAGTGATGTTGGAATTGAAGTAGAGAACATAGGCTGGCTGGTTGTGCTTGAAAGCCAGGTTGGTGAAAAGAGAGTTGATCGAGTTCTTTCAGTCGGCTTATCTTTGTTGGCTACCCAAGCGCCCATTGGATATTTCGCTGCAGGTAACGCAATAAACTGGTGCGGCATTGCTAATGCTAAGCCAATTACTGCTTTACAAATAAAAAGATTATAAATAAAACTAGCAGCGCAACTCGGACTTCGGTGCTGTCGCGACTCCACCGGTTCTCTGAACGTTAGTGAAAAAATATTGACATACCATAAATGGTATATATACTATTTATGGTATGTGGGAAGTATATGAACATCGCCGTGTATCCAAACAACTAAGCACTCTTCCAATTGACGTATTGAAAAGATACGAAAAATGGAAAGATATTGTGACCATCTCTGGCCCACAAGGCCTTCGTAAAATCAAAGGGTTACATGATGAATCCTTGCGCGGAGAAATGAAGGGGCACCGCTCCTCACGGCTAAATCAACAATATCGAGTTATCTATAAAACAGAAAAGGATAAAATACTAATACAGGTTGTAAGTGTTACGCCTCATGACTACCGGAAGAAATAATATGAAAGATTATCGTAAAGCAAAAAAACATATTGAAGTCTCAGTAGGTGAATCTATTAAGATTTTACGAGAATTACAAGAGCTTAGCCAAAATGAGCTAGCTGTCTTAACTGATATACCTCAATCTACTATATCAGCCATTGAAAACAATAGAATTCAGCTTGGTGTTGAAAGAGCAAAGGTTCTTGCTAGAGCACTTCAATGCCATCCATCTGTTCTTGTGTTTCCTGGTTGGGATATTGAGCGTGAATCAGCCGCCTAACAAATAATGATAGGTCGCACCAAGCTGCGACTTAATCCAGTGTTGGACAAGCTCGAAGTAACACATTTATAGGAATTATCTTTTAGAAGGTTGATTGTTTTTCTGATTTTTTATTATTGTTGTTTTTTTCAGAGCGGGATCAATTGTATTGGCAAGCAACTATTTTATCTAGCCAATATAAATCTATCATCGACACCCTATTTTTAAATTTCATCTCCTATTTGGCCTGTCTTCTCCAGATCCGAGGTTGAATTACATTCCTTAAAGATTTTATTGGGGCAGCCTTCGCATTTTGTTTTATCTAATTTACTATAGAGGTGCGCGATGGCTTGGGTTTTTGAATCAAAGAAATGGTCTTTTCCTACTCTTTTGATAAATGAGGCCTTTTGTGCAAATTTAAAAACACTTCTTTTCAACCCGACAAAATAGAGTCCTCCATTATTGGGAAAAAGACGGGAGTTTTCTGTCACTAAGGCTTCTGCTCCGGCGAGATCAATAAAGTTGATACCTGAACCCACTATCAAGATGTGGTAAATTTTTTCATTGTTGACAATTTTTTCTATACGTTTTTGGATATGGGAAATGGATCCGAAATAAATCGACATGTCTATTCGGATTATCTTTATTTGAGGGCATTGTTTTAATGGTTTTGCACTTATGTTTACAAATTTTCTTTTAGGGCTTCCTGATTCGGTATCTACTGATAACGTTGGAATTTTTGGCGTTGAGGTTTTTGCTAAAAATAGAGTCAGGGAAAGTATCACGCCCAGATAAATCGCAAATTCAAGATCCAGAAAAAGTGTCGCAAAAAAAGTTGTTAATAATATAGATGTTTCAGATTTACTAAATGATAACACTTGGCGAATATGCAAAAAATCAACAAGTGTGTATGCCACAATTAAGATCACGCCGCCCATTGCGGCTGTAGGAAGATAGGCTGTTAACGGGGCTATTAATAATACAATAAACATTAAAGTAATGGCTGAAAAAATGGCTGATAAAGGGGTTTTTGCTCCAGCATCATAATTAATCACTGAGCGTGTAAATGAGCCTGAACCAGCGTAACTAGAGAAGAAACTACCAAAGATATTTGATAATCCCTGGCCAATAAATTCTTGGTTAGGATTGATTCTCTGCCCAGATCTTGAGGCGATTGAACGGCTTATTGAGGCGGCTTCAATTAAACCTAAGAGTGCAATGGCAAATGATTCTGGTGCTAGCAGTTTAATGGTTTTAAGTGAAAACTCAGGACTGGATAAGGGTGGCAGATGTGTCGGAATTTCACCAATAAAAATGATGCCTTCAGCAAATTGATTTAATATCAATGCGCTAATGCTACCCAATACCATACCGACTAATAAGTTGGGTGATTTAGGTATGAATTTCTTAGAGAGTATGGCTCCAACGACCGTTATTAGTGCAACGGTCAAAACATAAAAATTTATTTGAGCCAGGTTATTAATAAAATAATTCCATGTGGAAAAAAAAGACTCCCCCTTTGGTATGGCTAAATAGGTTATGTGCTTTAATTGGCTGGAGGCGATGAGGATCGCTGCACCAGCAGTAAATCCGACGACCACAGTATGGGATACGAAATTAACCAAAGAACCAAGTCGTGCGAGTCCGAACGCCAGTTGATAGATCCCTGCAAGAAAAGTCAGTGTTAATGCCAAACTGATAAACTCGGGAGTTCCAACTTCTGCATGATGACTGATTGCTACAAAGACAACGATAGATATTGCTGTTGTGGGGCCTGATACCAAGTGTTTTGAGGAGCCGAATAACGCTGCAATGATGGGGGTAATCATTGCTGTATATAATCCATATTCTGGGGGTAAGCCTGCAATGGTGGCAAAGGCTATACCCTGAGGCAATACGATGACTGCTCCTGTTAAACCTGCGATAAAATCGGCTTTAAGAGAAGCTTTAGTTATTAACTTAATCCAAGTTAGAAATGGAAATAGTGTTTTTATGTTCATCTTCAACGGGTAGATTTCTAGAATTACTCTGGATTCAACTATTTTGCTTATATAAAATAAATTTAGATTAAACCTAAAGCCTTTTCAGCTATTTCTATAATTTTATCAGAAGTCAGGCCAGCATCCTTAAGCAAGTCTTCAGGAGAACCATGTGCAATAAATCGATCCGGTAGACCAATATTTCGTATCTGGATGTTTAGTCCAGCATTTAACACATATTCATTGACTGCACTACCTGCGCCACCCATCAACGCATTTTCTTCAACCGTGATCAAAAGTTGGTGCGTTTCAGAAAGTTGTTTAATGCAGTCTGTGTCAAGAGGTTTGATAAAGCGCATATCTATCAATGTGGCTCCAAGTGATTCAGCAGCTTCCCGACTGATCTTAAGAACGCCACCAAAAGATAGAATAGCTATTTTATCACCCTTTAGAATTTCTCTTGATTCACCTGGTTCAATGGCTTGTAATTGAGGTGTCGGGGTGATCCCGGGGCCAGCTCCTCTTGGGTAACGAACTGCTGCCGGTCCGTTAAATTGGTACCCGGTAAATAACAATTGGCGACATTCATTTTCGTCACTGGGAGCCATCAGGATCAGATTTGGGATACAACGTAAAAAACTGATATCAAAAGTACCATGATGAGTTGCGCCATCGCCGCCGACAATACCTGCTCTATCAATAGCAAAAAGCACATTTAAATTTTGTAAGGCAACGTCATGAATTAATTGATCATATCCTCGTTGTAAAAAAGAAGAATAGATTGCCACAATAGGCTTGAGTCCATCACAGGCCATTCCTGCAGCCAGGGTTACCGCATGTTGCTCGGCGATGGCTACGTCAAAATATTGTCCGGGGAATTCTTTTGAAAAACGGATCATGCCAGAACCTTCTCCCATGGCAGGGGTAATAGCCATTAGTAAAGGATCATTAGCCGCAATATCACATAACCAGTCACCAAATACGTTGGAATAAGTAAGCGTTTTTTTGGTGACAGGCAGGCTGCTTTCTCTGGGATCAAAAATAGGGACCCCATGATAGGCTATAGGATCTTCTTCCGCAGGGGGGTAACCTTTACCCTTGCGAGTGCCTATGTGCAAAAATTGTGGCCCATTGAGTTGTTTCATATTACTTAAGGTCGTTAGAAGTGTGGGCAAATCGTGCCCATCTATGGGGCCAATGTAGTTAAACCCCAGTTCTTCAAATAACGTTCCGGGTACGACCATACCCTTCATATGTTCTTCTGCTCTACGAGCGATTTCTGTCAGGTTACCGGGTAATTGGTTAAGAACCTTTTTTCCGCCTTCACGCAGATTGGAATAGACAGAGCCTGAAAATATTTTGGCAAAGTAGTTATTAAGCCCACCGACGTTTTCGCTGATAGACATATCATTATCATTGAGAATGACCAGCATATTGGCATTGACACCAGAAGCATGATTGAGTGCCTCAAAAGCCATGCCAGCGGTGATGGCTCCATCTCCAATAATAGCGACATGTTGTTTATTTAAGCCCTGTTTCGCCGCCGCAATAGCCATGCCCAGAGCCGCACTAATAGAGGTGCTTGAGTGGCCAACCCCAAAGGTATCATAAGGGCTTTCTGATCTTGATGGAAAAGGATGTAGTCCATTAGTCTGTCTGATAGTGACTAATTTATCTCTTCGACCTGTGAGCACTTTATGAGGGTAGGCTTGATGTCCTACATCCCAAACCAGAACATCTTCAGGGGTGTTATAGATGTAGTGCAGGGCCACGGTTAATTCTACCGTACCAAGACCGGCGGCAAAATGTCCGCCACAACGACTAATGCTATCAATGAGAAATTGCCTGACTTCATTGGCAACTTGCTGTAACTCTGTACTTTCCAGACGACGCAAATCTGCCGGTGAGTTAATTTCTTTTAACAGGGGATAATTATTCAAATCGACCATATGAGTTAATGGTTTCTCTCAATGACAAGTTTGGCAAAGGATGACAGGGTGTCCGTATTGTACGGCAAAGCGCTTAAAGCTTGTAGTGATTCTTCAACAAGGGTTTTTGCTCTGATTTTTGCTTGAGCCAATCCCAACAATGACGGGTAGGTTGCTTTGTTGGCATCAATATCGGAGCCCTGAGGTTTGCCCAGGGTTTCAGTTGTACCTTCTACATCAAGAATATCATCCTGGATTTGAAAAGCGAGCCCAATATTGCTCGCAAATTTATCGAGTTGTTGTAATTGACTGGGCTGGCAATGTCCAGCCACTAAGGCACCAAGTCGCACGGCGGTTCGTATTAATGCCCCCGTTTTCATGCGGTGTAAATTCGAAAGGGCTTCAATAGTTAATTTTTTCCCAGTTGCTTCAAGATCCAATGCTTGCCCACCGCCCATACCCAAAGTGCCACTTGATTCTGCTAATGCACGGATCATTGCTAATCTTTGAGGTTCAGCTTTTTGAGAAAATTTGCACTTAGTTAAAACTTCAAAAGCCAATGTTTGTAGAGCATCACCAGCCAATATTGCCGTAGCTTCGTCAAAAGCGATGTGACAAGTGGGTTTACCACGTCTAAGTTCATCATCATCCATGGCAGGTAGATCATCATGTATCAATGAATAGACATGAATGAATTCAATGGCACTAGCAGGGCCTGATAGATCAGATTCATGGGCTCCTAACGATAATCCTGTGGCATAAACCAGCATCGGTCTTAATCTTTTTCCACCAGCCAATGCGCTGTAGTGCATAGCCTGATGTAAACGCTGTGGGACAGATTGAGGATCAGGCAACCATTGATAGAGGTTGCCTTCAATGACTGAGCGCCACTTAATATCAAACTCATTCATTATTGTTGAAATCGATAAGAGGGGAATCGCTATCAAGAGACTGCAGTTGTGTGATCTTTAATTCTGCATCTTTCAAAGCCGACAGGCAGCTGTGAGTGAGCTTAACACCGCGTTCAAATGCTTTGAGTGAATCATATAAAGATAGTTCGCCCTGTTCCATATTTTCCACGATAGACTCAAGTTCATTGAGTTGTTTTTCAAAATCTGCAATATTTTTTTTGGTTGCCATTGGGTATCCTTAGAGGATGAACTGTCAATAATGTTTATGATGTAGCCCTATTTTCCAGTAAGCGACTCTATTTTTCAATAAATTAGTCATTTTTGAAAAGATCACCACTGGATAAATATCAAAATAGAGTTACACTTTATGTGATATTGTCCTAAATAAAAGTAACAGCGGGAGAACAAAGTGGATTTAGCAACGCTAATTGGTGTAATAGGTGTGTATGCGATTGTTGCTGTGGCTATGGTATTAGCTGGGGGGCTCGTGCAATTTTTTGACGTACCTTCTGTATTAATTGTTATCGTTGGAAGTCATTTTGTGGTGATTATGAAACATACATTCCCTCAGTTTATTGGGGCTGTAAAAGTGGGAATGAAATCTATCATGTTTAAATCTGATAGTTTACAAGAGCTTATTGACAAAATTGTTGAACTGGCCGATAAAGCCAGAAAAGGTGGTTTACTTTCATTAGAAGGCGCTGAAATACCTAACCATTTTTTGAAAAAAGGTATTGGATTACTAATTGATGGTCATGGGGAGGAGGTTGTTGCAGGAATATTACGTAAAGAGGTTAAATTGAGTAGTGATCGTCACGAAAATGGTGCTGCAGTATTTAAGAGTTTGGCTGATGTGGCTCCTGCCATGGGCATGATTGGCACACTGGTAGGTTTGGTGGGAATGTTAGCCAATATGGATGATCCTAAAGCCATTGGTCCAGCCATGGCAATTGCATTATTGACTACTTTATATGGAGCTGTAATTGCGAATATGATGGCTATCCCCGTTCGAGAAAAACTATTGATGAGAAACGAAGAAGAAAAATTGACCCAAAATTTAATTATTGATGGTTTACTCTCTATTCAAGCAGGTCAAAATCCCAGGGTGATTGAGCAACTTCTGCAAGGTTATTTGTATGAAGGAGATCGTCCGGTAACGGAAGAATAGGGGCAAGATAAATGGCTGCAAGCGAACCCGAAGAAGAATGTAAATGTCCTGACATTGGATTACCAGCGTGGATGGGAACCTTTGCAGATTTGATGGCACTACTGATGTCATTTTTTGTGTTGTTATTATCCTTTTCAGAAATGGATGTTCTTAAATACAAGCAGATAGCAGGTTCAATGGCGAATGCTTTTGGCGTACAAAGTAAAGTCAAAGTCAAAGATGTACCAAAGGGTACCAGTATCATTGCTCAGGAATTTGCTCCAGGAAGACCTGAGCCAACATTGATTTTAACCGTCCAGCAAGAAACCGAAGACTTTACAAAAGACAGCCTGGATTTTGAAACAGAGCAATCTGAATCTGAGGCTGAAGATATTGAATGTGAAGAAGTTGAGGAAACTCCCCCAGTTACCATAATTGATTTGTCTTCACTTCAGGGCAATGTCGCAGCTGATGAAGCAGCTGAAGCATTGGCTCAGGAGGCTGCACAAAATCTGGTGACTGAACTCAATTCCGGTTTACTGGAACTGCAGGCTAAAAATGGCATTGTACTAATCAGGATCAGAGAAAAAGGGTCTTTCACCTCAGGTTCTGCAAAATTACGTTCAAGCTTCAAGCCGGTTATTGGAAAAATAAGGAACTTACTTTTACAAACAAAGGGTGAAATTCGAGTAGCTGGACATACGGATGATAAACCAATCAATACACCATTTTTTCCGTCTAATTGGGAGCTTTCTGGAGCACGAGCCTCTAGTGTTGTAAGGGAGTTATTGAAGACGGGTGAATTTGATCGAACCCGGTTTAGTATATATGGCTTGGCTGATACTCGTCCATTGATTGCAAATGAGAGTGGAGATTCACGTTCAAAAAATCGTCGAGTTGAAATTATGATTATTAATGATAGAAAACAAAAAAAGTCGGCAGAAGAACTCTAAATTAGCAATGTAAATAGAGTTCTTGTGTTATGTTTTTTTTATAAAAAAACGGACTTTTCGTATAAATAATTTTATTTTAGAACGATAAGTTTTAATCATGTGAATGGTGTTCTCTACGCCATTTTGAAACCTTGCCACGATGAAATCTCCATGGAGCTAAATCATCTCCAGATTCTCTTGGGATCCCTTCTCTTATCCATCGTTCAATCGTTGTAATGCTTACATCAAATTCTTCAGCTAAAGCATCCTTGCCTGTGATGATAACGCTTTTCTGAATCAGGGCCATAAGCTTAGATGAGCGTTTAGAGGGATTGTTCATTCCACGTCGATTAGGGGATGGTGGAAAAAATGATTCTGGTACGAGGTAGTTCATTGGCATTACCCTCAAGAATTTAAATTACAGTTTTCAGACTGATAAGTTCTCTCCATTACAGAGTGCGATATTAAACAACATATATCTATTAAAAATGACACAGAAGCTTTGTGACTTATTACCCATTAAAAAAACCAAAATTTCTAAAGCACTTCATTATTTTAATAAGTTTTTTTAATAAAGCTTTTCAATAAATAACTGCTCTTCATAAACAGTATTGAATTTTTATGCCGAAAAAGTGTTAATAGAATTTATGAAAGTGTAATAAAATGTGTCGAGGGTAATAAAAATACCTTTGAAAGCCGCATGTAAGCTGGACATTTACATTTTGAAATTATTACAAACTTAAATTTACAAACCAGAGAGTTTTACAAATTTAAGAATAACTTTGTAATTATTTATCTAAGATGTTATCAAGAATAGGAACTAATAGAGGTTAAAAAAGAAATGGCAGAAGCAAAAAACATGATTTTTTTTGCTTCTTTTAAAAATCAATTCTAACCCCTTAAGATTTAAATTCAATCCACATTGGAGCATGATCTGAGGGTTTTTCCATGGCACGAATTTCATAACTGATATCGGCACCAGTCAGAATATCTAACAAGGGTTGTGTAATTAAAAAACCATCAATTCTCAAACCTCGTTTAGGTGTATCGTTAAATCCTTTACTTCTATAATCAAACCAGCTTAATTTTCTTTGCTCGATATTTTCAAGATCATCAGGATTCAAATAACGATAAGCATCGGTTAAACCCCAGTCTTTGAGACGTTGAAACCATTCTCTTTCTTCAGGTAAAAAACTACACTTCCCTGTTTTTAACCAACGTTTGGCATTGACTTCTCCGATGCCAATATCAGCATCTGTATCAGAAATATTAAAATCTCCAAGGATAACGAGGTTTTGTTGTGGATTATAAGATTCGTTTAGCCAGTGATTGAGATCAGCATAAAATTTTTGTTTATAAGGAAATTTCCATTCATGGGCACGGTTATCTCCCTGAGGGAAGTAACCATTAATAATAATATATTCTTTGTTGTCTTTATCAAGATAGGTGCCAGTGATTAAACGTTTTTGAGCATCTTCTGGATCAAAAGGATAACCCCTTTGTACAGAAAGGGGAGGCTGTTTGCTAAGAAGCGCCACGCCATAATGTCCTTTTTGGCCAAAGGTTTCAGTGTGATAGCCTAAAGCAGTAATCTCTTCTAATGGAAAATCTGAATCCTGTGCTTTTACTTCTTGAATGCCTATAACATCAGGTTGGAGCTGGTTAATAACTTCTTCAATTTGATGTAGGCGGGCTCTGATACCATTGACATTAAAACTGACGATTTTCATGTAGTTAGGTTCCAAATTTACATTAAGTCACAGCATTTTTTAGCTCTGTGACAAAATAAAGAGTTGATGAATTGGCGCGAATTATACCGTAAACTGAAGCAAGTGTGATGCATATCCCTAATCATTCATTCTGCCTGATTAGGGATATTTCCCAATTTTTATCAGAATTATCAGATATTTTGGTTATTTGTACTATTTTGCTGTGCAAATTCGGAGAAGTTAATGTTGGAAAGAACAATAAATTTACCTCTGTTTACCCTGATTTTATTGGTTGTTTTGCTACTAATCGTTGGAGCAGCTTTAAATTATTGGTTTTCAGTTAGGAAACTAAAACAGCAAATACATACTACAGAACAGGAGTTGTTGGAAAAAACACAGGATCAGGCACTAGGGGCTAATCAGCTGAAACAACATCGACAACAGCTTGAAGTACTGCAAAATAGTGCTGAAGAGTATGAAAGAAAATGGACGGAACAAACCTTACTGAGACAGAGTTTAGCGGAAAAACAGGCGGGTGCTGTGCAGCAGATTGAGAATTTACTGCATAACAACAGTATCCTTACCCAAAAGAATACAGAACTAGAGCAACTAAGCTCTGATTTCCAGCAAAAATACAATCAATCTGAAAAGCATTTGGCAGAAGTCAAAATTCAATTGGAAGATGAGAAAATAATATCTGAAGAAAAGTTACATTTGTTACAAAAATCCAGAGAACAGATGTCACAGGAGTTTCGTGATTTGGCCAGTAATGTCATGAAACAGAATTCTGAGCAGTTCAATAAACAACACCAGCAATCTCTAACTTCCGTATTAGATCCTTTCAAAGAACAACTCGGTGAGTTTAGAAAACGCGTGGATCTTATTTATGATACTGAGAGTCGTGACAGAGTCTCTTTACTTAAGGAAATTAATGGTTTAAGGGATCTTAACCAGAAAATTACCGAAGAAGCCTCAAATCTTACCAAAGCCTTGAAGGGCGATAGAAAAGCTCAGGGAAATTGGGGTGAAGTGATCCTGGAGCGTGTGTTAGAAGCCAGCGGTCTACAAAATGGTAGAGAATATGAAACTCAGAAACATTTAAAAGATGAAGATGGTAGTCGTTTTTTACCCGATGTGGTGATCCATTTACCGGATAAAAAAGATGTTATTATTGATTCAAAAGTTTCTCTATCGGCTTACGAAAGGTATTTTTCGAGCGAGGATGAATCAATTCGAGAGCGATGTCTTAAGGAACATCTGGCAGCGATTAGAAAACATGTCGATGACTTGTCTAATAAAAATTATGCCGATCTCGAAGGAGTTAACACCCTTGATTTTGTTTTTATCTTTATACCTATTGAACCCGCTTATCTTTTGGCTATTCAAGAAGATCCCAACCTGTTGACGGATGCCTTTTTGAGAAAAATCATCATTGTGAGTCCAACCACGCTTTTGGCCACTCTTCGTATTATAGAAAATGTATGGCGTTTTGAACTTCAGAGTAAAAACGCAGTGGAAATTGCACGTCAGGCGGGGCGTCTTTATGATAAGTTTGTGAACTTTATAATAGATCTGGATAATGTAGAAAAAGATATAGAAAAATCTCTGAAAAATTTAGGTGCCGCCAAAATAAAACTACATTCAGGTAAAGGAAACCTGGTGTCCTCTACTGAAAAACTACGACTACTTGGCGCAAAAACCAGTAAGCAATTAAATAATAAATTGTTGGAACAATATGACGATGAGTAATGTTCAAACAAAACTATTGCAAGCTTTAGAAAGTGATAGTTTGATTGTTTGTGCCAGTAGACGCCAGGTCAGAACTATTGTCAACCTTCAAGACAAACAACAATCTGAACTAAATAAAAACAGTTGGAATAGAGCTTCAGTCCTATCCTGGCAAGATTGGTTGCTTTCATTGTTTGAGATGTGCGCTGTGGCCAATACGTTTTTTTTGGAAAGAGACATATCTGAAACTGACTCTCAGCCTGATGACGAAAGTAACAATTATTTTGTTCCAACATTGCTGTTCTTGTCAGAGGAGAAATGGATCTGGAAGAAGCTGTTCAATGAACAAAAAGAGCAAGCTGATAAATGGAGTGTTGCACAAAAAAAGTCATTGCTAAATTCATTGCATTCCGCCTGGAAACTTTTTAATCAATGGCAATTAGATTTTAATGAAAGCAGTCTGAATAAAATAAGTTTTGAGCAAACAGAAGAACCGAAATTATTTAAACAACTCGTTCAGGACTTTGAAAATTATTGTTACAACAATCAATATATTAGTCAATATAAGCTAAGTGATTATCTTATAGAGCATGTGTTTGAAAAAAATAAGCAAATAAATGTTTTATTACAACTACAATCTCCCAGTTTGGGCGATATTTGTTTATATGGCTTTGATGATTTAACGCCACAACAACAAAAACTGATTAAAAAATTTGAAGAACTTGGTAAAAAAGTTATAAACATAGAGTTTTTAGACTCGGTTTATTCACCGGTTCAATCCGACTCATCACTTATTGCTTGTGCTTCAAAAGAAACTGAATGGTATGCTGCGGCAAAATGGTCCAGGCAATTGGCTGAGGAAAATCCTGAAGCCAATATAGCGATAGTGGTACCAGATTTAGCCAATGAACAGTCTCGAATTTTCCAAATTTTTCAAACTAACTTTCAACCCGAACAAACATTTAAACCTACATCAGAAGTCTCTCAAGGCTTTAATATTTCTGTGGGTGAAACACTTGTTCAACAAGATGTGGTGATCTCAGCGCGGCGTTGGCTAAGGCTTGCTAAAGGTGCAGATCTCGATAGCTGGTTACAAGCCATAGTCGATCCATTTTGTGCAGGTGCAAAGACCGAGATCTGGAGTAGAGCCTCGTTGCGACAACAACTATCTGTTCAGAAACAAAATAATTTGCAACTGTCGCCCTGGTTACATCAAAAACAACTTTCAAGAATTAACATAGAGCCGTTGCAAAAATGGAAACAGTTGGTGGTTATGCTTGAACAGGCTTTTTCTGAACCCGTAAAAATTGAGCGTAATAATCTTCCGAGTTTTTGGTGTGTCTGGAGTGAAAATCTATTAGTAAAAATAGGTTGGCCGGGGGAGCAAGCTTTGGGCAGTGTTTGTTATCAAGCACAACAACAATGGTTATCTCAGCTGCGACTGCTGGCAAAGATGGATAAACTGGTAGGCAAGATCTCCCATGCGGAATTTATGGAGTTGATTGATGATCAATTATCCTCCGTTATCTTTCAGCCGGAATCTCCAACCGCAAGAGTGCAGGTGTTAGGTTTATTTGAAGCCATTGGATTACCTTTCGATTACTTACGTTTAACCGGCATGGATGCCAACACTTTACCTGCCAGTGCAAAACCTAACCCATGGTTACCTGTAAGTTTACAGAAATCCCTGAATATGCCCGGTGCTTCCAGTCAGCGTGAATTAGCTTTCTCTCAAAAACTTATTTCAGGTTTTGATGCGCTCTGTTCGCAATGTTCCTATAGCTATGCCGTGGCAGATCTGAATACTGATAATTTACCCAGCCCGCTGGTTAGCCATTTGCCCCCTGCTGAAACGATTTCTGCTGAGGCTTCCAATGAATGGGTAAATCTTCAAACATCAGCACAGCATCATTTGCAACAGGATTGGCAAGATGAGTATGGTATGGCGCTAACAACCCAAACTCAAACTCGATCTAAAGAGCTCAGCTATTCGGTAAAAGGGGGCGTAAGTCTGTTGAAAGATCAAGCCGCCTGTCCATTTAGAGCCTATGCCCGACATCGACTGTTTGCAAAAATGCCAGATGTTGAAGATATTGGTATCGATCCTATGGTTCGGGGAAATTGGGTTCATCAAACCCTGGAAAAATTTTGGCAAAAAATAGGGCATCATCAAATTTTATTGGATATGACTAAACCTCAAATCTTGCAGCAGGTTCAAGATTGTGCGAAGTTGGTTATCTTAAAAGACAATGAAGAAAATGTATTAGTGCGATTTGAATATAACCGTACTGTTGATTTGGTAATGGTTTGGTTAGAGCTTGATCTGCAAAGACTCCCCTTTGAGCGCGTTCTGGTTGAACAGGAAAAAGAGCTTAAAGTGGCAGGTTTAAAATTTAATGTTCGTGTTGATAGAATAGATGAGCTGGATAACGAGCAATATTTAATTATTGATTATAAAACCGGAACCCCAAATACCAGCGGTTGGAATCAACCTCGCCTTGATGAACCACAACTGCCACTATATGCCATGTTATTACAACAAAAAACCGGCGCTATTGCTTTCGGGCAATTGAATATTAAAGCCTGCCTGTTAAAGGGGTATGGGGACAAACATATAAATATTTCAGGGATCAAAGTTGGAGAGAAATTGCCCAAATCATGGGCTGAATTAATGGATTTCTGGAAGCATAATCTCACATTAATCGCCCAGGAATATATTGAAGGACTTGCCAGTGTTACTCCGACAATACGTGCTTGTGATTATTGTGATTTGAGTCATCTTTGTCGTGTCAATGCCATTAGGGTTGTTAATCAGGCCGAAGAGCAAACGGATGATAAATTAAACATCGAGAAACCTTTTGAAAATAAGGTTGAAAAATCATGAATATCCCTTCAGATTTTGAAGCCAGGCAGAGAGCTTTAGATCTTCAAACAAGTTTCATTGTTCAAGCACCTGCGGGTTCAGGGAAAACCGGACTGTTGACTCAAAGATTCCTGGGTTTATTAACAACGGCAGATGATCCTGAGGAAGTTTTAGCGATCACCTTTACTCGCAAAGCTGCAGCTGAAATGAAACAACGGTTACTTGAAGCTTTAGAGAAGGCGCATTTCCCCGAGCCAGAGCCATCTTATGAAAAGGTGACGTGGCAACTAGCGAATAAAGTGCTGCAACGAGATCAACAATTAACCTGGTCTATTTTACAAAATCCATCAAGATTAAAAATAAAAACCATTGATGGATTATGTGCCAGTCTGGTTCAGCAATTACCTGTTTTGTCAGGACTTGGAGGTAACCTTGGCACTACTGATAGTGCTAATCAATATTACCTACAGGCTGCAGAAAACATTGCACTGTTAATTCATGATGAAGATTTTGGACCAAAGCTAATGCCGCTGGTAGCGCATCTGGATGGTAATCTGAGAAAACTTCGAGAGTTATTAGCTGATATGCTGTCTAAACGTCTAAATTGGGGAGCGGTAGTTAATGATGTAGCCAGCCAGGAGCATTCAGAGCAGTTACTCGAACAGGCGTGGACTGATTGGGTTTTTTGTCGAATTAATCGCCTGGCTGAGCAAATGGAGCCTTTACGCAATCAATTACAACCCTTGTGGCAGTATGCTTGTAATCAATTAGCTTTGGAAGAAGCTAACAATGTTCCTCAACATAATGCAGTAAGTTGGTCAGAGCTATCTAAACAGGGTTGGCCAGAGCCCTTTATGGAGTCATTATCAAGTTGGTCAAGCATGGCTAATTGGCTGTTAACAGTAACGGGCGAATGGCGAAAAACGGTTAATAAAAATCAAGGTTTTTTACCACAAAGTGCAGCAAATTCTTCTGATGAGAAACAACTATTTAAAGAAAAATCTCAGCAGATGAAACAGTTTTTACTTAACCTTAGAGAGCAAACGAATCAAGAAACAGAATCACTAAGAATTTTATTACAGGAAGTAGCAAAACTACCCAATCCTGAATTTTCACAAGAGCACACTGAGTTGCTTGACTCATTGATGCTTGCATTACAGCTATCACTTGCCGAGCTATGGATTTTATTTAAGCAACAAGGTGAATTGGATTTTCAAGAAGTCTCTTTAAGAGCACAGCTCTCACTCGGTGAGATTGACCAACCTACGGATTTAACGTTACGATTAGATTATCAAATTAAACATATTTTAGTGGACGAGTTTCAGGATACCTCACAGGACCAAAGGCAACTATTAAAATTACTCACCGCAGGTTGGCAATTTGATGATGGGAGAACCTTGTTTTTGGTGGGTGATCCTATGCAATCCATCTACCGTTTCAGATCGGCAGAGGTGAGTATCTTCCTTGAAACCTGGCAACAACAACAACTCGGACAGATCGCCCTTGAACCTTTGTCGTTAACGGCTAATTTTCGTTCACAAAAAAATTTAGTGGAATGGGTTAATGGGGCCTTCCAAAAGATTTTTCCTAAACAAAATGATGAGCAACTGTCAGCGGTTTGTTATGCAAGATCTGAAGCCATGCGTGATCCTATAGACATAAATGCGGTTTCTGTTTTCCCTCAGGCTGGTAGAGATGATGAACAGGAGGCTCTTTGGATCCTGGGTCAGATCCAACATGTATTACAAAATAAGCCTGATGATAGCATGGCAATATTGGTTAGAAATAAAAGTCATCTTTCCATGATTGCTCCTTTATTGCGCCAACATAAAATTGCTTTTGAAGCAGTTGATGTTGAACCGTTAGATTTAAAACCTGTGGTGCAGGATCTATTCAGTTTAACCGCAGCATTATCTGATCCTGCTGATCGAATACATTGGTTGGCTTTGTTGCGAGCTCCCTGGTGTGGCCTAACTCTGAAAGACATAACCATGTTAACTTCCCATACTGAAAGACTCATTCCAGATTTGTTAATTGATAAGAAATTACATAAACAGCTTTCAGATGACGGACAAATTCGGCTATTAAAAATGGCAGAATTTGCTGAACAATGGTTGAATGAAAGGGGACAGAAACCTGTTCCTGAATGGGTGGAGTCCGCATGGATGAACTTATCTGGCCCAGCCACCACAAACCCACAGGGATTAGAAGATGCACAGGCTTTTCTGGCTTTATTGAGGCAGTTCATTCAAAAAACTCAAACCACAGGCATATCGCTTGATTTATTTAGAGAGTCGCTTTCACGGTTATTTGCACAGCCGGAAAAAGGTGGAAAAAATCCAATTTATCTAATGACCATGCATAAATCTAAAGGTTTGGAATTCGATCATGTTTTTTTACCGGGACTTGGCCGTTCAGCCAGAGCAGAGGACCAACCTTTACTTGGTTGGTTACAATGGCCAAAATCTGATGGAGAATATGATTTGTTAATGGCTCCAATCAAAGGACCCGGTGAAAAACAAAATGCATTTTATAATGTGATCTATGAAATACGCAAAGCTCAGTCAGTATTCGAAGTGCAGCGTTTACTTTATGTTGCAACGACTCGAGCGGTTAAACAGTTGTATTTATCGGGGCATATTAAAAATACTGATACTGATAAACCACCAGCCAATTCTTTGCTTTCCATTTTATGGCCAGTTATATCTGAAAAGTTTAATAAGCTATCTGATGAAGATAGAGCTACACAGATGGCTAATGAATTAGAAAATCTGGTGATTGAACGTCGACTTCTGACACGTTTAGATAGTAACTGGCAACCTCCAGCAGTGGAAGAGAATTTTATTGATGATCAAAATTTAAAACAAAAAGATAATTTGATAAGGGAAGATGTTGAATTCTCCTGGGCAGGGGAGCGATCACGAGTTGTGGGGGTGATTGCACACCGATTATTTCAATGGATTGCAGATTTTTCCAAGTTTAATGGGTATGAAAAAAACAGTCATCTACCCAACGATGAGCTTCAGTTTATTCCGTGGTTTAATAAACTTACACCTCTACTCACACAACAAATAATGCAGGAGGGGTTAACAGGAGAACAAGCAACTCTGGCAATGAAAAATCTGCAAATGATATTGCGCAATAGCATGACAAGTAAAATAGGTCGTTGGATCCTGGATCCAGGACATAAAGACCCAAAGAATGAATGGGCATTGACTCTAAAGGAACGGGGAGAAATTAATCATTTGGTCATTGACCGAAGTTTTATTGAACAAAACGCTATTAATCAAAGTTCTGCTGATCAAGGTTTTGCCGATAAAAGTTCTTTAGGTCAAACAGATGTCCGCTGGATCATTGATTATAAAACAGGCTCTCATCAGGGAGGTGATTTAGAGGGATTTTTGGAGTCAGAATTACAACGTTATAAACCTCAACTTGAGCGTTATGGTCGAGCAGTTTCTAATATGGAAAATAATCCAATAAAATTAGGTTTATACTTCCCAGCTATCAATGAATGGATAACATGGGATTTACCAGCTTGTTAAATTTCTCAAGCTTTATACTGAACTCATTTGAGTAAAAATTATATATGTTAGAAAAACAAACTATTCGGCAATTATTCCAACGTGAGCTGTGGAGCTGGTCTCTCGTTTCTTTTGCACTGGCTGTTATTGAAGGCGGTGTAGCTGGTGTTTTGGTGAACTTGATTTTTAAGGGGCAAGTGAGTGATTTCTGGTTGAGTCAGGCTGTAGCAATTACCGCCGGTGCCCCCGCTATTGCTAACTTAAGTAGTCCACTATGGGCCAAAATAGAGCAGGGCAAAGATAAGGTAAAACTGGTTTATCTGTTAAACCTGGGCAGTTCGACTTGTTTGATGTTATTTATTCTGGCACCTATTAATCCTATAGGTATGTGGATGATGGTGACGGGGGCGTTATTAGGACGAATATGCTGGTCAGGTGTGTTAACGGTTCGTTCAGCTTTATGGAGAGCCAATTACCCCAGGTATCTTCGAGCTAAAATTACCGCTAGTCTGGCCTTACCTATGTCTCTGATCCTTGCTGGAACGGGTTCATTAATCGGCTGGGTGAGTCAGAACTCAATAGAAAATATTCGCTTGCTGTATATCCTGTTGATGCTATTAGGCGTGACAGGTGCGTTTTATTATCGGCATTTGCAAATCAGAGGGGCTAAAACTTTAGCTGAGTCTGAAAACAATCTAAAAGCTGAAGAGGGTCAATTTAGTTGGACGATGTTATTCAACATTCTCAAACAGGACAAACCCTATCGGCAATATATGTTTACCATGTTTATTTTTGGTTCTGGCAACCTGATGTTTATGGCACCGCTCATACTCATCATTAACGAACAGCTACATATACCACAATGGCAACAGATCATGATGACATCTTCTCTTCCTCTTGCTGTTTTGCCTTTGACCATTGGTTTATGGGCTAAAAAGTTAAACCGATTACATGTGGTTCAATACAGAGCATTTCATAGTTGGAGTTTTGTTTTAGCCATCGGTCTATTTGCTATTGCCAGTGCTTTACAACTACCAGCTTTGTTATGGCCGGCATCCTTTATGTTTGGAACTGCTGTGGCGGGTGCCGTGCTAGGTTGGAATCTGGGACATCATGATTTCACCACACCAGAGAGAGCATCGCAATATATGGCCGTACATGTAACTTTAACTGGCGTAAGAGGTCTTATTATGCCGATTTTAGGAGTTAACCTCTATCAGGCATTAAATGCTTTAAGCCCGGAATTAGGACGCTACAGTTTGTTTTTACCCTTAACATTAAGTTTTATTGGTGCAATGGCATTTGTCAGGTTATCTAAAAAGTCTTAAGCTGGTTGAGAAATAACTGACTAGCGACTAAAGTTATAGGAGTTTCGAGTATCGAGTTTTGAGATTTTACTTATTAATAAAGGTATTTTATGGAAATCCCTGTTACCACATTATTTGTTGCTATTATGGCTTTATTTATTCTCTATCTGGCTTATAGAGTGGCAAGTTCCAGGCGTACACATAAGGTTGGTGTGGGAGATGGCGGTAATCGCGAAATGAAAGTTGCAGTGAGATGCCATGCTAACGCTGTTGAATATTGTCCAATTATTTTGTTATTACTACTGGTAGCAGAATTAAATAAAGTTCCTGCTACATGGCTTTACATTGCAGGAGGTGTATTAGTTGTTTCCAGACTAATGCATGCCTGGGGTATGACAAAAACTCAGGGGAACTATTCTCCCGGACGTTTTTATGGCATTTTGGGTACATGGTTGGTATTGATTTTTTTGGCGGGTTTAAATCTATCAATTTACTTTGGTATTCAATATTAAGAGTTAAGAGAATTTAATGGGCTATTTAAATGTCTAACAAAAAAGTAATCACCGTGTTTGTTCATGGCTGGAGTGTGACCAATACTGAAATCTATGGTGAATTGCCTTTGCGTCTGGTAAAAACAGCTAAGAAATATCAATTAGAAATAGAAATTAAAGAAATATTTTTAGGACGTTATATTAGCTTTCAGGATGAAGTTACTATTGATGATATCTCCGTTGCTTTTCAGGCTGCCATCAACGAGCAACTTAAACCATTTATAGAAGCAGGTGAGCGGTTTGTCTGCATTACTCATTCAACTGGCGGCCCAATTGTTAGAAATTGGTGGCAGCGGTATTACGCAAGTCCTTCATCGAAAAAACGCTGCCCTATGAGCCACCTGATTATGCTGGCTCCTGCTAGTTTCGGTTCTTCATTAGTACGCCTGGGCAAGAGACAACTTAGTCGTTTGAAATCATGGATTGAAGGATCTGAACCTGGAACCAATGTATTAAACTGGTTAGCACTTGGCAGTGAACAGGCCTGGGATTTAAATAAACAATGGATCCGTTCTAATGGCCGTCAAATTGGTAAAAATGGTTTTTTTCCTTTTATCCTGACGGGACAAACTATTGACCGCTCATTGTATGATTTTTTAAATAGTTATACGGGAGAGATGGGAAGTGATGGCGTCATTCGTGTGGCTTCGGCAAATTTAAATGCCAGATATATCAGATTAGAACAAACACCGGATCCTGATGAAAAAGGAGAATGTTCCTTTGCCTTACTTGAGCTTATTGAAACGGCTGATGCAGCGCAAATACCTTTTAGAATATTAAAGGGAAAATCCCATTCTGGAGAAACCAGGGGAATTATGCGTAGCGTCAAAAACAATAATTCTGATAAAAAAAGTGAACAAACTTTGGCGGCCATTATTGATTGTATTTGTGTGACTAACAAAAAGGAATTCAATCAGCTTATTAAATTTTTTAAACAACAAACTCAAAAAGTACAATTACAAGAAAAAGTAGAAACAGAAAAAAACATCTTTCCAGAAGATACCTGTTTTATTCATGATACTTTTACTCAAGTTATTTTCAGAGTCAGAGACAACGAAGGGCGAGCCGTTGAAGACTACGATCTTATACTTACCGCAGGGGATGCAGATGATCCTAATCATCTGCCTCAGGGGTTTTGTGTTGATCGCCAGAGAAATCCAACTAATAGAGAAATTTTAACCTATTATTTAAACAATGATGTTATGCGTGGAAGTTCTGCCATTACAAATGAACAGGGAGAAGTAATCAGAAAACAAATCGAACCAACATGTAAGTTAGGTTTTAAAATTTTCCCACGTCCCGATGAAGGATATGTACATTATTTACCATGTCATCATGAAGCATCAGCAGATATTCTTGATGCGGTTTTGTTGCCTAATGCAACAGTTATGATTGATGTCATCTTACAACGAGTGGTGAGCAGCAACCTGTTTGGTCTATATCATGTCAAAAATAATAAAATACCTTCAGGAAAACATGGATCTTTTCGTGAACAAAAACCAACGAAGAAAATCATTTTCTAGAAGTTGAGATAACTTAAAAGTTTCATAGAAATTTACGACTGAGATTACACCGGAGTTTTCTCGTAAAGAAAGTAGTGAGGAATGGTGAAAATTATATGTTAAAATCAAAGAAGGGCAAATAATATGTGGAATTCTCAAATAATAAACTTAAAAAAAAATAATCTTATCTTGCTGATAATTATATGTTTGTTTTTTTGTTCGGGAGCGGTGATGGCTGATAGTCTCTGGAAATTAAAAAAAGACAAAAAAGACATACAGGTTTATACCAAACAGGTGGAAGGTTCACCTTATAAGGCAGTTAAAACAACAACGCTCATAAAGAATACAAAATTGGCGTCAATGGTTGCATTAATTTTAGATGCGAAAGCTTGTAAAGACTGGGCACCAAAATGTGCAGAATCCTATATTATTAAGCAAATATCTAACACAGAATCCTACGTATATACCCATAACTCCATGCCTTTTCCGGTAACTGATCGAGACGTTGTATCTCTTGTTAAATGGCACCAAAACCCCAAAACTTATGAAGTTACTATGAATAGTACCGCTACCGCAGATATAAAAGAAAAAGTAAAGCGTAGACTTCGTTTGAAAGAAGCAACGGTCAGTTGGACATTTAAACCATTAGCAACAGGTGGCATAGAAGTAACTAACCAGGCTCATATCAACCCTGGCTCAAACTTACCAGGCTGGATCACCAACATGCTTCTGGTGAGCACTCCTTTTAATACTATGAAAGCTTTCGCTAAAGAAGTGGCTAAACCAAAATACCGCGATGCCTCGGTTGATTTTATTAAAGAACAGCCTGAGAATGAGGTTGAACCTACGGAAAAGAATAAATAACCTGTTTTTATCCCGAGTTCAGGTTAAATAAAAAATCTCATATCATAGCCTGTGTTTTAAGGGAACCGGGCTGTTTAATATATGCTACAGGGGCGATAATCAGGATCTTTAGATAACTCAATGGCTTTATCAGTGATATATTGAATAGTAGAATTTTCACCATCTGTTTTTATTTTATTAATGTAATCTTAAAACAAATTTTCATCACTATACATTAAATTCATTGACCCGAAACCGATTTAACCCCTGTTTGAAATTTATAAATCTGAAATGGTGCATGTTTACCTTGTGTGCTCAATCCTATAACCTGATGCAGGCTGGAGCAACTAACATAGAGCCAATCATCTTTGCCAAAACTATAACCATCAGGCCAGCGTAATTTATTATTTTTCAATAGAGTTTCTATTTGTCCTGTTGGATCCATGCGGATAATGGCTGAATGTTCCAGATCGGAAAGGTAAATATTGCCTTCCAGATCGGTTGTCATGCCATCTGTCATGGTTTTTTCCCCAACAATTTCAATAAAAGTCTCAAGTTCTGTGTCAGTTAGATTGGGATCAGATAGTTTGTCTCTGTTAATTCGATAGAGTTTGTCACTTGAAATCGCCGCATAATAGAGCCATTGGTCGTCTCTGCTTAACGTAATGCCATCAACACCAGGGTTGATGCTAAATAATCCATAGGCTGTCATGGGACGACCTTGTACAACGGGGACGAATGCTTCTGCGACAGTGCTTTTGTGCCTGATCAGACGTTTCCAGGCTTTACGTTGTTCTATGTCGTAAACAACGAGGGCAGGTTTTTTATTAAATAGACCGTCATCACTGATATAAATAAATTTCAGATCAGCAGATATATTAAAATCGTTGGCATGAGACAGAAAACCAAAGACATCAGTATCAAAAATATAATCCTGTACAAATTTTTCTTCATTGAGATCATATTCAATTAAACGTGCTGGTTTATTGTCTAAAATCCATAGATGATTTTGAAGATCTATACGTACGGAATAAGCATTTTTAATTGGTTTAATATTAGCATCAATATAGGTTTGTGCTGAAGGCCAGGAAGTCGCCTTGCCATTGACCAGTTTTGCCAGATTATATGGAGGTTTCCCTTCCGGGTGAAAAGTAAAATACACTTGTCCATTGCGGGTAACTGCTAAATTAGCAGGAGGATAGGGCAGATCTGCTACCAGTTGTAAATTTTCTATCGGTAATAGAGGTTTTCCGCTGCGATCAGGAAAAAGTGCAGATTCTACATAAAATACTCTCATTATTATGACAAATACTATCGTTATGAAGAAAATCGCGAGAAATAAGGTCGAAATGAACAACTTTATTTTCTTAGTATTGATGTTCATACTATATTGGTCTATTTTATTTAATCAGGTATAGATGATATTACCTGATTTTTAAGGCAAACGTAAAAATAAGTAATTTTTAAACCAGTCTACGGATTGACCAAAATCTTAATTTCAAGAAAGAGGTGAATTCTTGTGTCTGATAAGATGAATATATCAACAAATCAACCAAACTGGTTAGTTGAATGGCGAGAAGATGCGGGTTATATATGGGTACAATCTAATGGTTATTTGTCCGCTATTGATTTTTTAGAGTTGGGAAAAACCGCGATAAAGTTAAGTGCCAATAATGCTTGCAACCGAATATTAATTGACCATAAAAAAATGACAACGGATTTGTCTATCTCAGGTTTACTTGACTTTCCCACTAACATAGAAGCAGAAGGTTTTATCATTACCAGTGTCATTGCCGCTGTGTTACCAGAAGATGAAGACTCTGCTGAATTTATCAGGATTTTTGCAGCGGGTGCTGTTGCCAGGGGCCACCGATATAAATTATTCAAGTGCACTGAACGAGCACTTGAGTGGTTATTGGATCAGTAGTTCTGTTATCAATCCTGGAGCCTCTTACCCTTGTTTAGAGAAATTTTTTAGTTCTCCAATAAGAGCGCTTGAATAGTCCTTAATTTGACTAAGAATTTGCTTTTGTATGGGGCTATTATCAGGTTGATTTTGTAAGTCTTCTAACTTCGTGAGTAGTTGTGGGTAGTTGAGCGTAGCATCTGAGTCTTCAGATAGAAGCATGAATGCTCTATATTCATTCCATGCTTGAATTTCTTGTACTGATAAACTCTCTGGAGCATTTCTTGCCCGATATCTCAACAGCATTTCATCCAGTCGCCCATCATTAAAATAGAAAGTTGATTGGCTAAGATCATGCCAGCTTAGCTTTCTAATATGCTCCATTTGCTTTTTATCTGAAGCTGAGAAAAAACCGCCAGAATAGAGTGCATAATCTGGATTGCTAATGGGAGCAAATTTATTCTGAGTGTAAACCTCATGTAAGGTATGGCAAAAACTATTTAGAAAACCGGACACTATTTGTGCTTTATCTATACATTCACTCAGATTGATGTTTAGTCGTTTTTGAACAGTTTCATTAAGCACACCCAATGGCGCTATGGCAGGACATTTATTAAGATGAACTTCTTTAATTGCAACTCGCTCGATACCTTCGGGTAAATCTTCTTGTCTGGTAAAGAGCCTTAAGGATAGTTCTTCCGGTGTTAAGTTATGTAAATCATCAATAGACGGTACAAGATTCAGACAAATGATACTATTTTTATTAACAGGATGTGCCATTAAAGGCATCATAACGCCGGTAAATTGATTATTACTGCCCAACATACCTGAACAATGCACAAAGGGTTTTCTGGTCTCTAAATTGATTTCGAGAGAGGCTCGGTTTTTCTTTCTTAAATCAAATAAGAAGTTAAATAGTCTGGGTTGTTTTTGTTTAACTAATTTTGCCATGGCAATGGTAGCATAAACATCTGCCAGTGCATCATGGGCATTCTCATGTTCTACCCCATTAGCTTTGGTTAATAGTTCCAGACGAAAACTGGCTTTACCTTCCTCGTTGATGGGCCACTTGATGCCCTCTGGTCTAAGTGCATGGGTCATGCGTAACATGTCTAGAATATCCCAACGGGAGTTACCATTTTGCCACTCTCTGCTATAAGCGTCATAAAAATTACGATAGAGCCCAAAACGAATGACTTCATCATCAAAACGAATGCTGTTGTAACCAACGGAGCAGGTATTAGCTGTTGAAATTTCAGCCTGTATAGTATTAAAAAAATCCCTTTCACAAACACCTTGCTCCATAGCTTGTTGTGGAGTGATTCCGGTTACTAAACAGGCTTCTGGATGGGGCAGAAAGTCGTTTGAAGGCTTACAAAAAATATTTAAAGGCTCACCGATGATATTAAAATTATGATCGGTACGAATACCCGCAAACTGACTAGGTTTATCTTTGGCAGGATTGATTCCGAAGGTTTCAAAATCAAACCAGTAAAATGTTTGCAAGAGAGTTCACCCTTAAATGGAGTATATGGCAAGATTATGCTATTGAATTTAGCTGGTTGCAACATGTGACGGATTAATTTAAACAGCAAAGCCTGTAACATATTGTTTTTTTGTTAGTTTATGATATGGATTGGCGTTGTTACTGATGATGGCTATCTTTATTTTGAGTAATAGACAAATAGTTTGTAACGATACATTTTTTGTAACCATTCAGAGAGTAGTAAAATGCACCCGTAGCTGAATAGTTAACAATTTTGTAACTACTCAGCGAGTTGTTAAATGTGCTCGTAGCTGAATAGTTACGCAATTTTTTTATTAAAGGAGAAGTAACATGACTGAGTTTACCGTACATAATATAGAAACCGCACCTGAAGAGAGTAAACCATTGCTTGAAGACTCTTTAAAATTTTTTGGTATGATCCCTAACATACATGGCGTTATGGCGGAAGCTCCCGGTGTGCTTGAAGGTTATAAAACAATGGTGGGTCTTTTTCAAAATTCATCATTAGATGCTGAAGAATTGACCGTTGTCTGGCAGACGATTAATGTAGAACATGGATGTCATTATTGTGTACCCGCTCATACTGCAATTGCTCACATGATGAAGGTTGATCCTGCATTGTCTGATGCCTTAAGAAACCGTCAGCCTATGCCAACTGATAAACTTCAGGCATTACATGAGATGACACTTTCAATTATAAGAAATCGAGGAAAGGTTGATGATGCTGAACTGGAAAAATTCTTTGCTGCCGGTTACGGAAAACGACAACTTATGGAAATTATTTTAGGCGTTTCACATAAAGTGATGAGTAACTATATTAATCATATTGCAGAGACACCTTTAGATGAAGCCTTCGCTCCCTTTGAATGGTCAAAGTAATCAATTTAGTTGAATCCTGGTTCAACTGATTAATTCAGATTGAACATATTTAAAGGCCTCGGTATCATTTGATTCGAGGTTTTTTGTTCTTTTTAGGAGTGTAGTAGTGATACCAATGGGAGAGCCTGCGAATTTTGTAACAGGTTTAGTTTCTACCTTTTCAGTTATAGGTCTGGCTGAATTTGGCGATAAAAGCCAGTTGGTTTGTATGAGTCTTGCAATGCGTTATCGAGCACTTCCTGTTTTTTTCGGCGCGTTGACAGCATTCTCATTGTTGAACTTAATGGCAATAACTGTAGGGAAAGTGGCATTACTCTGGCTACCTGCTACGTGGGTTTTAATAGGTGTTGGATTGTTATTTTTAGGTTTTGGATTGCATAGTTTTTATGTAACCGAAGAAAATAATGATGATTTAGTAAAAAGTAAAACTAGTCATGGTGTTTTTATAAGTACAGTATTATTACTAACCGTGGCAGAATTTGGAGATAAAACGCAATTAGCGGTTGCTGGCCTGGCAACGAGCCTGGATATATATAGTGTATGGTTTGGGGCTACCCTGGCTTTAGCCACAACATCAGCGATTGGGATCTGGGCAGGTAGACAATTACTGCAATCGATGTCAATGAAAATAGTTCATCAGATCAGTGGTCTTTTATTTTTTGTACTAGGTATTGCTGCATTTATTAAGGCTTTTATCTGAGAAAACGTCATTCAGCCTCAGGAACATCTAATTCATGAGGCTGACTATTTCTCTGAGAGTTGAGGTTAAGTTAGGTTGTTACTAATAGTCTCAATGGTTTTCATCAGGTTATCAGAAAGCATCTGAACAGTTTTGTCAGTAAAGAGTTTCTGGCTATAGGTTAAACGAATTGTGAGCTTTTCTTCAATTACACCAGCTTCGAAATAGAGTAAGTATCCCAGATGATTGGCATCGTCAATCTCAGTAATTCCCTGTAAATCCATTGTCGGTTTAAAAGGAATTTTATCAGGCATTATTGCGTCAATTTGACCTACATAATTAAAGAATAGTTGAGGATTTTGATGTGCTGTTATTTCGGGATGTTTGCTAATGTATCTAAGAATATTGTAGTTCATATTTCTAGTTGGCACCTGAGCCAATTGTTCGGTGATGTCCTTCACAAAGGCTAAATCGTCATTAGATGTAGAACTATTTGCTACAAGCCTGACAGGGAAAACTGTATTTAGCCAACCAACAGTTCGAGATAAATTAATATCTGTCTGGCCACTATCTCGACCATGACCACAGATACTCACAGTGGCTTCGTTTTCATTGGTCCATTGTTGAGTCATTTTCAGAAAACTCGCAAGAAGAATATTCTGAATTTTTAGCCCAAGATTTGCAGGTATGGTTTTTAATAACTTTTTAGTGCAATCATGTGATGTCTCAAAGGTTATAGTCTTGGCCGAAGCCTCGATATTAGAATGATTATCTAAAGGGAAGTCTGTAGGAATTGTTGGACTGGGGTGCGTTGCAAGTTGTCCCCAATAATTTAAATCAGTTGTAAAATCGGCATTGTGGGCATACTGGTGTAAATACTCAGTCCATTGTTTTAAGGAAGAAGTTTTTTGGGCGAGTTTGATTTTAAGGCCGCGTCTGGCATATTCATAACCCTTCATCAAGTCTTCAAAAATAATTCTGGAAGAAACCATATCTAATAACAGGTGGTGGGCAACAATGGCTAGTTTTCCTTCGTTTTTTGAAGTTTTAAAGTAAAGAGCTTGAATAAGTGGAGCTTCATTAAGCCGGATATTTTTATTACTTTGATTAATGTATTCGATAATTTCATTGGATTGATTCTCAGGCGCTGATTGAGTTAAATTGTAATTAAATAGTACTTTTTTATCTGGTAAACAATTTGAACTTTGTTGGATCCAGCTTTCATCATCGTGTTGTAAGAATCTAACCCTGAGAGCATCATGATGCATGAGTAGGTTATCTATCGATTTTTGTAAGGCTTTAACTGAAATATTTTTATCGACATTAAATAAAAACAGTCTGTTCCAGTGATTGGGATTTACGAAATCATCACTGAAAAATTTGATTTGTCTGGCACTGAGTGGAAACTCTCCTTCGATATGTGTTTGTTCAACATTTACCTTTGTTAGTTTTGAACTAACAGCGGCTAAATCAGAAATTGTTCTTTGGTCAAATAAGGTACTGGTTTCAAAAATTAAACCTTTCTCTTCGGCGGCGCAGACAAATTGAATAGCCATTAAGCTATCGCCACCCAAATCAAAAAAGCTGTCATGAATACTAATTTTCCCGGTTGGAATTTTAAGGATCTCCGACCAGATATTAGCAAGTTTTTTCTCAATTTTAGTTGAGGCAGGGGTGAATTTAGTGAAACGTTTAATAGACTGTTCCGGTTTGGGTAATTTATTCCTGTTAAGTTTACCGCTATTGGTTCTAGGGATTTCATCCATTTTCACAAACAATGCTGGAATCATATAACTCGGAATATTCTCTGATAGAAAGTTTTTTATATCTTCGGTTACCAGATCTTTTTCACTAACGTAATAGGCTACTAATCGTTTAGCTTCTTCCCCTTTCCCGTGGGTAACAATAACAACATCTTTAATTGATTCAAAGCCGGATAGAACAGTTTCAATTTCAGCTAGTTCAATTCTGAAACCACGAATCTTAACTTGTGAATCAAGCCTTCCGAGAAAATCTATATTGCCATCTTCCTGATAACGAGCCAGATCCCCTGTTTTATAAAGTGTGTCACTGGGATTGTTTGAAAAAGGATTTTTGATAAATGCTACTTCAGTTAATTCGGGGCGATTGAGATAACCATCTGCGATCCCAACTCCTCCGAGGTAAAGTTCACCAGCCACTCCTTTGGGTTGTAGTTGCAAATTATCATCGAGAATGTAGCTTTGTGTGTCAGATAATGGCTTACCTATTGGGATACAAGATGATTGAATATGAGGTTCGCAATAACTAAAAGTTGAATAAATGCTGGCTTCAGTTGGACCATAGAAATTATATAATTCAGCCTGGGACATATGATAAAAATTATCACGTAATGATGGTGCTAATGCTTCACCGGCAGCAAGTACGCGAGTTAAACTATTAAGATCATCATTTTTAGCAATAGATAATAATGCGTTGAGTAAAGAAGGAACCATGCAGCTAGTGGTGATTTGGTGTTGTTTGATCAAATCAATAAGATAGCCAGGATCTTTGTTTTTATCCTGTTCAATTAATGCTAAAGATGCACCAGAAATTAAAGGCCAGAAAATTTCAGCCACAGAAACATCAAAAGTAAAATCTGTACTCTGTAGCATGATATCAGTAGTATTTAAAGGTAATTCATTATGTAAAAACAATAATCTTGGAGTGACATTTTTATGGAGGATGGGTACACCCTTAGGTTTTCCTGTAGATCCTGATGTGTAAATGATATAGGCGAGTGCATCTTCAGTGATATTCAGTTCAGGGTTTTCATCTGAATACATATGAGTTTGAGACGCTTCTTCATTTAAATTGAAATAGATTGAATTGATTGATTTTGAAGATTTTAAATCATCACAAAGAGACTGTGTTTCATTGTTGTAAATCAGCAAATCAGCATTGGTATCCTCAAGAATAAATTCAATTCTGAACCTGGGGTAATCGGGGGCTAAAGGAATATAACAACTGCCGGTTTTTAATATGGCTAACAAGCTGGTAATGAGCTCGGGCCCACGGTTAAGGCAAACAGCAATTTTACTATGAGGTTTAATTCCTTTTTCAATCAGGTGGTGTGCAAGCTGATTGGCTCTTTCGTTGAGTTGTTGATAGCTGAGTTTTTGCTCGCTGAGTAGTGAAGAGTTAAGTTGTGAAGAACTAGTCGCTTGTAATGTATTTCCATCTGCATTAAAAAGCAGAGCTGTAGCTTGAGAAGTAGATGTAACCTGTTGTTCAAATAATTGTTGAATGGATTTAATAGAACTTGTTTCTGAAGCAATATTTTTTGCTTGTCCTAATGTAAGAAGTTGAGCTTCTTCCTCAGCGGAGTTTAATTTAAATTGACTGAGTTTAAGATCGGGGTTTGTAGTCATTTGCTCCAGAATCAACCGGATATGATTCATCGCTTGTTCAATAAACTTTCTATCAAACATGGAGGTGCGGTACTCGAACCATAAGCCTATGCCATTTTCTAATATTTCATAGGATAAAGATAAATCGTCATTAACATCATTATATTCAGATTCTAGTGGCTGAGTTGTTATACCTTCAAGGTGTAAATTGAAAATTCTGGATACGGTTTGTGCCATGGATAAATTAAACATAGTTCCATCAAAATCAGTAACCGTTTCACGAATTGTGCTCACGATATCCAAGGCTGGAAATTTTTGATGGCGTTTATCTTCTTTACGACTGGCAGAGACCCTTCCGAGTAACTCGTGATAAGTCGGATCACCAGAAAGATCAATTCGGACAGGAATAATATTTACGAAAAAACCGAAAAGGTGTTTGAAACCAGGCGGACGAATATTGACAGGATAACCAATTAAAATATCATTTAACGCAAAATAACGATGGATAAATATACTAAAAGCACAAACAATAACATTAAATAGAGTGGTTTTGTTTTTAGAGGTATTTTCTTTAAGTGCTTTAGCAAGTTCCTGACTGATATCAAAATAAACACGGTGGCCTTGCTTGTCATCAACCTGTTGATTTTTTCGGCCATAACTATAGTCAAAATAATGATTAGCATCTAAGAGTCGATTTTGCCAATGGGTTTTAGATAAAGCATGTTTTTCTTCATCTAATTGAGTACGGCTGTCATTAAAATAATCATCCCAATTTTTTTTGGTCGGATCATAAGCTGTTTCTAGTCCCTGATAACCTTCATTGTAAGCAATAGAAAGAGACTCAAGGAAGAGAACCGCAGAGCGACCATCAGAGATCATATGAGGAACCATGCCAATAAGATAGTGAGTGTTAATGGCTGTTTTAATCAGCGCAGCACGCACTATGGGAAATTCTTTAAGATCAACGGGTGTGTTTAATTTTTTTGACAGGTAATCGAGTCCCTGTTGTTTTTGCTCTTCAGTCTCTTGTAAATTATCTGTAGAAATGTCTTCATAATCTAAAAAATAGACAGCCTCTTGCTTCATACATTGATAAGGGACCCCTTTTTTTTCAATAAAATAAACTTTTAGAGAATCAAAATATTTTACAATATCATGCAGCGCCTGACCCAGACGATTTTTATCCATTGGGCCGGTAAGTTTGACCTTAACACAGGTGTTATAGGAAGTGTTTTCCGGATGTAACTTCCATTCGATCCAAAGACCCTGTTGTTGTTTGGTCAGAGGATAAATTTTATCGTTTGAAGTTTGTTTGGACATAGATATTCCGCTAGTTTCTGCGCTAATTGTATCTGTAGTAAAATTTTCTATCTTCATGAGGTGTGAAAGTATTCTCTAGTAGGGATAACCAACGCATAGGGTACTTTTGATGAACAGGGGCTGCCATCCCAGTAATGGTAATTAATGGTTTTATCGTCAATGGTTAGATGACTCAAACTAACGGTTGTTGCATCATCCCGGTGCATACAAATTGAATTTTTTCCCGGAGCAGGGTGATGAGAACGATGTAACATTAACTGCTGCTCAATAGATTGTGGTGGTTGCTCTTCAAAGTAGTGTGATCTTTGATGAATAACAGATTTGGTATCTACACTTGATGAGGTGGCAAAAGCCGGCAAGTCAACTTGATTAAGCACAGTCCCATCCCAAACCAGTTGAGTTTTGACAGATTTAGAAATCATTAATAATCTAAAAGCTTGATACTGTTTTAGATCAAGTGTTTTTAATTGGTCTAAAAGTTCAGCCTGACTTTGACAAAATGCTAATGACTTAATTAATAATCCGCGACTTTTTTGAATAAGCTTTTTTTTGCCTTCAGCCTGTTTTTGAGCCTGCTCCAGAACTTGTTCCTGAATTAAGGGAATTTGTTTTTCATAAAGGTTTAAAAGACACAGCAAAACTCCATCGTTATTAACAGCAAGCCAACTACCACCGCCATCGGGATCGATAGGCATTAATGCCTGTTGTTTGTTTTGCTCGAACTTTTTTGGCTTCATTGCCTTGCTTCGGAGTTTTTGTTCATCCCGATTAAAACAAATGGATAGTGTTTCTCCGGTTTGAAACCAACTTACTGAGCACATGCCTGCTTCTGTTCATAAGCAACAGTTGAAGGTGCTTTGCCAAAGTTTGTGGCTGGAGTAATGTGATTGACTCTTAAGATAATGGAAATAATGGCCATATGATGTGTCGTATGACTATGAACAAATTGTAATTCACGCAGCAGTGTTGATTTGCCTTCCATTATAGCAATGGTTGCATCAGTGGTTACTGATACAGAAATTTTTTGTTCCTGCGAGCCTTTGAGTTGTTCCAATTGCTCACAAATAACGCGGATTTTTTCACCTGCAACCGTCAACTCGCTTTCAATAACAGGATCACGTTCTCGCTTGTCATAATCTATTTCATTGCCGGGTAGACCTGAGAAAAGTGCGAAATAAAAATCAAGTATATGTCTGACATGACCGCCAATAGATGCGTTGCCAGCCACCAATTCAGGCTTTGAATACAAAGACCTATCTGTTTCATTGATAGATGTTAATGAACCAAACAGTTCATTTAATATTGATTGATTGTTAATGACAATCTTATCCAACAGATTCAAAATTTCTTCCTCAAGCCATTAATATTGTAGCGTGTGTGTAAATACGAATTTCGACCATTATATCCTACTTATGTTACAAATTTTAAGCCCTCAAGCCATTGAACTTGCTTTTAAGTGGGTAAAAATTAACCGAAATCTCTAAATAATACAATTTAATCTGTGATCCTACTGTGGATCCTGAGTTTAGAAATATTCTCTACCCAAATTTAGACGAGTTGTTGATGAGGGGGTATATTAAACGGGTGTATTAATTGAAGTTAACTTGAATGGGTATTTGAGCAGAATGCTTACTTTTTCTAAATAACACATAAAGCGCACTCAGAAATAGTCCTAATATCCCACCGCTCCATAATGTTGATTGTAATGGGTGGTCAAAAAATGTGGCCATTTGGTAAAAAATGACTGCAGAACCGTAAGCCAGACCTGTACTCCAGGAAATGCCCAGAATCGCCCAATTCTTGCCGGTTTCTCGAAACATTGCTCCAGCGGCAGCAATGCAGGGAGAGTAGAGCAGAATAAATAACATATAGGCAAAAGCACCTGTTTTTCCATCAAAACGGCTTTGCATTGCCGTCATGGTAGCCACATTGACCTCTTGTTTTAGCGCCGCCTGTTGTTGATTTTCAGTTTCATCAATCACGCCGAGTCCCAGAGGATCGGTAAGGTTATTCATGGCATCTGCTAAATTGACGGGAATGGTTTCAAGTGCAGTGATGAGATCATTTGACAGATCAAAGGGCGGCTCTTCTTCCACGTCCTGAGATTTATTGTCCATGTTAGAGTAAAGAGAATCCAGAGTTCCAACTACGACTTCTTTTGCCAATACGCCAGTGATAATGCCCACCGTAGCTGGCCAGTTATCCTGTTCGATGCCCATTGGGGCAAAAATGGGAGTGATTGTTTGTGCAGTGGCACTTAATACAGATTGTGAGGAATCTTCATTACCAAAACTGAGATCTGTTCCCAGACTATTAACCACATTAATAATCATGACCACAATGACGATGATTTTACCGGCACCTAACACAAAACCTTTGAGTTTATTCCAGGTATTGATAAGTACATTTTGCAAACCAGGTAATTGGTAGCCTGGTAGCTCCATTAAAAAGTCTTGTGCATTACCCTTTAGTATGGTGTTTTTTAAAATAAGCGCAGTCAGAATGGCAAATCCAACACCTGTTAGATAGAGCAAAAATACAATATTCTGACCTCCCTGAGGAAAGAATGTTGCTGCAAATAAAGCAAAAACTGTTAATCTGGCCCCGCAGGACATAAAAGGCGCCATTAATACTGTTAATATACGCTCTCTATGTGAGTCCATGGTTCTAGTGGCCATGATGGCAGGCACATTGCAACCAAATCCGATAATAAGTGGCACAAAAGCTTTACCTGAGATCCCCAGTTTTTGTAAAGATCTATCCATGACAAAGGCTGCTCGGGACATGTAACCGGATTCTTCGAGCAAGGTTAAAAATAAATATAATGCGCCAATGATTGGGATAAAGGTTGCTACAACTTGAACACCTCCGCCAATGCCTTGCGCCAAAATGATGCGGATCCACTGTGGAATGCCAAAATCGGTTAGTAAATGGTCTAACCCATTGACCAGAAAAGCTTCTACAGTTAAATCAAAAAAGTCGATAAAGGCGCCACCAATATTGATACTGAATAAAAAAAGTAAATACATAATCAATAAAAAAACAGGGACACCAGTGACATTGCCCAACACCCATCGATCTATTTTATCTGTAAATAAATTTTTGGCGGGCTTTGATTGAGAGGTTACATCTGTAGCTATTTGCAGAGCCCGGACATAATGCTCCTGGGCTATTAATTGAAAGATGGTCTTGCTGGTTTTTTGATAAACATCCTGACTTAATTCAATGGCTTTGTCAGTTAGCTGATTTTCCTGATTTTTTTTGTTTTCAAGAAACTGGTTGTTTTCAAGAGTCTGGGTATTTTCGTGGTTTTCTTTATTTATTGAAGTTTTACCATGTTTGTTATGTTCTGCATCGGAAGTAACTTTTGCATCAGAAGTAAGCAAGGAAGCTTTTTCCAATTCATTTAAAGCAAAAAGACGTTCACAGTTAAACGACGCTTGAAAAGAAGAGAGAGCATTTTCGAGCGCATCAATATATGTGAGTCCCAGTGAGCAGGGTTGCTGATGTTGAGATTCAGCGATTTCAGTGAGCAGTTTGTTTAGATCTTTGTCACGATTTAAGGAAAAGGTAATAACCGGGCATTGAAGTTGTTGTGAAAGTTGTTCGGTATCAATGATCAGATTTAATTTATCGGCCATATCAATCATATTAAGCAACACAATGACAGGAATACCCTGCTCTCTTAACTGAGAGGTCAAATAAAGGCTTTTTTCAAGTGTTGTAGTATCAATAATGTTGATATAGAGATCATTATTGTGTTGTTTAACATATGAACGAGCGATTTGTTCATCAAGTGAAGAATGGCTTAAATTGAGTGAATAAGTGCCAGGTAAATCAATAACTTCAAAGAGGTTACCAGAAATTGAAAATTGACCGGATTTTTGTTCAACAGTGACACCAGGCCAGTTTCCTGTTCTTTGTCGAGTTCCGGTTAGACGATTAAATAAAGTTGTTTTTCCAGAATTAGGGTTGCCTATTAAAGCAATAGTATGGGATAAGTTTTCGGTTGAGCCTTGAGTTGTTGTTTGAGGATCGCAGCAATTTTTCATAGAGGAGTGGATATGTGAGACTGGTTTATAGCTCTTTAACCAAAAGTTGTTGCGCGATGTTTTTCCCCAGGCCAATTCGACAGTGACCTCTACTTAAAACCACATCACCCTGACGGTTACGTAAGATTTGAATCAATGAACCCAATCCAAGTCCCATAGCGAGTAGTCGCACCTGTAATTGTGATGAAACCTTCATAGCGTCAATACTGACTTTGACGGATTCATTGATTTCAGAAAGAGGTATGAGCTGTTCCATAAAACTAAACCTAAAAAGTAATGTAAATGCGAATGATTCTTAATTATGGTTAAAAAGTGACAAAATATCAAGGTTTTTTAGACTTAACCCATAATTTTCATCTAAACAACTATTTCTTTAACCACGTATTAAGTGTAATCCACTTAAGATAAACCACCTTGATCCAGATCATGGGTACTGCTTCAGATTGTTTTAAAAAGGGATAATTAAAAAAATTAAAACTAATATAATCTGAGCTCTGGATAAGAATAGTCAAAATACTATTAAATATTAGTAAGTTACAAATACTTTATAGCTGCAATAATTTTATTACAGAGTTAAAATAGTTGTGCTGGGTGGCAGTTCTTATCCCGAACTCAGGTTAATATACCTGGCTTCGGTTGTCTTAATCGGTTGAACACCTTAGTATTGGCAATCTCATCCATTAATAAGAACAATTTCGTGTCTTTTAAAGTTGTAGAGTCAAAATCAGGGGTTTGGTATATCAGTCTTGGTGGATTATTTATTATCCTGTTACTGTTGAGTGGATGGTTTGGTTGGAAACAGGGGGGAGCCAGAACTGTTGAGCTGAGTCATCAGCTGACAATTGTCAGTGGTTTGCATGATGAGTTAAAGCTGCAAGTTGCGACCCTACAGCAACAATTACTCGAAATTGAAAGACGAGAGAAGATAGCTTTAGTGAGTGTCAAACAATCCAGTGAAGATATGTTAGCACTTCAGGAGCAAACCAAACAATTAGAAAAAGAATTGTCTTTTTATCGAAGCATTATGGCTCCCGAACTGGGTCAGTCTGGTTTAACCATTGATAGTTTAAAAGTCATACCTGAGTCGGGTGGTCGCTATTATTTTGAATTGGTGTTAACTCAAACTAAAAAACAGGATTGGTATTTAAAAGGTAGTTTTAATCTGTCACTATTGGGTAAACAACATGATAAAGCTGTTACTTTACCAATGAAGTCATTGATAATGGAGGAAAATTGGAAACCGGAATTTTCATTCCGATATTTTCAAAAAATTGAGGGACGTTTCCAACTTCCTGAAAACGTTACGATTGCTAGTGTTTCAGTGACAGCATCGACTAAAAAAGGCAAACAAAGGGTAGAAAAAAACTTTCCCTGGAGCTTGTAGGAGAATTCTCTAAATGTTTAACGGCAAAAAGAAAAAAAGAGCAGTAGATACACTGATTACTCAGCACACCACGATTAGTGGGAATATTGATTTTTCAGGTGTTTTGTATGTTGATGGTTTGGTTAATGGTGATATCACAGCCAAAGAAGAAAAATCGGTTCTGACTATAGGTGCCAGAGGACAGGTAACCGGTGAAATAAGAGTACCTCATGTAGTGATTTTTGGACGCGTGAATGGTGATGTACATGTTGGAGGTGAAATTGAATTATTAGCTAAATCGCATATTGAGGGCAATGTTTATTATAGCCAAATTCAAATGGCTATGGGAGCTGAAGTTAATGGGAAACTGGTTCATACCAACCCGGGTCAGACACAACGTTTAGAACATAAGCCCGTAGAGCCACTACCAAAAAAGCGGGTAATAGAAAAGTAGTAATCATCTTATTAATCGGCGATAATACTGCTTTTCCAGATAGTATTAGTTCTCTTGATATTATTAGTCCAGTTTATTTTTGTAAGTCCGAGAATTTATGAACGAAGAAACCATGCCTTCTGCTCCCATTGAAGTGACAGATGCCGCAGTAAAGAAGGTACAATTATTGTTAGCCGAAGAAGAAAATCCCGCGTTAAAGTTAAGGGTATTTGTAACAGGTGGAGGTTGTTCAGGCTTTCAATATGGTTTTTCTTTTGATGAAAAAACCAATGATGGCGATACCCTGATAGAAAAAGATGGTATTACTGTGGTGGTGGACCCTCTTAGCTTGCAATATCTAATGGGATCAAAAGTAGACTACACCGAAGGATTACAAGGTGCTCGATTTATAGTTGATAATCCGAGTGCAGTAACGACCTGTGGTTGTGGTTCATCATTTTCTATTTGATCGTAAAAAATAGCGTATATTTATCACGAGTTCAGGTTTTTTACGAATTGCTTCATCAAGTAATTGTCTGATTTTTAGCAACAGCTTGTTGAAGTCATAGGGTTTGTACAGAATATTCTTTTGGACTTCTTGAATTATTTCACTTTCATTGGACATTTCATTCATTTCATTATAGCCACTAACTAGAACAGTTCTATGTGTTTTAATAGAGGTTTTAAGTTTTAGGATTTAGCTTTAACAACGTTGTTTCTGCCATTCTCTTTCGCTTGATATAGTGCTTTATCAGCAGCCTCCATCATGGCCTCAGCTGTTTTAAATTGAAGCATATCTGCTACACCACAGCTAAAAGTGGCATTGAATGTTGTTTCTTCGCCATGAAAATTTAACTCTTCAAAATTGCGTCTTAATTCATTAAGTATGTTTATAGAGTTTTCTGTTGATGTATCGGGAAACACAATCACAAATTCCTCTCCCCCATAACGACCAATAATATCTGTTGCTCTTAACCTTTGCTTAAGTAGACCGGCAAAACTTTTGAGAACGCGATCACCTGTACTGTGTCCATAATTATCATTTATCTTTTTAAAGAAATCCAGATCAAGCATGGCTACACAAATTGGACTTGGATTACGTTGTCTAAGAGAGATTGCATCATTAAATCTTTCCATGGCCACTGCATGATTAAGAAGTCCGGTCAGGCTATCTTTGACCATGTGAGTTCTTAGCAAACGAGCCCGTTTAGCCCTGACTTTAACTGAGGATAATAAAAGTTCTGGTGAGACGGGTTTCATTAAAAAATCATCCCCTCCTTTTTCCATCGCCAGAAGTTGTCGTTCAACTTGATTTTCAGAAGATAAAAATATGATGGGGATGCTAATGAATTTATCCATTTGGCGTACCACCATGGCAATTTCATCCCCATTACAACCAGGCATATACATATCAAGCACCAGTATTTCTGGATCAAATTCTGCCATAGCTTCAAGAACCTGCTCGGGATTGGTCAAAATACTGGTTTCCAGCCCCTCGTTTTGTAAAATTAAAGAGTGGTATTCTGCTTGACTTTTATCATCATCAATAATCATGACTCGGTAATTTTCGTTAAGATCTTTGGTGTTTTCAGTTTCAATAAAAGAAAGTAGATTGTTTATGTCTAAAGGTTTTTCGAAATAACCGCGACCTCCACCTCTAACTGCTGAAAGTCGGGCTTTAAAATCTGTTCGATTTGATATGAAAATAAGTGGTGTACGAGCGTCTAAACCTAAATGCATGTGGCTTAGAATTTCTCCTGTATTCCCCTCTGGTATACCAATATCAACTAAAATAGCTGATGGTAATTGTTTTTCCAGTGCTTCAAGAAATGGTGAGAGTTTTTCAAAAATACGTACATTATAAGCAAATTTTTCAATTTGTAAGGCTATTTGCTTTCCCTGAAATTGATCATCTTCTACCAGATAAATGAGTTTGTTTTTTGGTTCATTCTTTATGGTTTTTTTCAGAATGGTGCTGCTTCTTTTGGGGATTGATATGTGTGTGGTGGAAGAATGAAGGTGTTTTCTGCATATGCTTCGAAGCTCCTGTATCAGTTCACCGACTTCTCTTAGTTGAAGAGTTGCAGTGGGAGATGAGTTTTCTCCCAGTGCATTTCTTAAGGGTTCTGTAACTTCTTTGGCCTTATCGCTAATTTCTTGAAAGCCAAATGCCCCAGCAGAACCTGCAAGATTGTGAGTTAGACGAAACAGAGCTTCTATTTTGACAGGATCAGAAGCATCATGTTTGAGAGCTGACCATGTATCTTTGATATTGCTGAGTATGCTGGGAAGTTCCTGTACGTAATTATTTTGAAGTGATTGTAGTTTGTCAGATATTGTAGATTGCTCAGTCATTTATTCATTTATTCCTTTATTGGTTACATTATAATTTTCGGAGTTGAAAAATATTTTGCTTAAAAAATTAGAAAAGTAGATTATAACGTTGTATTTTTATTTACATAGAATGAATAGGAGGGATAGATCCAAGTTAATATTTCTACTTGAAATTTCTATATCTGTCAAGTTGTATTAAGAACAGTGAATGTAAAAATTCTTAGAATTTAGATTAGTAACGAAAATTTTAACTCAAAGGAGAAAATAAAGATTCGATATCATCCATGCTAAATGAAATTTTTGATTGGGCTTTTTCATCTAAAATGGCCTCATAAAGCTGACGTTTTTTATCTTGCAAAGCTTGAATTTTTTCTTCGACGGAATTTTTACATATCAAGCGATAGACAAAAACAGGTTTATCCTGACCAATACGATGTGCTCTATCGGTTGCCTGATTTTCGACAGCAGGATTCCACCAGGGATCATAATGGATCACAGTGTCGGCCGCCGTAAGGTTAAGCCCTGTTCCTCCAGCTTTTAAACTAATTAAAAAAACTGGTACATCTCCATTTTGAAATTGGTCAATAACCGTTTGTCTATCTCGTGTGCTTCCAGTTAAGATCACATGAGGAATATTTCTTTGTCTCAATGCGGCTGCAATAATGGAGAGCATTTGTGTGAACTGTGAAAATAGTAAAACTTTTCTACCTTCTTCTTGCATCTCGCTTAGCATGGACATTAACATATCTAATTTGGCAGAGTGTTTAATTGATTGTGCTGACTGCAATTTGACTAAACGCGGATGACAGCATAGTTGTCTGAGCTTTAATAAAGCATCTAAAATAACGAGCTGGCTTTTATTTAAGCCCTGTTCTTTTATCGCTGATTGTACCCTTTGATGCATGGCCAGTCTTATTGTCTCATATAGATCTTGCTGATCTTCGTAAAGGGTAACAGTATTGTTGATTTCTGTTTTTGGTGGTAATTCCAGTGCGACTTCCTGTTTTCTTCTGCGCAGTAGAAAAGGTAAAATTCGGCTAGATAGAGCTTGCTGTCTATCTATATCAGAATTTTGTTCAATTGGTTTTCTATAAATTCGTTGAAATGCCCTATGACTGCCTAAAAAGCCAGGAGATACCACATCAAACAAAGACCATAATTCACTTAAATGGTTTTCCATGGGGGTACCCGTTAAGGCAATTTTATTATCGGCATTAAGTTGTTTAATCATTTGGGTGGTTTTGGCTGCAGGATTTTTTAATGCCTGGGCTTCATCCAGAATAAGAACAGAAAAATGACTTTCAAATACATGATGCCAGTCGCGTCGAATTAAGGGATAGGAAGTAATGAGGACATCATGGTTTTTGGCATCCTGCCAAAGATGTTCTCTTCCTGCACCATGAATGACAAGGGTTGAGAGTTTTGGAGAAAACATTGTTGCTTCATTTTGCCAGTTATATAATAAACTGGTGGGAGCTAACACTAAAGCGGGAGATTTAAGAGAACCTGCCTGTTTGAGAAGATCCAGATGCGCCAATGTTTGGACGGTTTTTCCCAAGCCCATGTCATCAGCCAGAATGCCTCCCAGGCCCACTTTCTGTAGTAACTGTAACCAGTTAACACCGGTTTGTTGGTAATCTCTTAAGGTTGCTGTGAAGTGCTCTGTTGGAAGAACTGGGTCAATTGGTTCTTGCCCGATAAGTTGCAAAATAAGTTTGCGCCAGTCAAGACCAGTTCTCCAATCAACCTCGATACTTTTTTCAAGTTCTATCAACTGAGCAGCTTGGGTTTTATTAATAGTGATTGCGAGAGATGATGGAGGTTTTTTATCAAAAAGTTCGAGCAATGTCCCCATAATTTTGGATACCAGCTTTCGCTCCAATGGTAATTGCCTTCCATCCGGCAGGCGAATTAATATATTTGCCTCTCCTTTTTTTGAAAGAGCCAGATTGATGGACTCCATCTGTTCTATCATTAAGGGGAGTAATTCAATATTGACTCCATCGATCACAGCAGCTAATTGAAATCCAAACCAATCGTTTTTTTGAGTTTCTTCTACCTGTGCCATGACCTGTTCAGCTTTGGCTAATCTAAACTGAAAATGGGGAGAGGTGATCACCTTCCAGCCAGCTTTTTTTAATTCAGGTAGATCTTGTATCATAAAGTCAATCCAATCATCGGCAACAGGCAATGTTTTACGTTGACTCTGATGAATAGCGCGAGTACGCCAACTTACTTTATCCAGGTTGTTGATGGCCAGCCGTTCCAGTTTTTTGTTTCGCGGATAACTAAAAATTTTATTTTCTTGAAAGATTCTGGCATCCACATCATGACAATCAAAATCAACCTCAGCATTTTGATAGCGCATCAATAAAGTTCCTGTATTTAGCCACAACTTTTCATCGTGGCGAGAGGGCGTTGAGTCCAGATAAATAGTAGGAACTGGTTCGCAGGACTGAGCAGAAAAAATGGGAATTTTTTTAGGCGCAGGCAAGCCAGCTAAAGAAAATGACTCTATTAGAGGGTTCGTTTTTTCTGGATCTAACCAACGATTAATAGGAAGATTTAAATGACTGATGTCTTTTTTTAGTGATAATTTGCCAAGGGTGCCTTCTCTTATATCCACGTAATGAGATAAGCAACTGTCTACATGTAAAGATTGGGAAGTTTGATTAGTTTGCCCATCATGTAATGACTGATGTGCAGAAGTCGTGTGCCAACTGGCTTTTTGTTGGCCTTTATTATTGATCGTCCAAAGCAATGATACAGGTTGTTCTTGTCCAGAAGCCAGGGCTTGTCCATAAAAAGTTTGAAAATGAAGACGATGGTTGCGAGTTAGTTGTCCTAAAATCTGGTTTCTATTTTCAGAAGTTAGTTGATTGAGGCGACCCTGTGCGTCTGACAAAGGCTGAAGAGCGACAATATCTTGCTGATCAGCCGCAGATGGATAATTTCCTTGCTGAACACGTAGCCAATCGAGCTTTTTAGGTTTTCCAATCACACCTGAAAAACTGACTCTCGCCTGGTGGATAGTGATAAACCAACCCTGTTCATCGATTTCCAACAAGTAAAGTAACCGATAACTGGTACGACTGCTGGCTTCACGTGTGGTCAAAGGACCATCGTTGCGCATACCAAGCATCCATTGTGAAAGTTGTGAGGATTTATCCACGAATTAACTGCTGAGTAAGATGACGAATAGCGGATTATAACATGGCTTTTTATCGATGGCTTTCTAAAGTCAGGAATTTTTTTTAAAGTCGAATGATTTTTAGGTTAATGTTCTAGTACAATACAACATCATAGGCATAACATAAATTTATAATATTCGGAGCACATAAATGAATGATCTGACTCATCAGCTTGAGTTGATTCAACGGGGTACTGACGAAATTGTACCGATGGAAGAGTTGGAATTACGTTTGAAAGAAAATCGACCACTTAGAATTAAGGCTGGTTTTGATCCTACAGCTCCCGATTTGCATTTGGGTCATACTGTATTGATCAACAAAATGCGCCAGCTCCAAACACTCGGCCATGAGGTTATTTTTCTTATTGGAGATTTTACCGGAAGAATTGGTGATCCCACAGGAAAAAACATCACTCGAAAACCTTTGTCTGAAGAAGATGTTAGAGCCAATGCGGAAACCTATAAACAACAGGTTTTTAAAATTCTTGATCCTGAAAAAACAGAAATACGCTTTAATTCTGAATGGATGAATGCGATGTCATCTGTCGATATGGTTCAGCTCATGCAAAAATATACAGTTGCAAGAATACTGGAGCGTGATGATTTTGCCAAGCGTTATAAAAGCTCTCAACCTATTGCCCTACACGAATTTTTATACCCTTTGGTGCAGGGGTATGACTCTGTGGCGCTTAAATCTGATATAGAACTTGGCGGAACCGATCAAAAATTCAACTTGTTGGTAGGACGAGATCTGCAAAGGAGTTATGGACAAAAAGGACAGATCATCTTGACCATGCCTATTCTTGAAGGTTTAGATGGTGTACAAAAAATGTCAAAATCATTGGGTAACTACGTTGGTATTAACGATGCTCCCGATGAGATGTTTGGTAAATTGATGTCCATCTCAGATGAGATTATGTGGCGTTACTTTGAATTATTAAGCTTTCGTCCAACTAAAGAGATTGAACAATTACAAGAACAAGTCGAGCAAGGTCGTAACCCACGAGATGTTAAATTTGAACTCTGTCAGGAACTCGTTGCACGCTTTCATGATGAAAGTGCAGCGAAAAAGGCACAGGACAATTTTATTGCACGTTTCCAGAAAGGAGCGATGCCAGATAATATTGCATCAATTGAGTTGGTGGTTGCCAGTGATCAAGGCAGTGCTATTGCTAATATCCTCAAACAAGCCAATCTGTGTTCCAGTACTTCTGACGCAATGCGCATGATTAAACAGGGCGCTGTTAAAGTCGATGGAGAAAAACTGAGTGATCCTAAAATGGAATTTGCCTTGGGGACAAAAGCTATATTTCAGGTCGGAAAACGTAAATTTGCTAAAATTACATTAGTTAAAGCCTGAATATTCTGGGAAATAACCATTATTTTTGATTATAACAAGGATCAGAGTTGAATCTACCTTTACAAACGCTATGCTAAAAGGAAGCAATCCTTTTAATACCGTAGGGTAATGTTGAAGTGATACTTGCATTAATCAACAATGTTGAGCGATACCAGTTCCTGTTTAAACAGTTAGGCAGGCAACCTATACCTGTTGTAATTTTTGAATCTGTTTCAAAAATACAACGATGGTTGGAATTAAATCAGGAGCCAAAAGGATTATTGGTTGATTGTTCAACACCGGTATTTGAAGATTTTCTGATACGTTTTACATTGCAACATACCGACATACCAGCTCTTTTATTATCTGACCAAACAGAAGATCAGCTGGATCTCAGATCACGCTTATTTGTTGAACGGTTAAATAGAAAACATACCATCATTGATCGGGGGCGGTTATTACTGGTTGATGATTCTAAAACAATCCGAATACGCTATAAAAAAATACTGGAAGCCGATGGTTTTCAGGTTGATCTTGCGCAAGATGCCGAACAAGGACTACAGAAAGCCCTGCATGGTCATTATGATTTGGCGATCATCGATTATTTTATGCCTGGTGATAATGGAGCTCAGCTTTGTCAAAAACTTCAAGCTCACGAAGATACCTCAGAATTAGTCTGTTCAATATTAACAGGTCAATATGAAGAATCAATTGTTGATGAATGTCTTAAAGCCGGTGCACGAGAGTGTATGTTTAAAAATGAGTCGATTGAGCTTTTTCGAGCAAGAGTTACGGCTCTACATCGCTCACTCCAACGCAAACAACAAATAGAAAAAGAACGATCACGATTAATTGGCTTATTAGACTCTGTGGCTGAAGGTGTGTATGGAGTTACATCTGATGGCCGTATCCAGTTTGTTAATCCGGCTACATTAAGACTGCTGGGTTGTTCAGTAGTTGATCTATTAGGTCGTTATCCTCATGACTGTATCCATCCTGTTGATAGCGGAGGACAACCGACTTCTGCAGAGATGTGTTTCTTACAGCAAGCTTATTTGTTCGGTGATGAGTTACGCGAATGGAGAACATTGTTTAGCAGGGCGGATGGTTCCTTATTTCCAGTGGAATGTAGTGTAACTTTGCAGGGGGATAATACTGAAGATACAGAAGAAAATGAAGGAACAGTCGTTGTATTTAGAGATATTTCAGAGCAAAAAAAATTAGAAAAAAACTGGCAATGGCAACTAAATCATGACCACTTAACTGGTTTATTAAACCGAAATGCCTTCGAAGAAATTCTGGAAAAAGAATTAGGTCGAGTTAAAAGAAGTCGAGAACCTTCACTTATCTTATTTATTGATTTAGACCGTTTTAAAGTAATTAATGATGAATTAGGACATGCCGCTGGCGATCAACTACTGGTGAATCTGGCTGAGCAGCTAAAAAATCGTGCAAGAAATACGGATCAGGTCGCTCGCTTATCAGGTGATGAGTTTGTGGTGTTATTAAGCAGTGTTTCCAGAGGTGAGTTGGAAGAGCTAGCAGAAAAATATCGCCTACTATTAGAACAAACGACTCTTCAATGGAAAGGAAAAGAATATAAAGTTACCGGTTCTGTAGGCGTCGCTATTCTTGATCGAGAGTCGGGTTCATTGATTGAAATGTTAGCCAGAGCAGACTTGGCATGCCAGCAAGCTAAACAGAAGGGGCGTAACCAATGGGCTTTATATAGTAAAAATGCTGAAGCTCAAACCCAGCAAGGTAATTGGCATCAGAGATTAAATTCGGCCATTGAAAATAATAATTTCACCCTGTTAGAACAACCTGTTTTTGATGCCGTTAATGTTTCGGAACAGGTAGGCTCAGAGTGCTTGTTACGGTTAAAAGAAGGTATGGCTTTTATTGCTCCAACTCTTTTTATGTCGAATGCTAAAAGATTTGGATTGATGTTGAAAATTGATAGGTTGATGATTGATAACTTAGTAGAATATTGCCAAAAATTTATTCAAAATGACAAGCTGGTTTCACAAAAAAAACAACCACCAGACAAGCAGTTGACAGTGAAACAGTGGTTTTCAGTTAATCTCTCAGTTGAGTCCCTGTCCAATGAGGTTTTTAGAAATGAATTGCCAGATGTTTGGAAAGACTCTGGTTTAACAAATTCTCAATTGGTGATAGAAATAGAAGAAGAAGAATTATTTAAATTTCCTGATTGGCAGCAGTGTTTAGCTCAATTGAGACAGAAAGGATTTAGAATTGCTATCGATCACTTTGGTATGAGTATTCAATCTTTATTGAATTTACCGCAAATGCCAGTGGATATCATAAAACTTGATACGGCATTGACTCGTGATTTGGCTGCTAACCTGGCAAGAAGTAACCTGATTGATGCTATAGTGACCACTGCCAAACAGAACAAAGTAGATACTATTGCCCTACATGTTGAAACAGCTGAAGAATTGGATTTATTACAGGCTCGTTCAATAAATTTTATTCAAGGATTTTATTTAGGGAAACCCATAGAGTTTGATAAGAATTAGGTGCGAGATGCGAGTTATTGTGGAAGGTAAACTCCGCCCAAAATAGCCTCTCTTGACGCACCGGTTGCAGACATCATATTACCTGTTTGTTGGTTTAATCGTTGCATGGCTAACCAGGCGAAAGCTGCAGCTTCAACCTGATCGGGATCTAAGCCTAACACCCGAGTTGTAACAACGTTTTGTTTTAAGTGAAGTCCAATTCTTTCTACCAGATATTGGTTATGGCAACCACCTCCACATAGATAAATTTCCGTCTGAGTACCTTGCATAATATTCTTAATTCCATCACAGATACTAATGGCGGTAAGTTCCGTCAATGTCGTTTGAATATCCAGGACAGAGATAGAATCAAAATGACTTAAGTATTGTTCTAACCAGTTAACATTAAAATATTCAGGCCCGGTGCTTTTTGGAGGTTCTTGTGAAAAGTAGTTATCATCTAACAGGGAATTTAATAGAGGTTTGTTTATAGTACCCCCTCTTGCCCAATTTCCATTGTGATCAAATTGACCTTTTTGATGTTGCTGAAACCAATGATCCAGTAAGGTATTTCCGGGACCCAGATCATAACCTTTAGCAGTATTTGAGTTGGATCCTAAAAAGGTTAAATTAGCAATACCACCAATATTAATTAGTGCTCTATCAATTTGTTTGTCCGCAAATGCATAATGATGAAAAGCGGGAACTAATGGGGCACCTTGACCACCCAGGGCAATATCCTTTCGCCTGAAATCTGCAACCACGGTGATCCCGGTTTCAACCGCTAATTTAGCAGGGTCAATAAGTTGCACTGAATAACCTGGTTGATCATGCAAACTGGCACAGTGGCGAATAGTTTGCCCATGAACGCCTATGGCAGAAATGTCAGTTGCTTTAATGTTAGCGTGCTCTAATAAGGCTTGAACCGTATGTGCATATTCAATTGCAAGTTGCTGTTCTGCAATAGCCATGCGATGAACTTCATTTTCTCCAGCTTGTGTGAGCGACTTTAATTGTTGATAAAGATTGTCAGAAAAAGGGCAGAACTTTGTAGCCAGGGTCTTCATGGGATTTGAAAATTCCATGAGTATTGCATCAATGCCATCAAGGCTGGTGCCAGACATTAGACCGATAAATAACTTATCTGAGGCTGGAGTCATATTATTGGATGTCCGTCATGCTAGTTGATAACTGACAGTTAAGGAGAGGCTGATGAAGAGGGTGATTTAGAACCTATTGAGGCCAGGTAGAATCTTTCCTCCATATTTAATCTGGCAATCAGTGGTTGTGATTGTTTCTTAAAGTTACTTTTTTCTTTCTTAGGAATAGGTTTAGCCTGTGGCAGTTTTATGGTTCGAGGATTTCGATAAACACCGTTTACCAAAAAGGCATAATGTAAATGCGGTGCTTCGGCGAGTCCAGTTGCTCCCACTAAACCAATTACCTGCCCTTGTTTTACCCTTTGACCTTTTTTAACTTTTCTTTTAGAAAAATGAAGATATTTTGTGACATATTTTTCACCATGCTGAATAAAAACATAATTCCCATTATATTTATTATAAGCAGATTTAATCACCTTGCCATCACCAGCTGCATAAACCGGAGTGCCTTTTCTGGCACTGTAGTCAACACCTTCATGGGCTTTATAGCGTTTTAAAATAGGATGAAAACGGCGCTTTTTAAAACTGGAAACAATGTAACGAAAGTTCACTGGATTTCTTAAAAAAGCTTTGCGCATACTTAAACCATCAGGGGTGTAGTAATTGCTATTGTCTTTTGCATCGGTGTAGAGAATGGCTTTAAATGCTTCACCTCTATTGATAAATTCGGCTGCTAAAATAGCACCATTTCCAATAAATTCGCCATCAACATAGCGCTTTTCATAAAGCACATTAAAACGATCTCCTTTGCGTAAATCTAAAGCAAAATCAATATCCCAACCAAAGATATGTGCCAGTTGCATAATCAAACTGTCACTCAATCCAGCTTTTTTTCCATCTAAATAAAGGGAACTTTCAATCTGCCCTTTAATCATGGATTGTTCAATATCTACCTGCTGAGTAAACAGACGGCTATGGTAGGTTTTGTTGCTATAACCAGAGAGCTTATTATCAGACTTGTTCGCATCATCTCTAAGAGTGACTATCAAAGTGGTTAATTCATCAATAGGATAACGCAGTTCAGACAGAATATTGTTTATGTCTTTTGTTATCTTTAACGTTTGGCCTGGGATCAGCTTTTTTAAAGTGGCAACGGATTTGCCCAGTTTCATCAAACGATGCAGTTCTTTTGCAGGAATAGAATTTTGCTGAAAAATACGCGCCAGACTATCACCAGATTTTATGCGGACGGTTGTGGAATTCAATTGGGGTTCAACTACCATTTCAGGAAGTTCAGTTTGATCAAACTCTAACTCAAGTCGGTGTCTTTTCGATAGCTCAATTATGGGAAGAGTTTCTTTAGAAAGTTCGTTTAGAGAAGTTTTTTGTTGGGACAGTTTGCTCTGAGATAGTTGTGTAGAGATAGTGACAGTTTCAGGTTGTGCTGTGGCAACTGCCTGGCTCTGTTCGCCTGAAAAAAGAGAGAACATTAAGATGATAAAACCGATGACAGAAGTTGCCACTGCCATATGAAATCGACCAGGTAAACGTCTGTTGAGTTTCTCCTGACCAAGTTTCAAATGAGTTGTTTTGTAATCCTGTTTAAGCATAAACCGAGAACATTGCTAGTATTAACCCTTATGTTACCCAAAAATTTCTTTTAATTCAATGAAGTGAAGCATATACCCCTAATTATTCATTATGCCTGATTTCAGAGTGCTTGAGCTTTCTCAATTCGAGGCGCATTGATGAAGTAATGGTTGTTCTCTTATAAATCAATGCAACAAAGAAGTGAGGAAGCTCAAGCACTTCTCCGATGGGTTTAAATTCACTTTATGCTTTGTTGTTGATTTTGCTAAGGGAATAACCATTGGCTGCAGGACGTAGGTACTTAGATTACGTCTGGAACTAGTAATCTGTGGCTGCAATCAACGCCGCGCCTAAAGCGAATTTAAATCCCACTGAAACAGGCATAATGAATGATTAAGGGTATATAGATGATATGATAAATTATCTGTAATCTAATATACCCCTAATCAGGCATAATGAATGATTAGGGGTATATATCGAAGGGTGTCATCATGTGGCTCCAAAAAGAAATTCAGCTAAAACCAAAAGCCAGAGGATTTCATCTGCTAACGGATGAGATCTTGCGTCAGTTACCTGAGTTGAATCAGGTTGAGATCGGGTTACTTCATCTTTTTATCAAACATACCTCTGCTTCCCTGGCAATTAACGAAAATGCAGATCCCACAGTTAGAACGGATATGGAAAGTCACTTTAATCACATGGTTCCAGAAAATGCGGCATATTACCAACACATCTACGAAGGTGCGGATGATATGCCTGCGCATATTAAATCAACCTTAATTGGTTCAAGCCAAACAGTACCTGTGACCAATGGCAGGTTAAATCTGGGTACCTGGCAAGGTATTTATCTGTGTGAGCATCGTGATTATGGCGGCGCAAGAACTCTGCTGATAACTCTACAGGGGCAGATCCATTAGCTGCTTAGGCTGTTGATTCCAATTTGTAGGTCGGGATTTATCCCGACTAAGTCGCTATTTCATAGCACCAATTTATAACCTATCGAGTTTTAAATTTATTCAGAATGAGGAGTTTGTTGATTTTCGGAATCAAAAAAAGAACGGAACATTTTTCTTTAGCTGCTGGTTTTGATGCGTTTACTGATGATTTTAGATTTAATGCCAGGTATGAAATTAAACGAACAGCCTACGAATATTTGTCACCTTCATTGTCGGGCTAAAGCCCGACCTACAGGTTGCAGACCCACTAGCTGCTTAAGCTGTTGACAGGTTTAGCGTGGTAACTTTTGGTTGCTGCGGTCTTGAGGTGAAGAACTTGTTAACCCCAGCTCTGGATAAGATAGGTTATTGAATTATATTAAACAATTCAATTTTTAATCAGGTTTTAGCTATGCCCATAGTGCTCCAAAAGGAACGACTAGCATATTTTCACCGAAGCTGGTTATGTGTTCACCTGAATAAAGTATGATCCCTGTAAAGAGATGCTCTCCAGCCAAAGTGTTTTTGAACCATTTTAAATGTTTAAAATCTTTAGCCCCTATATTGGTTCCAGATTTTATCTCAATTCCGATCATTGCTCCGTCTTCACGTTCAATCAGGAAGTCTATTTCACGTTGTTGACGATCTCTATAGTGGCTTAATGTATATAGGCCATTAGCGGCATCGACCTGAGCAGCTAATTCATTAAAGGCGAAAGTTTCAATTAATTTGCCCGAGCGATCTGTATCAAAACGGATCCGATCCATGTTCCAGTCCAATAAAGATGTCATCAGGCCGCTATCTGTCATAAATAGCTTGTCTTGTTTTCCCACTCGCTGGTAATCGGTTTGCGTCCATGGTTTGACTCGCTCGATTAAATAGAGTGCTTCCAATGCATTGATATAGGCCACTAGAGCTTGTTTTTGAATAGAAAGGCTACTGCCAATTTGTGAACTGTTCATAAATTTAGATGACCATGCTGCCAGGATCCTGATGAGCTGTTGCATTTGATCAAGTCGATGAATGCGCGTTATATCTTTCAAATCACGTTCTAAAATTGCATTGATGTAATCTTTATGCCAGCGTTTGCGTTGGCGGCCTTGTAATAATATTGCTTCGGGATAGCCTCCTGCGATTGCCATTTCAATGAGATCATCTTTACTGTGGTGGGTTGTTGGAGATTTAAGGCTGTTAGAGAAGGCATTTTCAATAAAAAGAGGTGGTGCTTTTTCTTGTTCGCCTCTACTCAGTGGACGAAGGCGTAGTTTTGTTATTCTTCCTGCAAGAGATTCCTGTACACCTGGCAAAGCTTGTATGTTTGTTGAGCCTGTCAGCAGATATTGACCGGGTCGAGTATCTTCATCGACCATTTTTTTTATGGCCAGAAGTAAAGCTGGAACTCGCTGGATTTCATCAATAATGAGAGTATTTTTATTGTGCTTAATAAACCCATGAGGATCATTTTCAGCAGATAATTTGAGAGTCGAGTCATCTAAGGTTCGAAATTCGATATTTTTGTCTACTAACTCTTTAGCCAGAGTTGTTTTACCACATTGACGGACACCTGAGAGTAACAGTATACGGCGAGTATTCAGAGCTTCTCGAATATTTTGTTTTTGCCATCTAGGATATATGTTAAACATGGCTTAGTTTGTTCTCCAGTTTCATAATTATTGAAAATTTAGGCTAATTGGATGATTTATATTAAGCTAATTGGATGATTTATATTAAGCTAATTGGATGATTTATATTAAGCTAATTGGGTGATTTATGTCAAGCTGATTGGGTGATTTATGTCAAGCTGATTGGGTGATTTATGTCAAGCTGATTGGGTGGGTTTAGAGGTTTTATTTGAACGTATAATGAAAAACTCATCAAGAACAACAAATATGATCGAGTTAAACCTGCTGTATTCAGAGCTGTAGTATTTAGCTATGGATCTAAACAGGTTAAAATAGGCTTACTATGATTTATGTTAAACAAAATTCATGTTAAACCGTAGAATTTCAGTAGCACCCATGATGGACTGGACCGATCGTCATTGTCGTTACTTTCATCGTTTATTAACATCTCAAACTCTGCTTTATACGGAGATGGTGACCTCGGCTGCTATAGTTTTCGGCGATAGTGAACGCTTACTAGGTTTCAATAATGAAGAGCATCCTGTGGCATTGCAAATTGGTGGTAGTGATCCTGTGCAGCTGGCCGAAGCATGCAAAATCGTTGAAACCTTTAATTATGATGAAGTTAATTTAAATGTCGGTTGTCCAAGTGATCGAGTTCAATCGGGCATGTTTGGTGCTTGTTTAATGGCTGAACCAGATAGGGTGGCCGATTGTGTGGAGGCCATGGCTGAGAATTTATCAGTACCAGTTACAGTAAAAACTCGTATAGGCATTGATGAATTGGATTCTTACCAATTTTTAACTGATTTTGTGGGTAAGGTTGCTGCTAAAGGTTGTGAAAGTTTTACAATTCATGCCAGAAAAGCCTGGTTAAAAGGATTGAGTCCTAAGCAAAACCGAGAAGTACCCGAACTTAATTATGGGCGTGTTTATCAGCTTAAAAAAGATTTTCCACAGCTGGAAATCATTTTAAACGGTGGTGTGACAACATTGCAGCAGATTCAAACACATCTAATGCGGGTTGATGGTGTGATGATAGGTAGAGCTGCATACCAACATCCGATGCTTTTGACCCGGATTGATGAAATGTTTTTTAACTTGCCTGGCTCATTTGTTTCTGGACATCAAACCATACGCGCCATGTATCCCTATATCGAAGCTCAATTGGCATTAGGTATTAAACTAAGCTCAATCACTCGTCATTTACTGGGTTTATTTCAGGGCTGCCCTGGTGCAAAGTTATTTCGGCGCCATTTAAGTGAGCAAGCGCCAAAAGCCGGGGCAGGCATTGAAGTATTAGAGGCGGCATTAGCAAAAGTGCCTGAGTTGGCTGCTTTATCTTGAAACTCGATTTGTCTATTTGACCAAAAAGTAGTGAATTATTACAGCTAATAAAATTATGCTTTTGCGGGTTTTCTATTCTATCTGTCTGTTTAATAACAACTAAATCAAATATTTTTAGAACTGGCACAGTTCCTGAATATTCACCTCTGAGATGAGAAAAACATCATCGGTTTTTCTCTAAATAACGAGTAATTGAATTATTCAGGAGTTCAAAATGGGCATGTTTACACGTTTTAGTGATATATTTAATAGCAATATCAATGCGTTACTAGATAAAGCTGAAGAGCCAAAAAAATTATTAAAATTAATGATTGTAGAAATGGAAAGTGCTTTATCTGAAGCCAGAACCAGCGCAGCTTCTCTTATTGCCAGTAAGAAAACTCTTCAAAGACAAGTTCGTAATCTTAACGAAGAAGCACAGACATGGGCTGCCAGAGCTGAGTTAGCTTTAGAACGTGATAAGGAAGATTTGGCCAGAGCCGCGCTCAAAGAAAAAAATGACTGTCTGCAAGCGGCTGAAGCAAAGACTAAAGAATTGCACGAACTTGAATTATCTCTCAATGGACTTGAATCTGACGTACAAAAACTTCAGAGCAAATTAAACGAAGCCGTAGCCAAACAGCAAAAACTTAACCAACAGTATCAAACTCTGCAAAAGCGCCAAAATATCCGCCAGATAAGTCATCAAGATCAGTTAGGTAAAACTTTAGCGAAACTGGAAGGTTTTGAAAAAAAGCTGGATCGTCTCGAAGCAGAAGTTGAATCATACGACATTGGGCAACAACCTGGGTTGGCTGAGCAAATCGATGGGCTTGTTAAAGACGAAGAGTTAGATGCAGAATTGGATGCATTAAAACAAAAAATGAAAAAAGCGAGTTAGCACCGAATTTCAGTTTTTATTGGTCAGTGCCAAGCAAAAAGTAAAGTAACAGGAGAATTATTATGAGTCGACGTGCTTTTGGAACGCAGTACTTTGCAAGAAGACCTGCTAAAGTTTCAGGTGTATGTGCCTATATAGCGCACAGAATGAACTGGGATGTGATAGTGGTACGTGTGGTTACTCTTATCAGCTTTTTTGTCGCACCTGGAATTAGCCTGTTGTCATATTTTATTTCAGCATGGTTGATCCCATCTGAGGGAAAGTGATTTGGTTTAAGACTTGTTCAGAGTGAATTTGATATAATGAGAAATCATTTTTTCTCGGAAAAGATATCATTGAACTTAAAATTCAAAACTCTGATCAGGTTATTTAGCTTTTTATTGGTGAACAACTTAACGACCACTTATTTATTGGCAACCGATTTACCTGTGGATGAAGGCATTCAGGCATCGAAACTACAAATTTCTGATGTCTGGATCAGAGCCATGCCTCCAGGACACATGATGAGTGCTGCTTATTTCAAAGTTCATAACCTTTCATCCGAATCTATTAGTATAATATCCGTTACCTCTGCTGACGCACAATCCTGTAATTTCCATCAGACTAAGACTGTTGATGGGATCGTGAAGATGCAGGCATTAGAATCTTTGGAAATTCCCTCACAGGATGTGGTTCAGCTTCAACCAGCAGGTATTCATCTGATGCTAATGGGAATAAAAAAGCCTTTGCAGGTAGGAGAAAAAATACCATTGCTGCTACAATTTTCAAATGGGACTAAAATAGCAGTAGATGCTCAAATACGGCGTTGATTGTTTGGTTGTATGATTCAAAATTATACACCGCTGATAAAGGGTATAATGTTTCAAATTAATCTATCATGAGAGAATAAAACGAATGAGTGACCGAGGATTGTCGGATATTGATAAAGATGGTTGGTGGCCCTCACTGGCAATCAAGTTAATTCCTTTAGCTTTAACCATCGTTGTAATATTTTTATATGGACTCAGTATATATTGGAGCCAGGAACCAGAAATAATGGCTTTGCCTCAGGAAAATGCCTGGAGAGAAAGTGGTGATAATAAACAGCTAGTGGTGGGGTACAGTACTGTTGAAGCGCTTATTGTGACCTCAGAAACCTTACTTCACAAAAATGGTGGATTGCTCAGCAATGACGTCATGCCCCCCAGCGTATTTCAGGACAATATGCCAGCGTGGGAATATGGTGTGATTGTTCAAATCAGGGATATGGCCAGAGTTTTACGCAATGATTTCAGTCGTTCCCAATCACAATCATCTGAACAGAGTGATCTAAAAGAAGCTGAGCCCAGATTTAATGTCAGCCGAACCAGCTGGGCATTTCCTGAAGCAGAAGATGAGTATGGAAAAGGCATTAAGGGGTTGAAAGCTTATCAAACTAAATTGGCTAGTAGCGCAGACACACAAAGCCAATTTTATGCACGAGCAGATAATTTGCGAGAATGGTTAAAAGGGGTAGAAAAACGCTTAGGTAATTTGTCTCAAACCTTGAGCGCCAGTGTTGTTGAAGATCGAGAAAATACTGATTTAGCGGGAGATTCAGCTGCCAGTCAATCGACTCAGACGGGAAGAAATATCTCCGTTAAAACACCCTGGATGCAAATTGATGATAAATTCTTTGAAGCCAGAGGATCTTGTTGGGCGTTAATCATACTGCTTAAAGGGATCGAAGTAGATTTTAAGGCTGTATTAGAAAAAAAGAATGCAATGGCGAGCTTAAGACAGATCATACGAGAGCTTGAAGCCACACAGGAAACATTGTGGAGCCCAATTATACTCAATGGTTCAGGGTTTGGATTAGTCGCAAACCATTCATTGGTTATGTCATCTTATATTTCCAGAGCCAACGCAGCGATAATAGACTTAAGAGACTTGTTGGCCAGAGGTTAGAAAATATTTTTAACTGATTGAATTAAAACAAATAAAAAAATTAAATATGAAAGTTCTAGAGAAATAGTAGCCTAAATCAGGACTATTAAGTTCACTTTCTCTAACACAAGGTTACATTTGGTTACTTCTATTAGTGTTATGGTTTTACACATGTGTGTATACCCCTAATCATTCATTAATACGAGAGGAAGACAATGGCTAAATCCATAATCGCTGATCCGGTTTTGTTAGAAAAAGCACAATCAGGAGACAGAAAAGCATTTGATCTACTCTGTCATCCTTATTATGGGCTAATATTTGGTCATTGTTTACAGCGATGTCGAGATGCATCTATGGCTGAAGACTGTACTCAGGAAACCTTTTTAAAGGCATGGCGAGCCTTGCCAAGATTTCGAGGTGATAGTAGCCTTGTACACTGGTTACGAGTGATCGCAACTAATGTTGTTAGTAGTAGTTATCGTAAAACCAAGGTGTTTTTGCCACTGGAAGAAGCTGATTTCATGATGCAAACGGTCTCCCTTGATCCAGAAGTAGAAATAGATCTGGATAAAGCCATGAAAAAATTGCCTCTTGGCGCAAGGAAAGTATTTTGGTTATATTCAATTTTAGGCATGGGTCATAAGGAAATAGCTAAAGCTACAGGTTCAGCTGAAGGAACCAGCAAAGCACAACTTCATCGAGCTAGAAAACTGATGTCTGTCTTTTTGAACTTAGAGCCTGTGTCGGTATGATAAAGGTATTATTTATCTACTTCTCCTGGAGTAATTAATGGAGCAATTATACAAAATTATATTATCTGTGATGATAGCCTCAGCCACAGGTTTTCTCAGTGCGGGTGAGAAAATCAATCAAGGTATAGAGCTCACGATGGGCGATCAGGTGCATTTTATTAATGTGCGAGGCAAAGTGAAAATAACTGGTTGGGAGCAATCTAAAATTAATATAGAAGGAACTTTAGATGATGAAGCCAAGGGACTATTGGTGACTTCAGATAAGGGTAAGGTCAAAATAATTGTTGATATGCCCCATCATTTATCTCCCGCATCAGGTTCAGATCTTCAATTGTATATTCCTATGACGAGTAAAGTAATTGCTGAAGGGGTTAGCACTGAATGGCAATTTGATAATCTTGGTAAGTTATTTGTGCATTCGGTTACAGGTGACGTACGAGTCACTAATAATCATTCCGATGTTGTTCTTGAAGTAGTAAGTGCAGATGTAGTTATTGATGGAGTAACGGGTAATGCTATGGTTAATGGATTAAGTGGCAAAATTGAACTACAAAAAATTATTGGTGAAGTGGTTGCCAGTACTGTTGAAGGAAAACTCCACTTTGTACAGCCTGATATTGGTTTGGCTCGTCTAAGTAGTGTAAATGGAGAAATAGAAGTTGATGGAACTCTAAAAGATGAGGGTATGCTTGTTGTCAATAGTGTTAATGGCAATGTTTTGCTTAATGTTGGAAGTAGTAATAACTTTAGCTGTGAACTAAATGCATTACATGGTGGTCGGATAGAAAACAAACTAGCAGTTGCAGGTAAATCAGAATCAAAACAAATGGGTTCAAGCTTATCTTTAGCTGTTGGTAAAGGGGATGCTCGAATTGAAGCAACGACAATTTCTGGAACTATTTTTATTCAGAAATAAACAGCTCCAGAAATAATATAAAAAAGAATTAAAAGACCTCTTATTGAGGAAAATAAAAATAGACTTCAATGAATGAAGTTATAGCAATAGTGGTAGGAGTGGTATCTTGAAAAAGTTAATTCAAGAGTTGAAAAGGCGCAGAGTGTTCAGGGTAGCAACTATCTATGCTGTTGCTGCATGGCCGATGGTGCAGCTGGCAGATTTGGTTTTTCCTGCCCTGGAGTTACCTGATCGTGCCATGACCTATTTATTAGTTTCCTTTATAGCGGGTTTTCCTATTGCATTGATACTTTCATGGCTCTTTAATCTAACTTCAAAAGGGATTGTACTTGCTGGGAGCCCTGATGGTGCTGAAATAGGAACTGATGGCTCCAATAAGCACCATGACTGGGTTATTGTTGGAAGTTTATTAATTGTAGCTCTTTTGTTTTTTGCTTTCTTTTCCTCAAAAGTGCCAATGGAACCAGAGCCAGCTAATCAATCCCTGGCGGCCCTTTCGCAAACGTCTAACCAAAAGGCTATTGCTGTCTTACCTTTTAAAACCTTCAGTGCCGATCCAAATGACCAATATTTTGCTGATGGATTGAGTGAAGAATTGGCGGGAGCATTATCAACAATATCAGATTTGAGAGTAGCAGCAAATACATCCAGTTTCGCTTATAGAGATTCAGCAAAACCTGTGACAGAAATTGGAAAAGAATTAAATGTGGGGGTGGTGTTAGAAGGCACAGTACGTCGAAATAATATTGATAATCGAATTCGCGTTTCAGCCAGCCTGGTTGATGTGGAAACTGGCTCACAAGTTTGGTCGCAATCTTTTGATAGAGAGTTTAAAAATCTGTTCAAAGTACAAGAAGAAATATCAAATGCTGTAACTGAACAATTAAAGCTCAAAATCACTGGAGAGCAGGTTGCAAGCAATCGGTCTATGCCCACAAGTGTTGATGCATTGATTGCGCATAGTGCTGGCAATGCTGACTTACAAAAACGCACAGTGCCAGCGTTGAAATCTGCCATTATCTGGTTTCAAAAAGCGATTGAACTCGATCCCGGCTATGGTTCAGCTTATGTGGGACTGGCCAATTCAGCCAGTTTGACTTTTTTTTATGGGGGAATGTCTCGAGAAGAAGCCAAAGAAATATCTTTACCTGCCATCGAAAAAGCACTTCAGCTTAACCCCAATTTAGGTTCTGCATATGCTGCAAAAGGATTAGTATTATTGAATGATGCTGAATCTTCAGGGGCAGAAGTGTTTATTGAAGCAGGTATTAACCTGGCAAAATCTATAGAATTAAGCCCCAATTATTCTCCAGCTTACATTTGGTATGGTAATGTTTTGGCTAATCAGGGAAAAAAACAAGAGTCAATCAAACATTACCGAAAAGCTTTATTACTCGATTCTCGTTCTGTGGTTGCTGCACATAACATCGCTGAAAATCTCTTTTCAGAGGGGCGTGAAAGAGAAGCTCTTGAATTGGTTGATCAAATTATTGAAATCGACCCTTTTTACCCTGGAGCATTTAATTTAATTGGAAATATATATCTAAGACAAGGCCGCCTGGTAGATGCCTATGTACAATATAAAAAATCTTTAAAATTGGCTCCTCTCGATACTCAGGCAAGTTCTGGAATTTTTAAAATAGCACTGGAATTGAAAGATCAAACTTTGATTGATGATGCTTTAAATATTCTTGTTGAAATAGATAAAAATAGTGGTGGTGGAAAGTTCGCAGGCCAACTGATGTTATTTAAAGCTCGGAGTAATATCCTTCAGGGAAATAAAACACATGCTCTTGAGCAACTGGAACAAGCCCTGGAAATGACACAGGGTAGTTTTTTATACGATATTATCTTGGCAGAAAAAAGCTATTTTTTGCGGGATTATGGTACTAGTATTGAAGCTTATGAGAATGTCATAAAGGCTAGAAAAGCGATAGGTAATAACTTTTTTGATGCCAGTGAAAATATCATGGCATTCAAATATGCCTTTGCTTTGCAACAAACAGGTGATGAAAATAAAGCCAATCAAGTACTGGAAAAAATTGATGCAGCTTCAAGTAAAACTTTGCTAAAAGCTCATCCGTTTCCAGGAGACTATTTTGTACAAGCATTGAGTGCAATGATAAAAAATAATCAAGATCAAGCTCTACTTTATTTGCGACTGGCAGTAAACGCGGGCTGGACTTCCACCTGGTTATTAGAGCTCGATCCGGTATGGGAATCTTTATTGGAAGATGAGCGTTTGCTGTCATTGGTTAACATGGTAGATATCAAGTTGGCTAATATGAGGAGGCGTTTGGCATTAAACGCTGATCTAGGAGCTTCTTCACATAGGGTTTTATTAAGTCTCTAACAGAGTTTTTTAGAATTAAGAACTAAAACAGGAGCTCGGCCACAGGATACTGGATGTGTCCGAGCTAAATTTACTTGAAATTTTAGAATGCAGGTTTATCTTTTGCTTCATTGTAGCGTTTAACACTTGCTAAAATTTCTTCCTTGGCTTCATCAATACCTTTCCATCCATCAATTTTCACCCATTTGCTTGGTTCCAAATCTTTATAATGCTTAAAGAAATGTTCAATCTGATCGAGTAATAATTGAGATAAATCCTCTGCTTTTTTGACACCTCGGTATACAGTAGAGAGTTTGTCGATAGGAACAGCTAAAATTTTAGCATCGGTTCCACTTTCATCCGTCATCATTAACACACCGACAGGTCTGCAGCTAATAACCGAGCCCGCCAATAAAGGGTATGGCGTAGGTACCAATACATCCACTGGATCCCCATCTTCAGATAAAGTGTGTGGAACATAACCATAATTAGTAGGGTAATGCATACAGGTCGACATAAACCTATCAACGAAAATGGCCCCGGAGTCCTTATCAACTTCATATTTGACAGGATCCGCATGGGCAGGGATCTCAATGATTACATTAATTTCATCTGGAATATCGTGTCCAGAAGTGACTTTGTTCAGACTCATGACTTTAACCTATTGCAGAACCATTAATTTGTACGTGAAAAATCGAGCGCATAGTATACGTTATTTTAGGTATACCAACAAAAATATCTTCAATTTACAATGACAGTTTTGGTTTCTGGTCATACCAGTGATAATAAGGAGCATTGAATAGATTAAATTCTGGTGTTTAACACAAAAACTAGCTATGTTGGGCGTCGGCTATGACTGGAGTTATGGATCCTGGTCTACGAATATAATAACTTCCATTATAAAAATTTTTGAAATAATAATGTCAAATATAAAAATAAAGTCTGAAACTTAGGGGGAAAAATGAATTTAATGTACATTCCACCAATAATTGGTGTCGTTGGCCTTGTGGCCGCTTTTATCGTTTACCAACTGCTACGAGCTTATCCAGCAGGTGACGGAACCATCACCAAAATTGGAGATGCCATCCATTCTGGTGCAATGGTATTTATGCATCGTGAATATAAAATGCTGTCAATGTTTGCCTTAGTATTAATGGTTCTTCTTTATATTTTCTTAGGAAAATATACCACTATCGCTTTTGTTGTAGGTGCAATAACCTCTGCTACGGCTGGTTATATAGGTATGTTTGCAGCGACGAAAGCTAATGTTAGAACTACAGTAGCCGCCCATGAAAAAGGGGCTTCATCGGCTTTGACAGTTGCTTTTTTTGGTGGTTCTGTAATGGGGTTATGTGTGGCTGCCCTCGGTTTGATTGGGCTAGGTACACTTTATTATTTCTTTGGAAACGACCCTGAACACGCAGAAGCCATACATGGTTTTGGAATGGGAGCCTCAATCGTGGCACTTTTTTCTCGTGTCGGTGGCGGGATCTTCACTAAGAGTGCAGATGTTGGCGCAGATTTGGTGGGTAAATTAGAAGCCGGTATTCCAGAAGATGATCCACGTAACCCTGGCGTTATAGCTGATAATGTAGGCGACAATGTGGGCGATGTTGCTGGTATGGGCTCAGATATTTTTGAATCCTATTGTGGCTCTATGATTGCTACCATTGCTATTGCAGCAACTTTGACTACTTCGACATTAGGTTTAGTGCCAGATTTGATGTTTTTGCCACTAGCGTTAGCTTCAGTAGGTTTGGTTGCATCATTATTGGGAATCTTCCTGGTTAAAGTAATGTCGGCTCAAAGGCCTGAAGTAGCTTTAAGAGTGGGTACTATTGTTGCAGCCATATTATTTATTGTTGCGGCATACTTTGTTATTGCAAAAACTCATATATCTGCCAATGTCTGGTATGCAGTATTAGCTGGTGCAGTTGGTGGAATTTTTATCGGGCTTATTACTGAGTATTATACTTCTTCAAGTCCTGTGAGAAGGATCGCAGCATCTGGAAAAACGGGTCCAGCTACTGTTATTATTACTGGTTTGTCTGTAGGTAAACAGTCAGTGGCTCTGCCAATTTTAGTAATTGTGGGCATTATACTTGTATCAACTGAACTAGCGGGTTTGTACGGTGTAGGTATTGCGGCAGTGGGTATGTTAGCGACCGTTGGGATCACTATGGCAATTGATGCTTATGGACCAGTTGCAGATAACGCTGGTGGTATTGCAGAAATGGCTGGTTTAGGTGAAGAAACTCGTAAAATTACTGACTCGCTGGATGAACTGGGAAATACCACTGCAGCTATCGGTAAAGGTTTTGCCATTGGTGCCGCTGCTCTGGCTGCTTTAGCGATTATTTCGGCATTTCAGGCCACATTAATAGCTAAACATCCTGATTTTAACCTGTCATTAAATAACCCGTTGGTACTATCGGGTATTTTCATTGGCGGAATCATTCCATATCTGATTGCATCTATTACTTTAACTGCTGTTGGTGATGCAGCTATGGCGATGATTACAGAAATTAGACGCCAATTTAAAGAAATACCAGGTTTATTAGCTGGTACAGCTGAGCCTGATAGTGATCGCTGTGTTGACATTGCTACTACCGCTGCATTGAAGAAAATGATTCTTCCAGGATTCATCGCTGTTATTGCACCAGTGGTTGTTGGCTTCTTATTGGGTAGCGAAGCTCTAGGAGGCATGTTAGCAGGTGCTTTGTTAACAGCGGTTCTATTAGCTCTTAAAATGGCAAATGCTGGTGGTGCCTGGGATAATGCGAAAAAATATGTAGAAAAGGGCAATCTCGGGGGTAAAGGCAGTGATACACATACAGCTACAGTGGTAGGTGATACTGTTGGTGATCCTTATAAAGATACTTCCGGTCCGTCTATGAACATCTTAATTAATGTTATGGCTATTGTTTCTTTAGTCATTGCCCCTCTGCTATAGCAGTTTCTTTGCTAAAGTTGCTCCTATCTTCTAGTTTTATCAGAGAAGGAAGGAGCCAGGGTTAAAATGAAAAGGGGCATATGCCCCTTTTCTGATTTTAAAATAACAAAGTCATTGGTTCTTTTGAAAAAAATTTGCCATACTTGAAAAAATTACACTAATCACTTACCGTTTATTTATGATTCATTAATAATTCACCAGATAATTACTTATTTTATTTGCGAACTCTATGACAGATTTTATATGCCCTGAATTTAGCGAATTAGATCAAGAACTCAAAGATGATTTTTATGGGAGCACTCAAGAAGCCATAGAACTCATGGATGGCTGTATTGATCGTTTAGCTGTTGAAAGTAATGCAGAGGATCTGAATGAATTATTTCGTTCGATGCACTCAGTCAAGGGAAATTGTAATATGGTTTTCATTGCCCCAGTTGTCGAAGCCTTGCATGAGCTAGAGGAGATTGTTACTGATATACGTGATAATCGTTATGCTTATCACCCGAGTTATGGTGAATTTTGTCAAGCAGTTATCCATGAAACTGATGAAGTGCTTCGTGATTTAATGAATACTGATTGTGCCAGTCAAACTTTACTCGATCAGCTGGAAAAACTTATTTCGACAGTACATCAAACACAAGATGATGAACAGCGACTTCACATTGTCCAATGTGCAACCAACGCTATCATGAAAGGACACTTTTCATTACAACAATCTCTGGATAAATACCAACAACAATTGGAGCAAGAACAAAATCTTACAGAGCCATCTCAAGAAGGTGATTCAGCTGATGAAATACCCTCATCTATTGATTTTTTCAGGCAATTGGCTGAAGGAGCTCATGAAATTGATCCCTGGCGAGTGATCAGGTTAGAGAGAACAATTTCATTATGTAACGATTTAAATAAAATTTTTGGATCACCCGTTGATACCGAGCAATTATTAGCTGCGGTATATGTCCATGAATTTACCATGAACATGATTCCACGAGAGATTTTAGAAAAAGCAGATAAACTTGATGAAAAAGAAACCAGAGTCGTTAGAAAACATGTTGATATGGGGGCGGGATTGTTGCGACAGGTTCCTGGGTTTGTGGAAGCTTCAGAAATTATAAAATGTCATCATGAACAAATTAACGGTGAAGGCTACCCTGCGGGTAAGGAAGGCGATAGTCGTTCGTTTGGTGCAGTAATTTTGGCCATGGCAGAAACTTTTATATCCATTACCAGCGATAGACCCGATAGACCCTACAAAAAGACCTTGCTTACTGCTGTTCGAGAAATTAACAACGCTAAGGGAACACAGTTTTCTGCTGAGCATGTTGAAGGATTTAATGAACTCATCAAAAAATCCTATATTGCTCAGGCAAGGTGGTAGGATTTTAGTTGCGAGTTGCGAGTTAAGAGATGGATTAAATCTCAAATCCCTTTTCCAGTTTTTTTTCCACCAGAATGTTTTTCAGTTTAACGTATTGGGGTAATCCATTCTTATAAGGTGGGTAATCTTCACCTTGAATTAACGGTTGTAGATAAGTTCTTGCTTTTTCGGTGATCCCAAAACCATCTTCACGAATATAATCAGCCGGTAGCATTTTTTCAACATTTGCCACTTCACTTAAAGACGCTTTGCCTATTGACCAGGAGTAGGGAGTATTGGAATCCCTGACAATGGTGGGCATCACAGCATTTTCTCCAGTTAAAGCTAGCTCCATAGCTGCTTTTCCGAGTGCATAAGCCTGCTTAACATCGGTGGCTGAGGCAATATGTCGAGCGGATCGTTGTAAATAATCTGATACAGCCCAATGATACTTATAACCAAGATTACTTTTAACCAGATCAGCAATAACCGGGGCAACACCGCCTAATTGATTATGCCCAAAGGCATCCACTGTGCCTGCATCCGCCAGGAACTTGCCCTGTTGGTTCTTGACCCCTTCAGACACAACGATGGCACAATATCCATAATCTTTAACCGATTGTTCAACCAGTTTTAAAAAGGCGGCTTCACTAAAAGCGACTTCAGGAAATAAAATAATGTGGGGAGCATCACCTTGATTTTCTGCGGCCAGGCCACCTGCTGCAGCAATCCAGCCCGCATGACGCCCCATAACTTCCATCACAAAAACTTTAGTCGAGGTGGCAGCCATAGAGGCAACATCAAACCCCGCTTCCCTAATAGAAACCGCAATATATTTGGCGACAGAGCCAAATCCGGGACAATTATCAGTAACGGGTAAATCATTATCAACGGTTTTTGGAATACCAACACAGGTTATGGGGTAGTCCATAGTTTCACTTAGCCTGGAGACTTTGTGGGCGGTATCCATAGAATCACCACCACCATTATAGAAAAAATAACGAATATTATGTGCTCTAAAAACTTCGATGAGCCTTTCATATTCAGCTCTGCTTTCATCTAACCCCTTTAACTTAAAACGGCAAGAACCAAATGCGCCGGAAGGGGTATGTTTAAGTGCAGCAATATCCTCATTGGATTCAAGACTGGTATCAATCAACTCTTCTTTGAGCGCACCAATGATGCCATCTTTACCTGCAAACACCTTTCCCACCTTCTCAGGAAACTGGTGAGCAGTTTCAATTAAACCGGCCGCAGAAGCATTGATAACAGCCGTTACGCCGCCTGATTGAGCGTAGAAAGCATTGCCTGGTTCAGAGTCGGGTAAAGAGTTTTTATTGTTAGTCATAATGTTCTTTAAGGGCTAATTGAAATTGTACTTATTATACAGGATTTGAGGTTGATTTTGTTAGCCATATCCAAAAATCTGTCTGTTATAATTCTTCCTTCCGAGTCTAATAGTTGTTATCTTCTTATCTGGAAAAAAATTCAATTTTTTTAGGTTAATTTGTTAATGGCACATATTCATATATTAGGGATCTGCGGTACCTTTATGGGCGGTTTGGCCAGAATTGCGGTATCTCTTGGCCATAAAGTTTCGGGATCTGATGCCAATACCTACCCTCCCATGAGTACTCAATTAGAGCAGCTTGGGGTAACCTTATATGAGGGCTACAAACCAGAAAACTTACAAGATGAACCGGATTTAGTGATTATTGGCAATGCTATGTCCAGGGGAAATAGCGCCGTTGAATATGTGTTAAATAAAGGCATTCATTATTGCTCAGGTCCACAATGGTTATGGGAACATGCTTTATTGGATAAATGGGTGTTGGGGGTGTCAGGAACTCATGGAAAAACCACCACCAGTAGCATGCTGGCCTGGATTTTGGAGTACAACGGATATCATCCAGGTTATTTAATTGGTGGAGTAACAGGCAACTTTGAACATTCGGCACAGATCACCGACTCCCCCTTTTTTGTAATAGAGGCCGATGAATACGATTCTGCTTTTTTCGACAAACGCTCAAAAATGATTCACTACCATCCCAAAACCCTCATCATCAATAACCTTGAATTTGATCATGCCGATATTTTTGCAGATTTAGCGGCAATACAAAGGCAATTTCATCACTGTGTGAGAACTGTGCCAGGAATTGGTCGAATTATTTATCCTGCTGCTGATCCCAATATCGAAACAGTGTTAGAGCAGGGATGCTGGTCAGAAAAAGAAACCCTTGGAAGTACAGGCAACTGGCGCTGGAAATTAATCAAGCAGGATGCCAGTTATTTTGATGTTTTGAATGGCCGCAATGAATTACTGGCAACTGTAAACTGGGAAATGATGGGAGAGCATAATGTCGCCAATGCAGTGGCGGCTATGGCTGCGGCAAAACATGTGGGAGTGTTGCCAGAACTTTCTGCACAGGCATTATCACACTTTAAGGGTGTCAAACGCCGAATGGAACTAAAAGGAGAAGTGAAAGGGATCAGAGTTTATGATGACTTTGCACATCATCCAACAGCCATTAAAACAACCCTTTCCGGCTTAAGAAAAAATGTGGGGAAAAGACGAATTATTGCAGTATTAGATCCTCGCTCCAATACCATGCGTATGGGCGTTCATAAAGATCTGTTGCCAAAAAGTCTGAGCGAAGCCGATCTGGTTTGGATGCATAAGCCAGACAACCTGGCGTGGGAGATTGAAAACGAACAACAGGGATGGAATATTGCAAACTCTCCTGAAAAAATCATAGAGGGTTTGTTACCTCAATTACAAACAGGCGATACCGTTTTGATTATGAGTAATGGCGGGTTTGGCGGCATTCATCAAAAGCTGCTTGATGCATTGGAGACGCGGCATGGTTAATAAAATCAACGAACATAAACAACAAATGACTTTAGCTATCACTGGTGCCTCAGGTGCACCCTATGCGATGGGTTTATTACGACAACTATTGTTAGCAGAACAAAGCGTACATCTAATGATCTCCGATGCGGCAAAAGTAGTTTTTGCCACAGAAAGTCAACTTGAAATTCCCCGGCAATCTGAAGCCATCGCCCAATGTTTAAGAAAAGCGGTACAGGTTGAAGAGCAGGGCGAACTTAATGTTTACGCAAAAAACAACTGGTTGTCCCCTGTAGCAAGTGGTTCAGCTGCTCCAAAAATAATGATCGTCTGTCCCTGTAGTACCGGAACATTATCAGCCATAGCAACCGGCGCCAGTGATAACCTCATCGAGCGAGCTGCTGATGTCATACTAAAAGAACAGGGGAAACTCATATTAGTGATCCGTGAAATGCCTCTATCGCCGATCCATATAGAAAACATGCTTAAATTATCTCGAATAGGCGTAAGTATTATGCCAGCCAGCCCCGGGTTTTATCATCAACCCTCCTGTGTTCAGGATCTGGTAGATTTTGTCGTTGCCAGAGTGATGGATCAGGCTGGTCTTCCTCAGACTCTGGTACCTAAATGGGGATATGGTACTTAGTTTTTTTCCTATATAGTCATTAATTTCAAAAGCAGTAAAAACACATCACTGGTATACTATGCACAATTTTTTGCGGTGAGCAGGGGCCTTTTTTTAAATGTCAGCACTAGAAATACAAGGATTAAAAAAAACCTATGCCAATGGCGTTGTGGCACTAAAGGGTATCGACTTAACGGTTGAAAAAGGCGATTTTTTTGCGTTGCTTGGACCTAATGGTGCAGGTAAATCAACGGCAATTGGGATCATGACCTCTTTGGTGAGCAAATCAGCTGGTAGCGTATCAATTTTCGGCCACGATTTAGAACATGATATGGAAGCAGCGAAACGCTGTTTAGGTTTGGTGCCGCAGGAATTTAACTTTAATCAATTTGAAACCTGCCAACAGATTGTGGTGAACCAGGCAGGATTTTATGGCATACCCAGAAAAATTGCATTAGAACGTTCAGAAAAAATACTCTCTCAATTGAGTCTTTTAGATAAAAAAGACACCATTGCCAGAATGTTATCGGGTGGCATGAAGCGAAGACTCATGATTGCCAGAGCCTTGATGCACCGGCCTAAATTATTAGTACTCGATGAACCAACAGCGGGTGTAGATATAGAACTCAGACGATCAATGTGGGAATTTTTAATAGAGCTTAATCGCTCAGGCACCACCATTGTATTAACGACCCATTATCTGGAAGAAGCTGAAAGCTTATGTCGAAACATTGCCATTATCGATCAGGGAACTATCATCAAAAATACCAGCATGAAAGCCTTACTCAATACCCTGGAAACCGAAACCATCGTACTGGATTTAAAAATGGGACATGCTGCCATAAAAGATCTATCACCCTACAACTATCGGGTTGTTGATGAAAACACATTGGAAGTCGAAATAAAAAAACAAGAAGGTTTGAATGCATTATTTGCGCTGTTATCAAAACATACTATTGAAGTCTTAAGTATGAGAAATAAAGCGAATCGTTTAGAAGAATTATTTGTAAAATTGGTCAATGATGGAAAATCGGAACAAGGGAGCACACAACAATCAATTGTAGAACTACCTGTTAGAGGTACTGGTTCATGATGATGTTTAGTTATGAAAACCGCGTAGCTCTAAAAAGTATTTTGATCAAAGAAGTTACACGCTTTACCAGAATTTGGGTGCAAACACTTTTGCCACCAGCTATTACCATGAGCTTATATTTTGTTATTTTTGGTAATCTAATTGGTAAACGTATTGGCACCATGGGTGGTTATAGTTACATGGAATATATTGTTCCTGGTTTAATCATGATGTCGGTAATTACCAACTCCTACTCGAATGTTGTTTCATCATTTTTTAGCGCAAAATTTCAAAGAAATGTAGAAGAACTAATGGTTTCCCCTGTACCTAATAGTATTATTCTAATGGGTTTTGTCGGTGGTGGTGTTATGCGGGGTTTACTTACAGGGTTAATAGTGACCACCGTTTCACTTTTCTTTGTTGACCTACATATACAACATTTGTTTATCGTAATATTAGTGGTTTTTATGACCTCAGTTTTATTTGCATTAGGCGGATTTTTGAATGCCGTTTTTGCAAAAAGCTTTGATGATATTTCTATCGTCCCCACTTTTGTATTAACCCCCTTAACCTATTTAGGTGGAGTATTTTATTCCATACAACTACTACCTGATTTCTGGAGAGGCGTCACCATGGCCAACCCTGTACTGTATATGGTGAACGGTTTTCGGTATGGAATTTTAGGAGAATCAGACGTACCTGTAACGGTATCGCTTTCAATTATTGCTGTTTTTATTATCCTGTTAACCTTTGCCTGTATGCATTTGCTTAATAAAGGAACGGGGTTGAGAAGCTGAAGTCAGTTTTTTAGAATTTTTACAAACTTAATCTGTTCAAGGTGGTTTAGGTGGCTCATTTTTTTCCCATAAAATTAAGATTTGTTATCTGGGGTTATTAGCCAACTTTAAAAATGGGTATTTACAAACCTGTTTATTATCTATACCATGTACTCAGTTTTTAGAGAACTAAAAAAAGGACTAAAAAAAGGACTAAAAAAAGGACTAAAAAAAAGGACTAAAAAAAAAGGACTATTTTCCAGCAACACCTTTGATAAACCATTAGAGATGTTATCAATAGCATTTAGCGTATTGATGCCTTCGATTTTTGCTCTGGAATATGTAGTTTTTTCACCAGATACAGTTGG
>JBFFIY010000005.1:0-62679 GCA_041556195.1 Enterobacterales bacterium
GCAAGTTGTTAAATGTGCTCGTAGCTGTTCAGGTTGCCTCTAAAATGAGCCAGATCGAGGCAAAAAATGTGAGTATACTCGATTATTTGACCATTTTTGAACGATGAGATGGCTCATTTTAGAGGTAAGCTGAATAGTTACAAAGAAATTAACTTACACGGCTCACCTTGCACGCTTTAAATTGCTTTTATTAAAATCACTATCTTTTAAATCCATGCCAAACTTAAAATTGCTAAGTAACAACGTTGTTGATTTACCACGCTGATGATTTACCATGTCCATGGTTAATGCTCGCCAATATTTGCCCAGGTATTGTTCATGATTAGAAAACACAAGAGTTTTTAACAGGGATTTTTTTCGGTCATAGAATTCCGTTTTTCTGAAAATATAATCTTTTTTATCAACCCAGACGATCTGTTTCGTATATCCACTATGTTTATACAGAGGAACGAGTTCTACCACAAAAGTATCAAAATTTTCAACTTTTTCGTCTCTAAGGTATTTAAATGAATATTTCTCAACTTCGAAAGAAGAAATATCTTCATAAGAAAATTCGCTTCCCATAAAAGGACCCGACTTATTACTGGAAGAAATTCTTTTTACACGTTTTAATGCAGGGAGAAATATCCATTGCTCATCAGCTTTCAAAGCATGGGAGTAAGTTAAAAAGGCCGTTCCTTTTACATCCTTTGGTTCATCGAATATGGTTAAACCTTTATCACCATCATTTTCGACTTCAAGACTTTTAATGCGAATTTTTCGAATGGTTTCTTCACCACGTTTATTACGCAGCACCATTTTCATTTGAGATTGACTTGTTTTCCAACCTGTATTCCTTTTATCTACTTCTATAATAATTGCTTCGCCTTTTCCTTCTGCCGTTTCTGCATATACTGAAGATATAGGCACAATAGATAAAGTGGCAAGTATTATCAAAAATAATTTATTCATCGTTTATCACCTGCAAATCTGATTAATAATGGCGGTAAAAATAGAAAATCTACTGCAAGAGCAATGGCTATAGTGACAGCAGTCAAGATCCCCATATCACTATTTATAGCAAAATCGGACTGATACAAAACCGTAAACCCGGCTACCAAAATAAGTGTTGTTACCCACAGAGCAACACCTACGTGACTGAAAGAATAACGTACAGCCTGGTAGCTATTAAAACCTTTTTCTCTGATAGCTCGTAAATACTTACTAAGGAAATGTACTGTATCGTCAACCACAATACCCAATGTCATACTGGTTACAACTGCTAATGACATACCCACGTTGCCAACAAACAGTCCCCAAAGTCCAAAAGCCATCATCGCAGGAAACATATTCGTAAGCAATGATATGAATCCTAATTTTACCGATCGCAATGCAACAGCCAAAATGAGGGAAATCAATACGAGTGCTACAAATGTGCCAAGTAACATTGAACGAACATTTCTTTTACCAATATTGGAAAACATCAAACTTGGACTTGCCGCTTTAAAGGTAAGATGCTGTGCATTCTCTGTAAGCCATTTTGACATATCTTTTTCCATTTGTAGTACTTCATTACTACTCATATTTGAAAAAGTGACTGTCAATTTTGTAGATACCTTGTCCAAAGTAATTTGATTATTCAAATCTAATCCATAAGGCAGACTCATTTCATAAAGCAGTAAGTATTGAGCTGCCAGTTCCTGATTCTCAGGCAATTTATACCAATCAGGGTCATCTGCGTGCATATTTTTATTGAGTCGCTTAAAAATATCGATAACCGAGTTAACATGGCTAATTTTTTCGTGTTTTCTTAACCAGTCGGAGAAGGTTTCAACATCCTTTAAAAAGAGAGGGTTGGCAATGCCACCCTCTTCTTTAGATGCCAGCGAATAAGATACATTGGTAATACCCGACAGATTATCATTAACAAAGTCTGTGTCAGCCCTAAATGTGACGTTTGTAGAAAAATACTTCACGTACTGATCATTTAATTCATTTTTCGGGATCATCGCGGTACTTACTGCAATAACCACTAAAACACTCCAAAAAAGTTTTGTTTTATGTTTGATAACCCATTCTGACAAATGATCCATGAAAACAGTACCTTCATCAGCCTGACGCATTTTTACCCGAATAGGTAAACAAACAACAAAGGCCGGTAAAAAAGTAACTGAAGTGAACCAGGCGAACGCCACACCAAAACTCACGATATTTCCTAAATCGTGAAAAGGTGGTACATCACTGAAGTTCATAGTCAAAAAACCGACAATAGTGGTCGCGGAGGTTAAGAAAACAGGTTGAAAGTTAACCCTTAGGCTCTCTTTCATTGCAGCGACCTTATCCAATCCCTGACGCAGATAATGGATGTAGCTAATCATAAGGTGAATGGTATCGGCAACTGCCATCGTCAAAATAATAGTAGGGGCTAAAGCTGAGGGTCCCGTTAAATACCACCCAAGCCAACCCGCTATTCCCATACCCGCCACAATAGACATAACAATGACAAAAAAACTGCCGAGGATAGGCCCGGTAGTTCTCAGCAGGAGAAGCATGCTTATCAATACCACTGCAAACATGATTGGTACCAGTGTTTCAAAATCATGTTTCGAAGATTCACCGAAAGAATTATTCATCATTAACATGCCTGTAAGATAAATCTTCAGATCTGGATATTTTTCGATATATTTAATACGTAATCTTCTGACCTGTTCGGTGATCTCTGGAACTTCAGTTAAAGATTCCCCAGGCATATCAAAAGTTACATTAACAGCGGTTACCCTGCCATCCGGAGAAATCATCCTATGCACTAACAGCGGTTCATTTATTGCAGTTTGACGAATACGCTGTAGTTCATCCAAGGGTAAATCAGCAGCCGATTCATATAAATTGGCTACCAACAAGTCATCATCTTCGGCAATGGTATGTTGATAATTGCTCAGAGAATCAACTCGAATACTATAGGGTAGTAACCAACTTTCTTCGGTCATCTCTTCCACTGCAGCAAGTGTGTCTGGTGTAAAAACATCACCATCATCAGGAGCAATGACTATAAATACATTGTCTTCTTTATTATAGGTATCTTGCATCCATTCGAAATTTTCCAACTGTGGATTGCTCTCACTGAAAAAGACGCGGTAATCCGTTTTAAAGGTTAGAAACTGAGCACCATAACCTAAAGCAGCAATCAATATTGGCATTAACAATATAATTAGCCAACGAAACCGTATAACTATATCCGCCCAAGATTTTATCATTTACATTCCCTACGCAAAATTTTTGATAAGAATTGCGTCATTTGACCCATCAGGCCGATAGTGTAATACTATCCCATTACAAACAACAAGTTTTATTTTTGAACAACATTGTTCCACTGGAGAAACAATCATATTTGATTTGAACCTAGCAGCTATATACTCAAAAGTAGTTGAAACTCATAGTATAACCAAGGCAGCTTTAGCACTTGGTATTCCAAAAGCCACTGTCAGCCGGAAACTAGCTGCTTTAGAGGATGAATTAGGAGTTCGACTGATCCAGAGAACTACAAGACGCTTGAATCTAACAGATACTGGTAGACAATATTACCGCCGTTGCCAAGACGCACTAGCTGCTATTCATGAGGCAAACCTGGAGGCAAGTCAAACCCAGGAAGCACCATCTGGAGTATTAAAACTTAGTGCACCGGTTGTTTTTGGTGATCAGTTTCTTTCTGATCCCATCGTTAAATTTATGCAACTTTACCCCAAAATTGATCTCAAGGTAGATCTTACAGATAGATTAATCGATCTGGTAGAAGAAGACATCGATTTAACTTTTAGAGTAGGAAAACTTGCAGACTCCAGCTACATAACCAGAAAACTTGGTACCACATCTCAAGTAGTTGTCGCCAGTGAAAGTTATCTTGAACAGTATGGAGTACCTGAAAAACCTAACAACCTGACAAATCATCAAATTATTGGCTACAGTGAAAATCTTGGTAAAAAGAATCTGGAATTTAAAGGCCCAGGTGGTTCTGTCAATTTTCATACCTCGCCAACATTAATCGTTAATAATATTAATATTATGAAAGATGCCTGTAGCCAGGGACTAGGCATCACTATTCTACCAGTATTTCTAGCATTAGACTTTCTAAGAGAAGGAAAGTTAAAAATTATCCTGCCAGAATGGCAATTTCAATTTGGAGATCTCTATTTACTCTACCCGTCTAAAAAACACCTGGCCGCAAAGGTAAGAGTCTTTATCGACTTTATTGTTGAAGCCTATTCATCTGAGCAGCCCTGGTTGCCCTCTACTGAAGAATTGCAGCAGTATGTATACCAACAAAAATAATTCCGAAAATAAGACGGGTTAATAACTTTCTTATGGAGTCTATATGCCCGTGATACCTGGAAATCCCACAATTCCAAATATCACGGTTATATAAAAAGCTAGAAATAACAGTATTAACTTTAGCCATTGCTAAGATTCAATGCTATATTGCCAAAATCACTTTTTTCGGCTAACAACTGTGTTCCTAAAATGGAAAATTCCAAAAATGATAAAAGCGATCTACTAGAAAAGCTCAAAATTGATCGACAAAACCTACCTGAACCTACACAGGTTTCGTTAAAAAAAAGCATTATTATTGCAATAATTTCTTTTGGTTTAGGGAGTGTTTTTACTTTCTATTTCCTAATACCAACTCCTGCCGCATCCGATATGCCTATTCCTCAAATAGAAGCAATTCAACCTGAGTTAAACGCTCCATTAGAAACAACCTCTAAAGAAACCCAGATTGATAGCAAACTTAGAGAAACTCCAGCTACAACCACCATACTGAATGCTTCGGGCTATATCACAGCTCGTCGAATGGCCACTGTATCCTCAGAAGTTATGGGACTCATTAAAGAAGTGAGAGTTGAAGAAGGTAAGGCGGTTGAAGAAGGACAAATACTGGCTAAACTGGATGATACTCTGGCACAGGTTAATTTAAATCTATCCATAGCCCAGTTGGAGACTCTTCAGGCAAAGAAAAAAAGTGCTGAGTCCTCTTTAGCAGAATCACAGCGTCAGTTTAAGCGAATAATGAACAATGCATATTCCAGTGAAGCTGAAAAAACCCAGTCAAAAACAAACATAGAAACCTTACAAGCCAACCTTGTCGCTGCCACAGCAAATATTAAAGTCGCCAAATTGGAAATTCTACGACAACGGGAATTACTAGCAGATCATACTATTCGTGCACCCTTTTCAGGTGTGGTAACCATGAAAAATGCCCAGCCTGGTGAAATAGTCGCTCCCAGTTCCGCTGGTGGTGGTTTTACTCGAACAGGCATTTGTACTATCGTTGATATGAGGTCGCTTGAAATAGAAGTCGATGTTAACGAATCTTTTATAGGCAGGGTTTATTCCGGTCAAAAAGTTGAAGCTAATCTGGATGCTTATTCTGATTGGACTATTCCCGCAACGGTAATAGCCATAATACCAACTGCTGACAGAGCTAAAGCAACGGTACGTGTAAGAATTCAAATTAATATCAAAGATAAGAAAATTTTGCCAGAAATGGGTGTGAAAGTTGCCTTTCTTAAATCCCTCTAAGGAATCATTATGACTCAAGATAAATTATTTGAACTCAACAATGTTTGTAAACAATTTGTTAAAGGCAAAGAAGCCATATCCATCTTTGAGAATTTAAATATCACCATAAAAAAAGGTGATTTCCTCGCAATCATGGGACCATCTGGTTCAGGCAAAACCACATTATTAAATTTACTAGGAGGTGTCGATCAACCTACATCAGGTGAAATCAAATTTGATGATGATCGCATTGACCAATTAAGTGAAGGCCAGTTGGCCAAATGGCGTTCAAACAATGTGGGATTTATCTTCCAGTTTTATAACCTGATGCCTATGCTCAATGCTGCACGCAATGTGGAATTGCCTCTCCTTTTAACCCAGTTAAACCGCTCACAACGCCAACAAAGTATTAATACGGCATTGGAGCTTGTGGGTTTGGCAGATAGAGCCAAGCACATGCCTGGAGAGTTATCTGGGGGACAACAACAACGAGTTGCTATCGCGCGTGCTTTTGTGTCTGATCCTAAACTTTTACTTTGTGATGAACCAACAGGAGATTTGGATCGACAAACAGCTGATGAAATTCTGGAAATGCTACAATTATTAAATCGTAAATTTGGAAAGACGGTCATTATGGTCACGCATGATCCAGCGGCGGCAAAATTTGCCAATAAGACGTTACATCTGGATAAGGGTCAGTTCGTGGAAAAGGAACTGATGGCATGAACGATTTATTTTTGATTTATAAAAACTTAACCAGAAAAAAGTTAAGATTATTTCTCACAAGTTTTGCTATTTTTATCGCTTTTTTGATCTTTGGCGCAGTATCTGCTTTAAAAGGTTCTTTAGATTCTGGCATTGAAATGTCCGCAGATAATCGACTCGTCGTCGTTCACAAAATCAATTTTACGGTTTCCCTGCCTTACGCTTATGTCAATAAAGTAAAACAAATAGAAGGTGTAAAAGATGTAACTCATGCCAACTGGTTTGGTGGCTATTATCAAGAACCTTCAAATCAAATCGTTGCTCTGGCCGTAGATCCCGCTAGCTACTTTGATGTTTACAGTGAATTGATCATAGCTCCCCAACAAAAAGCACAATGGCTTAAGAACCAGACTGGCATGTTGATAGGAGAACGTTTAGCCAAGGTTTATGGATGGAAAGTAGGCGATCGAATTCCTATTTCTTCCAATATCTTCTCTCATAATGATGGAGGCCATACCTGGGATTTTGTTGTAGATGGTATTTTTAGTGCCGAAGAAGTCCAAACAGATACAGGCTATTTAGTTTTTCATTATAAATATTTTAAGGAAACACAAACTTTTGGAGGAGATAATGTAGGATGGCTGGTATTAACAACAAAATCGTCTTCAATCAATGAAAAAGTGGCCAAAGCCATTGACAAAGAATTTGCTAATTCACAAGCTGAAACAGAAACCAGCACTGAAAAAGCCTTTAATAAGGCATTTCTTGAACAATTAGGTAATATAGGTCTCATCATTTTTTCTGTCGTGTTTATGGCATTTTTTACCATTTTAGTGGTTGTAGGAAACACCATGGTACTGGCCGTTCGAGAACGTACCAATGAAATTGCAGTATTAAAAACTCTGGGGTTTACTTCAATGAGAATTTTTAAAATGATTTTAGCAGAGTCCTTATTACTAGCCTTTTTAGGAGGGTTAACCGGACTTGGGGTTTCTTATATTGTCATCAAGGGGGTATCGGAACAACTAGCACGCTTTTTGCCCAACATGGTATTAACAACGGATATTGTGTTGCAAGCCCTATTCTACATGTTAGCACTTGGACTCATATCGGGTATTATTCCAGCGGTCAATGCGTTACGGCTAAACATTGTTTCAGCATTTAATCGGGGTTAATCGTTATGGAATTAAATATGGGTACTATTCTATCTCAAACAATAGCCGTGATCATAATGAACATTCGCAGCCTGCCTCGGCGAATTTGGATGTCAGCCGCTATGGTATTAGCAAGTGCTGTGGTCGTTGCTATTCTTTTGGCTTTTTTAGCAATGGCAAAGGGCTTTGAGACAACGTTAGAAAGCGCTGGTTCTGATGATTTGGCTATTTTTTTGCGAGATGGTTCATCCGCAGAATTAAACAGTGTGATAAGCAAGGAGCAAGTTTCATTAATCGAAACTGCACCAGGCATAGTCAAGGATTCTGAGGGTTCTTTATTATCAGCAGAGCTCTATGTCATAGTTGATGGCATAAAAAAATCCTCCCAAACAGAAGCCAATATTCCATTAAGAGGTATCGATCAAAGAGGTATCACCATGCGAAAAGGATTCCAGCTTACCAAAGGTCGAATGTTTGCTACTGGCACAAATGAAATAATTGTTGGAAATGGCATAATTCGTGAGTTCGATGGGTTTGATCTGGGACAAGAGATCCATTTTGGAAAAAACACATGGACAATAGTTGGCATATTTTCAACAGGCGGTAATGTATTTGAAAGTGAACTATGGGCAGATGTAAAAGTTATACAGAACTTTTATCGACGAGGTAGTAGTGTGCAAACTATCCGAGCTAGAATTGAGTCCATTGATAGCATAGAATCGATCAAAGCCTTTATAAAAAATGAAGCAAGGCTAAACCTTGAGGTTCAAACTGAGAGTGATTATTTTTCAACTCAGAGTAAAAGTCTAAATTATATGGCCATTTTTGGAAAAGTTATCAGCTCAATCATGGCACTGGGTGCATTAGCAGGAGCACTTAACACAATGTATACCTCTGTAGCAGATCGTTCCAAAGAAATCGCTACTTTACGAATTATTGGATTTAGTAATATTTCAGCTTTCTTTGGTACTTTATTCGAAGCACTAACACTTTCAGCATTTGGTGGTTTATTAGGTGCTTTTATCGCATTTTTAATCTTCGATGGAATGAATGCTTCTACTTTAGGCGGTAATTTCACTCAAGTCGTTTTTAGTTTTAAATTTTCCAATGATCTTTTAGTTCAAGGTATTCTTATGGCATTACTTATAGGTCTGATTAGTGGTGTTTTTCCTGCATGGCGTGCAGCAAGAATGCCTGTCCTTCTTGCATTTAGCAATCAACATTAACCAGGATAAAAGTATCGTTAAATTTGTCTACAAAACTCTCAAACTAAGGCTATTATTAAAAAAAGAATTAAAATCATCGAATTTCCTAAATTCAACTATAAAGGAACCTAGTTATGAAAAGACATGAGTTATTTTCCACAGACAAAATTTTATTAATGTTATGTAATTCTGTGACAGATGTTTTAAATACTGCCAGTGGTAGTGGTATTACTTATTCCCCAATGGTTCAAAAGATCAATAAAACCAGCCTTAGCCCAGATTTAGGTTGTTTTGTCCTGTTTGATGGTGGCTTCTCAGGTCTGGTGATCACGAACTTTACTGCGGCAGCGGCTATTGAAATTTATCAAAATTATATGCTACAAATGGGCATGCCTGCTAATGAACTATCTGTAAATCATACTTCCGATGATGTGGGTAATGTGATGGGAGAGCTCATGAACCAAATACTCGGAAATTTTGTAAACAAAATACGAACCCAATTACAAACTTCCATTTCACAAAATCAACCTAAAATGCTTACTATTAATAAACAAGTCATGGTGTCTATTGGCACCACATTAGATCGGCCTCAGATGCGCAAGGTTTCTTTTTCGACTCGAAACAATCATATTTTCTATCTTGAACTGGCTATGGATAAAACAGAATTTCTTCAATTAGGTGATATTGAAGAAGAGGAAGAATTTGATCCTGATACAATTATTAGTAATATTGCAAAACAGTCTAAAATAAAAGGAAGCACTGAAAAACCAACTTCCGATCCAAACGATGATTTAATGAATGAACTAGATATCTAACAAATTGTTGCGTTCCAGTTAACCTATCCGAACTGAGGTTAAATAGAGTATAATTTTTCAAATGAAAAATAAATTTTATTTCACTAAAAAACAATGGCAAGTTATCAATATTTTGATTTTCATTGGTTTATTTGTCTCTGCGGTTATATTAGTCGATCTCCGTTCTAATTTTAATTTGGTTTACCTTAGACAGGTGATAGAACAAAACGGGGTTATTGGATTGTTGTTTTTTATAGCACTGTTTGTCATAGGAAATTTCATACAAATTCCTGGCATGGTTTTTCTTGCAGCAGCCGTTGTCACATTAGGAAAAACAGCTGGTGGCCTTGTAACATATGGTGCTGCTGTTACTTCTTGTGTAGTTGTTTTTTTAATTATCAGAGCTATTGGAGGTGATGCGCTTAGACAGCTTGAGACCAAATGGGCCAATAAAGTCTTTCATCAGCTTGATAACAGCCCTGTTAGAAGTACTTTTATCCTACGAACAGTATTTCAAACCTTTACCGTACTAAGTTATGCTTTTGCTCTCTCAGGTATAAAGTTCAAACATCATCTTATTGGAACTATACTCGCTCTACCTCTTCCTATTTTTCTTTATACGTTATTTTTTGATTATCTGGCCAAAACGGCTGGTATTATCTAACCTGGACTTTGAATGACTGCCTGTTAAAATTTTTCTATACAAAAATATGATGAAGCTCTTTTGTAACTTAAAGCCAATACAACAAATTTCATTTAGAACACTATCAACAAACAGTCATAACCAGGAAAAATTTTATAGTTCAGCATTAATTTGCTTTATAGTTTCCTCAGTTGTCCTAACGGCGTGAGCAATCATTCGAATGTTAGTCATCGCGGCTTTATATCCATCAAGACCAGGAAGCTGTGCTGCCGCAGTAGCATCTGATACCACTTGCACTTCAAATCCTTGCTCAATAAACTCACGCATATGTGCTTCGGTACACAAATTAGCAGACATACCAGCGAGTATAACTTTGTCTATACCTCTCTTTCGAAGTTGCAAAATCATGTCATTAGTTTCCGGGCCATATACTTTGTGTGGACTAGATACAATCGTTTTACCGTTATTGATGTACTTCTTGTAGATATTGAGCCAATCTGCTCCTGAATTTTCAAAACTTTCAGTTGTTAATGCACCTTTACGGTCGAACATACCCATACCATGCATGGCTTTCTCAAGAGCTCCGCCATGCTCCCACTGATGGTCATGTGAATAGTAATAATGTGGAGAAACAAATACTGTTAATCCTTTTTTGTCTGCTATTTTGAATAATTTTTCTATGTTTTCTACAGTTTTATTTTCCGTTACACTCTTACCAACGAGTCCCCAGGTGACACCCTTGGGGCTGAGAAAATCATTTTGTGGATCGGTTATAACAATAGCTGTATTGCCCTTTGTAAGTTTTACACCTGGATCAGGCAGGTCAGCCTTAGCAAGTTCTATTGAAGCCCCAACTACAATGGCCGCTACTATCAAATTTTTAGTGATATTAAACATATATATTTCTCCTGATAAGTGATAATTTAATCAGGGTGTATTATCACTGGTAGGAGTAAATATGTTAATGTCAGGTTATTCCGATTATTTGTCCATCTGTGTAAATTATTGACTTTTTTTATCCCTAATATAATAAAAAGGTAAAAGTAAAATGGATGTTTTAGGTGATATTCTAAGAGTAATTAAGCTAAAGGGTAGTGTATATTTTAATGCATGCTTTTGTGCTCCCTGGGGAATAGAGATGCAGAACAGTAATCGTGCTTCATTCCACTTAGTAGTAGATGGAGAAGCATGGCTTAGAACAGGCTCTCTAGTCAAACCAATTAAACTGACTACGGGTGATGTAGTTCTTTTTCCAAAAGGAACAGCTCACTCTATCTCAGATAAACCAGATTCAGATTGCATAAAAGGAGCAAAGGTTGTAGAGGCATACAAAAACGGAAATTTTTTATTCGATGGTGAAAACGAAAAAATTAACTTTATATGCGGTTATACTGAATTTGATAATTCCCAGTCTCATTCGTTTTTAACCAATCTTCCAGAATTAATTCATATCTCATCAGAACTAAGAACACAATTTTTTTGGTTGGATTGCATACTGAAACAAATCATTATTGAAACACAACATCCTAAGCCAGGAAGCGACGTTTTGGTAGATAAATTCACCGAGATACTCTATATCCAAATTCTGAGAGCCTATGCAGAACAAAACAACACTGAACAAAGTTATCTCTCGGCATTAATGGATGATCAACTCTCTCAATCATTATCACTGATCCATAATAACCCCGAACAAGATTGGACCGCAGAACGCCTGGCCACTGAAGTTGGAATGTCTCGTTCAGCCTTTTATTCAAGGTTTAATGACTATATTGGTATGCCGCCAATGCAATACCTGTTTGAGTGGAGGATGATGCAAGCAAGAAATAAAATAGAAAACACAAAAAAAACAATCGCCGAAATCTCCGAGGAACTTGGCTACGCTTCAAATAGTTCTTTTCAAAAAGCTTTTAAACGGTTTTATACGTTTACTCCAGCATCATTAAGAAAATTTCCTATTAACTAACCTCAGTTCTGGATAAGAGAAAAAAAATTTATTTACCACGAAGAACAGAGCCTGCCCCGTAAGCGCAGCGAGTACTATGGGTGCGAAGTTTTATAAGAAATTGAAAACAACTTTGAATCAAACAGATTAAAATAATAATTTTTCACAATAATCTGACATTCATCATCTAACTTTAGGAATTAACTTTTTAGGTTTTTTTAGCACATTTTTGAATGAAATTTAAAACTTTCACTCTTAAAAGTTGAGTTTTTTGATCATTTTTACAAAAAACAGTCTTTATTTAAATTATTTTTAACAGCTGATGAAAGTCGGAATAATTGTCAGTATATTTTCTTTTTCTTCGTGTACTTCGTGCCCTACGTGGTGAAAATCTCTTAAACAGAATTCAGATTAGCTTGACTAAATCGAAGGCAAAAAAATACCGCTGATGTTAAAGCGGCATTTTTTAATATTGAAAACAGTTACTTTAGGATTTTGATATCACCCACTGCTCAACCAAAACTTCAAGAGTATTTAATGGGACTGGGCCATTTTTTAAAACTACATCATGAAATTCTCGAATGTCGAATTTATCAGAAAGTGCCTTTTTAGCTTTGGCTCTGAGTGATAAAATTTTCAACATGCCCACTTTATAGGCAGTTGCTTGTGAAGGGGCAACTATATGGCGTTCTACCATTTTAATCGCATCTCCTTTTGGATTAGGAGTATTTGTTAGGTAATACTCAATGCCCTGTTCCCTGTTCCATTTTTTAACATGGATCCCGGTATCCACCACTAATCGGCAAGCACGCCATAGTTCCATGGATAATCGTCCAAAATCTGAATAAGGATCCTGGTAAAAACCTATTTCTTTTGGTAAAAATTCTGTATATAAACCCCAACCTTCTGAATAAGCCGTATATCGTCCATATTTTCTAAACTTTGGGATCCCTTCAAGTTCAGTGGCAATAGCCGATTGCATGTGATGACCGGGTATTCCTTCATGAAAGGCTAGAGCTTCCATTTGATAAGTGGGCATGTCCGACATTTTATAAAGGTTGGCATAATAAACGCCTGGACGTGAACCATCTGGTGAAGGTCTCTGATAAAAAGCTTTACCTGCTGATTTTTCACGAAAAGCCTCTACAGCTCTTACAACCATATCTGCTTTAGGTTTTATGATAAAAAGCTCATCCAACCTGGCTTTCATTTTTTCCACAATAGCCGTTGCCTGTTCCAGGTATTTTTTCCTGCCCTGTTCTGTTTCCGGCAAATAAAACTGGGGATCTTTGCGCATAAATTCGAAGAACTCTGGCAATGTACCTTCAAACTTTACTGTCTTCATGATAGCTCGCATTTCTGCATGAATTCGTTCAACTTCTGACAGGCCCAGTTTATGAATTTCTTCAGCACTCATTTGTGTAGTGGTAGTTTTCTCAAGTGCTGAGTTATAAAAATTACTTCCATCAGGAAATTTCCATGCACCAGCATCATCATTAGCTATTTTTTCTAATTGTTTAGCTTTGCTAATTAAAGCCTTGAAAGCAGGTTTAACGCTTTTAATTAATGCCTCACTTGCACGTTTGATTAAATCTTCTTTGATTGACTTTTCCACTTCAAGTGCTGCCACTTTTTTCTTGAAATCAGCAAAAAGCGTGCTGTCTTTTTTACTTGAGTCAAACGGCTGGCCTTTAATGATGTTTTCACTGTCATTAATAACATAGGGGTATACAAACCTGGGTGCGATAATATTTTTTTTAGCTCGCAATTCTAAATTTTCAACAACCTGATTAAACACTTCATGCATTTTTGATAATCTTGATATATAAGATTCAGCATCATCAACACTACTCACGCGATGGATATTAATCAGCATAGAGGGAAGATTAGATTGAACGCCAAACATCTGATTGACAGGATAATTGTGGAACCGATATTTAAAGGTTTTCACTTCATCATTGACACTTTTTACAAAGAGATCATAACTGATTTTACTTTGTCTATTCAGTAAATCACGGTCCACTTCTTTTTGTAGTTTAACAAGCTGGCCTTTTCTTATTTCAAGATCCGCTTTTGCTTTAGCGTCACTTAAATCATCCCATTCACCGTAATTTGTTTTGATGCCAAGGTAACTTTGAAATACTGGTTTACGCATCAGCATTTCCATAAAAAAGCTTTCAAATAACTTATTGGCTTTTTCTGATTCAATTTGTTGTTTTTTTTCTATCTCATGAAGAGTTGAAAATTTTTCATTCTGGTTATGAGCAAGTGTAATCGTTGACAGTCCCAAAGATAGAACCATTAAGATAAATAAATACATTTTAAAGATTAACTTCATACAAACTCCTTAGATACTAATAGTAAATCAAATTAAATCAGATGATTTCTCAAACAATGTTTCAATTTCAGACTTTGGTTTTTTAGTAATAAGACTCACACCAATAATTGAAATTAGAGAGAATATAAATGCAGGGAACATTTCATAGAGATCAAAAATACCACCCTGCATTTGTTTCCACAGAATCACAACCACGGCTCCAACAATAATACCCGCAATAGCACCCGAGAGAGTCATACGTTTCCATAAAACAGATAAAATAACTAATGGACCAAATGCACTACCCAAACCTGCCCATGCATATGAAACCAGTGACAATACAGATGCATTGGGATCTGACGCGATTATAATCGCAATCAAAGCCAATGCCAGAACTGACAGGCGACCCACCCAGATCAATTCATTTTGAGAAGCTGTTTTTCTAACAAAGTTTCGATAAAAGTCTTCTGTTATGGCACTGGAACAAACTAACAGTTGGGAATCAATTGTACTCATTACAGCAGCCAAAATAGCGGCAAGTAACACACCTGATACCCAGGGATTAAATAAAACCTGTGTAAGCAAAATAAATACGGCTTCGCTATTAGTTTGAAGCTGTTCTAAACCTGCTTCGGGGTGAATTTGAAAATAAGCAATACCTACCAGTCCAGTCGTGATAGAACCAACTAAACTGGCCACCATCCAGCTCATGGCTATTCTTCTGGCTTTCGGAACTTCAGAAACCGAACTAATTGCCATAAATCTTGCCAGGATGTGAGGTTGACCAACATAACCAAATCCCCAGGCTAAAAGAGATAATCCTCCTATAAGGGTTAAACCCGAAAAGGGCTCAATAGGATTATTAGCTTTAATTCCAGAACTCAGTAATTGCTGATGCGTATTATCAATAATTGACAGGGTTTCTGACCAGCCACCTAATTCATATATGGCTGCAATTGGTGCAATGACTAATGCCAGTAACATTAACAACCCCTGAACAAAATCTGTCCAACTAACCGCAAGAAATCCACCAAGGAATGTGTATGAGACGATAACAATAGCACCTATCCACAATGCCATTTGATAGTTCATATGAAAGCTGGATTCAAATAAAGTGGCACCAGCAACTAATCCCGATGCTGTATAAAAGGTAAAAAATATCAGGATTACCGTAGCAGACAAGATTCTTATTGATTTGCTATTGTCAGCAAAGCGATTTTCGAAATAATCAGGCAAGGTAAGTGAATCTCCAAATTTTTCAGTAAAGACTCTTAATCTTGGCGCTATAAATTTCCAATTCAAATAGGCTCCCAAGACTAAACCAAAACCAATTATACCTTCACTCATTCCTTTTAAATAAATTGCCCCGGGTAAACCGAGTAGTAACCAACCACTCATATCTGAGGCACCGGCACTTAAAGCGGTTACTGAAGCACTAAGACGTCTTCCCCCCAGGATATAATCAGAAAGATTTTTTGTTAAACGCCAGGCAACAATGCCAATGCTCAACATAGCAACAAGATAAAGAATAAAGGTAATTAATGTGGGTAAAGGTATATTCATATTTTTTATTTATTTTTTATTTATTTTGTTTTTATCTCGAAACTCGAAACTCGAACCTGCTTTTTCTATTTCTTAAAATAATTAGCAAGAAACTCATCGAAATCTATTTGGGGCTCTTCTTCCATCTGTATTTGTTTCTGCAAAGATGAAGTTGCTTCTTTTTTAAATAGTTTTTGTTCTTGTTCAGTTAACCCTTGCTCTAAAAACTGTTCTTTCTGAGAGAGAGATAAACTCTGCACAACTTCATAATAACTACCTTGCTGCTGGATCTGCTCCATGAACTTTCCTGAAAGAGTGAGTTCAGGTTTCTCAAAACATTGTTCCCAATATTTAACATTAGAACTATACCTTTTTGTATTCCAGCAACTATCAAATAAATTTGCAACTTCCGACATTTTTTGAGAAAAATCTAATCCGATTTGAGAAAGCTGCATGGCTCGATTATCTTTTAATAAAAGTAATCCGGGTTCTCGTCCTTCGTTAACAGTCCGTCTTAAATTTTCAGAAATTTCTGCTTGTTCACGACAACTAATCTCAGGGCTATCCATAAGCAAACAGGTAACCAGGAAACAATCTAACCATTGAATTTGTTCGTTGGTCATGCCTACTGGCGAGAATGGATTGATATCAAGACTGCGTATTTCAATATATTCTACACCACCCTGCGATAAAGTTTTAGCGGGACGTTCTCCTGATATTGCTACACGTTTAGGACGAATATTGGAATAGTATTCATTTTCAATTTGCAAAAGATTGGCATTAAGCTGTTTATATTTAATTTGCTCAGAACCAGCTTCGATTACTTTGACCCCAAGTTTTTCATAAAGAGGTTCAGGCGTATTGATCGCGTGTTCCAGTCCAGCAACATATTCGTCCAGGCTGTTATAACTGATATTGAGTTTAGATTGAGCATTATTGGAATAACCCATATCTCCCATTCTTAAGGATGTCGCCTTTGGCCCATAAGAAGTACCCGTAGATAATTTTTTCAACTTGGTTTTTTTGCCATTTAAAAAACAGTTACATACCGCTGGAGAAGCTCCAAATAGAAAAGGTAACATCCAACTAAAACGATGATAATTACGGATCAAACCCATATATTTTTTTGAAATATATGTTTGAAGTTCTCCTGGCTCGTCATCCCAACTTTGAAGTTGTTTCCAGAATTCTTGAGGTATGGAAAAATTATAATGTAAGCCTGAAATAGTCTGCATTAAACGGCCATAGCGGTGCCCCAGCCCTACCCGATAAATATATTTCATACGCCCACTGTTTGATGTTCCATAATATGCAATCGGTATGTTTTTTTCAGGATCAAGCATGCATGGCATAGAAGCATTCCATAAATAGTCGTCACCAATATTTTGGTAAATAAAACGGTGAATACTGTCTAAACACTTTAATGGTTCTGTAGGATCTTCGCTGGGAGGTGTAATTAATTCAAGAAGAACTTCAGAGTAATCTGTCGTGATATATTTGTGTGTGAGAGTGGAGCCCAATGCCTCAGGATGGCTTTGAGTACTAAGAAAACCATTTGTGCCTACTCTGAGACTTTCTTTTTCTAAACCACGCTTAATACCACGAAGTAGCAGTGGTATATGTGCAGATGATAATTTATTGATCAGCTCTTCAAAGTGTTGACTCAAATCTTACTCCTAAAATATTTAATCTAACCAAACTCTTGCATTTCTAAACATTCTCATCCAAGGCCCATATTCTCCCCACTGCTCTGGTGCCCATGAATTCTGAACGGTACGATAAACCCGTTCCGGATGAGGCATCATAATGGTAACACGCCCATCATCGTTTGTTAGACCCGCAATTGCAAATGGTGAACCATTGGGATTAGCAGGATAGTTCATAGTCGCTTTACCTTCTGTATCAACATAACGTAACGATACCAGACCACTTTCATTGCTTTTTTCTGCGATAGTTTCAGACTGAAATTCAGCTCTACCCTCACCGTGAGCAATAGCCACGGGGATCTGGGTTCCCGCCATACCCTGTAATAAAATAGAGGGTGATTGTGGAATTTCTACCATCGCCACTCTACCCTCGAATTGTTCTGAACGATTACGTACAAAATGTGGCCAATGTGCCGCACCGGGAATTAAACCTCCCAGATTCGACATCATCTGACAACCATTACAAACTCCCAGAGCAAAGCTATCTTCACGTTGGAAAAATGCTTCAAACTCATCTCTTGTTTTTGCATGATATAAAATAGATTTTGCCCAGCCCTCACCAGCACCTAATACATCACCGTAGGAGAATCCACCACAGGCAACAAGTCCATGGAATTCATCAAGTGAAACCCGCTGTTCGATGATATCACTCATGTGAACATCAACCGATTCAAAACCAGCCTGATGAAAAGCCGCAGCCATTTCAACCTGTCCGTTAACTCCCTGCTCTCTTAAAATCGCTACAGATGGCCTTACTCCAGTATTAATAAAGGGTGCTGAAATATCTTCATTAGCATCAAAGGTTATTTTAGGAGACATACCCGACTCATCAAGGGATTGACGAGTCTGATGTTCTTCTTTAGCACATTCAGGATTATCCCTTAGACTTTGCATACGAAAGCTGGTTTCACTCCATAGCTGTCTCAAATGAGCACGAGAGCTTTGATAAATCACCTCGCCGTCATTAGCAATGACCAATTGATTATCATCACGCAAACAGCCTATTTTATAAGCATGATCATTCAGTTTAAATTGTAATAACCTTTTCTCCAATTCAACCCTGTCCTGACTACGTATTTGAATAACGGCGCCTAATTCTTCATTAAAGAGTATAGATAGAACATCTGCCTCAGTGGATATGGCATCAAGGTTTAATTCAACACCCGTAGCTCCAGCAAAACTCATTTCAGTGATTGTCGCTAACAAACCACCATCAGAACGATCATGATAGGCTAATAACTTGTCATCATGATTCATTGATTGGATCAGTTCAAAAAATGCTTTCAATTTACTGGCATCAACCACATCTGCCACTTCATCACCTAATTGAGCATAAACCTGTGTCAGTGCAGTGGCTCCTAATCGATTATTTCCTTCACCCAAATCAATAAGCCATAATTCAGTATCGCCCTTATCGGTTCTAAGTTGTGGTGTCAGGCTTTTTCTGGCATCAGTGACAGGAGCAAAGGCAGTGATGATCAGAGACAAAGGAGAGGTCACTGATTTATTTTGACTCGTTTCAGAGCCTTTTGTTTCTGACCACTGGGTACGCATTGACATTGAATCTTTACCCACGGGAATACAAATACCAAGTTTTGGACAAAGATCCATACCAACAGCCTCAACTGCAGCATAGAGGTTTGCATCTTCACCTTCAGCTTCGGCTGCCGCCATCCAATTGGCTGATAGTTTGATATCTGAAATTTTATTGATTTTGGCTGCGGCAATATTGGTGACAGCTTCAGCTACGGCCATTCTGGCGGCTGCAGCAGAATCAAGTAAAGCTGCCGGAGTACGTTCTCCCATTGACATAGCTTCACCTTTAAAGCTATCTAAAGATGAGGTTGTTACTGCACAATCAGCTACCGGAACCTGCCATGGACCAACCATTTGGTCACGTGCAACCAAACCGGTAATTGTTCTGTCTCCTATAGAAATCAAAAATGTTTTATCTGCGACACTTGGTAGTTGTAAAACACGCTCTATGGCTTCTTTAAGGTTAATATTACTGAGATTGAGTTTTTTAGAAGAAATCTGTCTGGATTTAACATCACGATGCATTTTGGGCGACTTACCAAAAAGTACATCCATTGGGATATCTACAGGTTTTTGTGTGTCAGAACTATTTAAGCTATCAGACAGCACAAGTTGTTGCTTTTCAGTGGCTTCACCTAATACCGCATAAGGACAACGTTCTCTACCGCAAATTTTTTCAAAAACCTCAAGTTCTTCAGGTGATACAGCCAACATATAACGCTCTTGAGATTCATTACACCAGATCTCAACCGGAGACATACCAGGCTCATCATTGGGTACTCGTCTTAATTCGAAACTGCCACCAAAGCCATTATCATGGATCAATTCAGGCACGGCATTGGATAACCCTCCTGCTCCAACATCATGAATAAAAGCAATAGGATTGTGTTCGCCCATAGCCCAACAACGGTCAATCACTTCCTGACAACGTCTTTCCATCTCAGGGTTTTCACGTTGCACAGACGCAAAATCCAAATCTTCATGACTGGAACCGGATGCCATAGAAGAAGCTGCACCGCCTCCTAATCCAATCAACATGGCTGGACCACCTAATACAATCACCTTATAACCATGCTGGATACTTCCTTTTTGAACATGTCCGTCTCGAATATTACCTAATCCACCCGCAATCATTATGGGTTTATGATAACCTCGGACCTCTGCTCCATACCCTAAGTCAACTTCTTGTTCATAGGTTCTAAAATATCCGCACAAATTTGGTCGTCCAAATTCGTTATTAAACGCTGCTCCACCAATCGGGCCTTCAAGCATAATGTCTAAAGCAGAAACAATTCGATCGGGCTTGCCCGCATCAAATTCCCAGGCATGGATATATTCAGGAATATGTAAGTTGGAAACAGTGAAACCTGTTAAACCCGCTTTTGGTTTGGAACCCTTACCAGTGGCACCTTCGTCGCGAATTTCTCCGCCTGAGCCTGTAGCAGCACCAGGATACGGAGAAATAGCTGTGGGGTGATTGTGTGTCTCGACCTTCATCAGGATATGTATTGGTTCTTGATGAAACTCATACACCTGACTATCCGGTTCAGGAAAAAATCTTCCGGCTTCATAACCTTCCATAACGGCAGCATTATCACTATAAGCGGAAAGCACCCCGGCTGGATTTAGTGCATGGGTATTACGAATCATATTAAACAGAGAAATATCCTTCTCTTTATCATCTATTGTCCAACTCGCATTAAAAATTTTATGGCGACAGTGTTCAGAATTTGCCTGAGCAAACATCATTAACTCAACATCTGTGGGATTACGTTTTAAATCAAGGAAACGTTCCAGTAGATAATCTATTTCATCATTAGCAAGAGCAAGACCCAATGTTGTGTTAGCTTCAACCAATGCATCTCGGCCATTAGCCATGACTTCAACCTGTATCAATGGTTTAGGAGCATGAACTTCAAATAAGACACCGGCCTGATCAGTGCTTTCAAGTACAGATTCCGTCATTCTGTCGTGTAACAATGTGGCTACTTGAGCAAACTCTGAAGAATTTAATTCATTTGAAGTGCTTTGCTGCTCAGTTAAAACAGAGTAAACAATGCCTCGCTCAATTCGCTCAACTTTATTCAGACCACAATTATGTGCAATATCGGTAGCCTTGGTTGACCAGGGAGATATAGTGCCCGGTCGTGGAACAACTAACAACGATTGTTCAGTGAATTCACCTTTGTCATTGTTAAAAACTGCTCTTTTAGGGCCATATATGAGTATGGTATCCAGAACTTCTTTTTCCAACTGGGATAACTTGAACTCAGGCTCCTGCTCATTCAGCTGAATAAAATGCACATATTCGGCATAAAGTTCTGAAATTTTAGGGGAAATTTGTTGGCAATCGGCCAAAAGTTTTTGTTGCCGAAAATCAGATAGAGCAGGTGCACCAGGCAATATAAGCATGAAGATCTCACATGAGTTTAAGAGAGTAATTCAAGAAGCAGGATCATACTGCAAACGACGGCTTTATTCATCCTTAAATTGTTTGATTTCAGAGGTTATTTTTTGACTCAAAGCATTAGGAATAGGGAAAGATAAATTGTATTGAGCTATCTTCCATTGTCCATCAATTAATTCCAGCACACCCGATCCTCTACATTGCCCATATTTATCATTATGTAGACTCTCGACAAACCAGACTGTATCCTGCCTGGAAGAGAAGTGTATTTCTCGTTTAAGCGGTTCGTATTCCCACCCCTTACCCTGATTAAAATAAGGCATGGCATATTGCTTAAAAGCCTCTACATTCCAGATCTCATCGGGATCGGTTCCAATAAACTGTCCATCTTGAGCAAACAAAGAAAAATAAAGTTTTCCATTAGCATTTTTAGCGGCTAAATGAAATTGATCTAATAGATCAGCAACCTGCTGTTTTAACAGTGCGTTATTTATTTCTTCAACTGGTTCCAGATCTGCAGCTTTGCTCGCCCCTGTTGAAGCAGATAATAAGGAAATTATTAATAATACATAAATAACAGGAGTTTTAAGCATTAGTGTTTTTCTGCATCATCTATTTTTTTTGCGGCAATAGCCGCCCCTCCAGAACGTCTGTTATCACTTGAACCAAACTGAAACTGGCCATCAACAGAAATTGATTGGGTGCTACCCAAGGTTCTACCAGCCTTAATTTTATATCCCATCTCAGTCAATTTATCGATAGTATCACTACTGATCCCCGGTTCCATATAGATCTGATCTGGAAACCACTGATGATGAAATCTCGGCCAGGCAGTTGCAGCAGCGATATTCATCTTAAAATCTAACATATTGACAATGGTTTCCAGTACCACTGTAATTATAGTACTTCCACCTGGTGAGCCTGTGGCCAAAAATGGTTTGCCATCTTTAAAAACCAATGTGGGAGTCATTGAACTAAGAGGACGTTTTCCTGGTTTAATGGCATTAGCATCTCCTCCTAATAACCCATAAGCATTTGGCACACCGGGTTTAGCAGAAAAGTCATCCATTTCATTATTCAGCATCACACCGGTATCTTCAATCATATGTCCATTACCGTAACTGAAATTCAGAGTATAGGTATTACTGACCATATTACCTTCAGTATCAACTACTGAGAATTGAGTCGTTTGCGGGCTTTCATAAGGCATGGGATTTCCAGGTTTAACATCACTCGATTTCCTTGCGTGATTTTTGGGAATTTTTTCAACAAGCTGTTTGGCATAAACCTTACTTGTCAAGCCTTTAACTGGCACTTTGAAAAAGTCTGGATCGCCAAGATATTCACTTCTATCAGCATAGGCTGAACGCATAGCTTCGACCATAACCTGAATAGTTTTGGCTCTGTTAGGCCCCCATTCACTCAGAGGATAGTTTTCTAACATGTTCAACATTTGAATGAGGTGGACACCACCAGAACTTGGTGGTGGCATGGTGGCAATTTGATAACCTCGATAATCACCCAACAAAACCTCTCTTTCTAAAGCTTTATAATTTTTCAAGTCATCCATTGAGATCAAACCACCATGTTCAGCTATACCAGCAACCAATTTCTGAGCGATATCGCCCTGATAAAACCCTGCGCTTCCTTTCTTTGCAATTATACTCAGTGTTTTGGCCAGGGCTGGACGTTTCATGATTTCCCCTGCCTGATAATTTTCTTTGTTCGTTTTAAAAAGTACTTTTGTGGTGACCTCACATCTTTGTAATCGTTCAGCTCTCGAACGGATAGAATTTGATAACGCCCAGGAAACTGGAAAACCTTCTCTGGCTATTTTAATGGCTGGTTTTAAAACTTGCTGAAGAGATAATTTCCCATATTTTTGTTGTGCATAAACAAGTCCAGCGACTGTTCCAGGAACGGCCGTCCCTTTAGCTGTATTACGTATAGCATGTTTATTAACAGTTCCATCCTGATTAAGGTACATATCTGTACTTGCTTTTGCTGGCGCAGTTTCTCGATAATCCAAAGCAATATTTTTTTTGTTGTTAGCTAAATGAATTAACATAAACCCCCCACCAGCAATGTTTCCAGCTTTTGGCAATGTCACTGCCAAAGCAAAACCTGTAGCAACCGCAGCATCAACCGCATTACCTCCCTGAGAAAGAATATCAGCACCAATTTGACTGGCCAGTTCATCCTCAGAGACCACCATGCCATGTTGTGCATTGATTGGATGAAATGGCCATTTATAGTCAATGATAGGTGTTGCAGCACTTAAACTGGTACTGATACTAAGACCTGCTATGCCTACACTAAGACTTAAAAAACAAGCTGAAGATATAATGCCGAATAATCTGGTTAATTTAAATTTGTACATTCTTTAATTTCCAATTTAATTTTTGAATTTAATATTTTGTCTTAAGAGTCAAAAAGCTTATCATTTATCGAGTGTAAATGACGAACTCAATTTCACCTGTTCACTTTTAATAAAATCAAGCATATTATATCGAGCCTCCCTGATATTGAACTGGTTTACCCATCTATTGGCAGAACGAATAACAACCCAACCACTACCTGAATATTGTTCTATTAATTTTAAACCTACAGATGAAAATTCTAACAATTTATTCCAATCAAATTCCAGAGGATTACCTGAAACAAAAGGAAATTCAGTCGCAGCCAACGAACAAGAGATAGAGAATTGTTCCTGCTTAGAAGGCCCATAATCTTTTTCAGATAGTAATTTGGTTAATCTTTCACATAAAACGTCTATATCTGCTGATTTATTACACTGAGCTAGAATAAGAAAATTATCATCATCCCACCTTGCCAGTTCATCAGGGCTAACACCTGATTTTTTGAGAACTTTAGCAACTTGTCTGCTAACTGAACTGACAAGGTACTGTCCACCATCTTGTCTTAACTTGTCAATTTCATCAATTTTCACAAAAATAAAAGCCAGCTTTGGAAGGTGTGAATCGTCAAATGATGATTTTTCTCCAGTATCAACCAGATAATTAGTTAATAACTGGCGAATGATTTTCTCAATTGAAAGTGTGACAAATTCTTTTGTATGCAATCCTGTCTGCCCATCCAGTAGATGAAGCTGACCAAATTGTTTTTTAAATTCAGAAAATTCTTTATGTGATAAATCTATATGTTGTATTAATTTTGAGTTTTCCTGTTTTTTGAACTCTATTTTTTTTTGTAATTCTATAATTTGTGTTTTTTTTGTTTCCCGGGAATTTAACAAATGCAATTTCTCATGTTTCCACACTTGTTTTTTTCTATTCAAATAGAGCACTAATAAAAGAACCATAAAAACCATAACTGAGCTGAACAAATAATCCATCCATTTGATTTGTCTGGTTATTTTGATTGTGATCTTTTTAGAATTTTTTATTTTCGGAGAAATTAAGCTTTTTGATTCAATTTCAATTAGATATTCACCTGCTGGCAAATCATTTATTGTAAAAATATTTCCTTCGCTCCACTCATACCACTGCTCTGACATTTCAGGAACTCTAATCCTTGTCAAGGTTGATTTCCCCTGAGCCAGGTCAAGCACATCAAACTTCATTCTAACCAGATGGGTGTTACCAGGAATGGTGTAACTATCATTATCAGACGGAATCAAGCTCAGTCTTTTTCCATCAGCCCATAATCCGGAAAGCTCTATAAAAGGCGTAAATTCGGCAAAAGAAAAATTATTTGCTCTAAAACGATGAAAGCCATTTACCCCCCCAAGATATAAGTATCCATTACTACCTGACAAGGATGATCCCGGGTTAAACTCTTGTAAGTGTAACCCCATGTTTTTTGACAAAGCCAAAACTTCTTCAGTTGCAGGATTAAATCTTATCAATCCCTGATTTCCACCCATCCAGATTTGCCCTTTTTTATCACTAACAAGTGCATAAACAGGTTTATTCTTAAGTTGTTTAACATGATTATACTGTTTAACAACCCACTTGCCATTTATCCGAGAAACTCGATTAAGCCCGGAGGCGGTACCCACCCATAAATTTCCAGAAGAGTCTTCTGACAATGCATTGACATCATCATTTGTTAATGCATTGTCTTCTGAATGAGTCGTTAGACTTTCCAATTTATTTGTTTGCTCATTCACCCCGACTAAACCCGCATCACCACCTATCCATAATGTACCATCCAGGGTTTGAGAAATAGCTGAAACTCGGGCAGAAACATTTCTCATTTTTTGAGGTGTAAATTCTGGTTTGGTGATAAGTCTATTCGTTTGTGTATCAAACAACTCAACACCCGCATGGGTTGCAAGCCAAAGCCTTCCCATTCGGTCCTGGTAAAGATCATAAATATAATCACGAGAAGATTGTAATGAAAACTCACTATGTTTTTGTGAATTTCTAGAAAAGTGTTGAATTTTTCCTTTATCATTTAATCGATAAAGCCCTTTACCTCCAGTTGCTATCCAAACCTGTTGCAATTGATCCACATACACATCTTCGACAATATCAGTCGCTATCTTAATAGGTGTATCAATTGAAATCTGCTCAATGATTTTTCCATTTTTTGATAATTTAAACACGCCATTCCCGCGAGTAGACACCCAAATATTATTTTGATTATCTTCACTTATTCCAGTGACATCAGCAGGTGTAAAGTTTTCAAATTTTAACTGAGCTATTTGCACCTGATTAAGCCAATGTTGAATATTTTGTGACTGAGGATGGCGTACACTAAGACCGGCTCCAAAAGAACCAATCCATAATAATTTCTGTTGGTCGACAAAAAGATTCCTTAATCTATTGGAGGGTAATGCAGTTTTTGATAGAGGCTGAGCACGATAATTCGTCCAATCCCCCCTGGTAACTGAAAAAAACCATAACCCTGAATTACTACTTAACCAAAAACCACCTGCTGAATAAACCATGTCATAAACATTTGTTACAACATTATGTGCAGGTGATGGTATTTTTATTAAATCCCTGGTTTCACTGTTAAAACGCCACAAGCCATCTAAACGATACAGCCACAAAACTCCATCAATAAATTCAATATTTACTACTTCTTCTTCAATCCAGTTTTGAGCATTGTCATGAGTAAATAATTGAGGTTTATTTTCTAAAATATTTAGAGAATAAAGACCACGTAAAGTAGCGATCCATAACTTATTCTGATTATCTATTGCCAGATCGTTGATGTGTCCAAAAGGTGATGGTTCTAATTTTATTCGAACGGCTTTTTTATCAGGTTCTTTGCGCCATAACCCTTTATGGGTGGCAATCCATAAAACACCATTTTTATCTTGTATAAATTTTGTGGCAAGTTTAAAGTTTTCTGCAGGTTGGTTTTCTTCTAAAACGATTGGATTAAATTGCATTTTAGTATCAAAGTAGCCTAATCCAGCTATGGTACTTACCCAGACATTACCTGACGAATCCGTAAACAATGATGTAATATAATTATCCTGTATAGAGTGTTTCTCCGTTTCACTATCATTTTTTTCCTTTTCGCTATAAAAGTGTGTGAAGTTCACACCATTATATTTATTCAATCCAAACTGGGTGCCAACCCATAAATATCCCTTCTGATCTTGAGTGATAGCAGTCACAACACTGTGGGAAAGTCCTTGCTCATACCCCAGACGTTTTACATTCAGATTGCTGTTTACGCTCGCAATCTGAACGTTTGCTGAACATAAAGGAATACAAAAGCCGTTAATGGTCACAATTAACAGGTAGAATAAGCTTTTTAGACTGTAAATTTTTATCTTCAAAAAACAGGTGTTCCCTTTTACCCGAGGATCCGCCCTAGGATTCTATATTTAATTTGGATTAATCATAACCAATAAATCACATAAAATCAGTTAAAAGCGATCAATGATGACCACTTTTTAGATGAGGTCGCTTGAAAATCGTTTAAGTTGGAATCTAAGTTGGATGTTTGATTCTTACTGGGGTAGTTTTTTCTGGACATATGCCAATCTTATCTTTGTAGAATAGAGCCAATTTATCCATATCTTTGTCAATATCACCGGTCAATTCAACAACAGGCCCAAGCCCTATTGTTCTGCTTGGAGCATCAATATAGACAAGAAGTAATGGAACTTGAGCTTTGATAGCAATATGATAAAACCCTGAACGCCAGTAATCCTTTAATGAACGGGTGCCTTCTGGTGAAAGTGCTAACCACATTCTGTTGGTCTTTGAAAAGGAATTTACAGCTTGGCTAACAATATTTTCTTTGGTGTTCCTTTTTACAGGTATACCGCCAAAGAAACGAAAAAACCAAGCTGAATACCAGTTGAATAAGCTAGCTTTACCGAAATATGAAAGTTTTAAGTCCATGGCAACTTTGGTCAAAATGCCTAGAACAAAATCCCAATTAGATGTATGCGGGGCAACAATAACGATACATTTATCTAATTCAGGTACCTCTCCCTGGCAATTCCACCCCAATAATTTTAATATCCAATATGCCAGTTTACTCATTAAGTCCCCGTGGGTTTTCAGGTTTAGGTTCTATATATTCAGAGGTTCATCTTTTACAACTACTCAGCAAGTTATCAAATTGATCTGGATCTGTTCAGGTTGCCCCTAAAATTTGTCAGTTCAAGACAAAAAATGTGATTATACTCGATTATTTGACCATTTTTGAACGCAGAAATGGCATATTTTAGGGGTAAGCTGAATAGATACACCTATTCAGTGTTATATAAATCAAGCCCTTCCGCAGGCTCAGTAGAAGCTTGTAATTTTTGTTTTTTAGAATCATCGTTCCTCAAAGCTTCTATGGAATCAAGATAAGCTTGATCAATATCTCCTGTAATGTAGTCACCATCAAAAACACTGGTATCAAATCGAGTAATATTCTGATTACCTTCAGTGGCGGTTTCTATCAAATCTTTCAAATCCTGATAGATAAGTCCATCTGAACCAATAGCTTCAGCTATCTCTGGTATATCTCTGCCATGTGCAATCAATTCAGAAGCTGAAGGCATATCTATGCCATAGACGTTAGGAAACCTTACAGGTGGTGCTGCACTAGCGAAATAAACTTTTTTTGCACCGGCTTGTCGTGCCATGGCTATAATTTGTTCGCTGGTCGTTCCTCGAACAATGGAGTCATCTACTAATAATACATTTTTATCTTTAAATTCCAGATCAATAGCATTAAGTTTTTGTCTGACTGACTTACGTCGCATTTTTTGACCAGGCATGATAAAAGTTCGGCCAATATATCGATTTTTAACAAAGCCTTGCCGAAACTTAATACCTAATCGACTCGCTAGTTCAATTGCTGCAGTCGTGGAAGTGTCAGGTATAGGGATCACCACATCAATATCATGTTCAGACCATTCTTTAAGTATTTTATCAGCTAATTTTTCTCCCATACGCATACGAGAACGGTAAACAGAAATATTATCCATAAAAGAATCAGGGCGTGCGAGATAAACGAACTCGAAAATACAGGGGGAATACACTGTATCCTCTACGCAACGTTTAGAATGAACGGTACCATCAAATTCAACATAAATAGCCTCACCAGGCAACACATCTCTGATCAACTCAAAACCTAACGCATCAAGCCCTACACTCTCAGAGGCAAACATATACTCTACGCCCTTCTCTGTTTCACGTTTGCCAAATACAACAGGGCGAATACCAAATTTATCTCGCATACATAACATGCCATGACCATTTATTAATGCAATAGCGGCAAATGCACCTCTGCAACGATTATGTACCTGGATCACAGCATTAAAGACATCATCTTCAGTTAAGTGTTTATTGATACTCTGCTGAAGTTCATGAGCCAGAATATTAAGTAAGACTTCAGAATCAGAATTGGTATTCAGGTGACGTTTATCTGCTTGAAACAGTTTTTTTTTCAAGTAGTTCGCATTGGTTAAATTTCCATTATGCGCTAAAACGATACCGTATGGTGAATTAACATAGATGGGTTGGGCTTCAGCAGAGCTACTTGAACCTGCGGTTGGGTAACGAACATGGCCGATACCGCTATTTCCCTGAAGCCCTAACATATGGCGGGTTTTAAACACATCTCGCACTAAACCATTAGATTTGCGTAAATGAAGTCTGTCACCATCAAAGGTTACAATGCCTGCAGCATCTTGCCCCCTATGTTGTAAAACCGTTAATGCATCGTATATTCGTTGATTGACTGCATCGTGCCCAACGATACCTACAATACCACACATAGATAAACCCTCAATTCAGTAACAATTTACAACGATATCCAGACCACCTTAAAACATTTATTCAGAATAAATACAATAATTCAGTGTTCAGGTAATGAGCCAATATATACAGGAGGCGGAATTCTAGTGTTTTAATGGATCAAACTCAACTACTTCTGCTTTTAAACCTTCAGATTTTTTTATCTGTTCCACAACCTGAATGGCTTGTTTTTCATACAGCATAGGCCCTACAAGCACTCGAATCATATTTCGTCCTGCTCTTTTAAATTTTTCTCGCCCAATATATGCCTTCAATCCCTGGCTTTTTAACTTACTCACCAATTTAGTGGCGTTAGCTTGCTCTGCAAAACTTGCAACCTGAACCACAAAGTTATTGGACTTAGTAATAAAAGACGTTGAATTTTTGGTGATTAAAGATTTATCATCAACTACTTTGCTCTTACTTTCCGTTTTATTGGCTAAAAAGGAAGACTTCTCAGACTTGTTTGTAGGGTTTTGTACTTTAGCCTGTTCTTCAAGTGCAATAGCTAATTCCATTAATTCAGAGTTTTGCTCTGGTTCATTGATGAAATTTTCATCAAACTGTTGAGATTTTTTTCCATCAAAAATAACAGGCAGAAACAGTACCGCTAATGCGATCAACACTATTGCACCTATCAACCTTTGCTTAAAACCTGATTGAGTCAAATTTTTCTCCTACGTGCCAGGTATTTTTCAGCAAGTTCAACTGTAATAAAAGAACCGAATACGACAATACTACCCCATCCATTGCCATCCTCCAAAGCACTATCTAACGCTTTTTCGATTGAAGGGTAGCAAGAAACCATCGTTCCCCTGGTCAGGAGCTGATTGAGTTCAGTTGAAGTGGCACCACGTGAAGAAGGTAAATCGGCCAAATACCAATCCACATGTAATTTGTCCAAAGGTGCTAAAATATTCGTTTTGATTTTATCCTTTAACATGCCACAAACCAGACGCACAGGTTGTTTTAACGTTAAAATTCTTTTCTGAAGCTCTTCGATGGCTTGTAAATTATGGGAAACATCGAGATAAACTTGCCCAAATTGTGGCATAGCTTGAAAGCGCCCCGGTAGGAAAAGTTGCTTTGATGCCTTCTCAACCATAGCTGAATCGATTTTAAAATTTAAGAACTGTTGACTGATAAAGCAGGCACTTGCCAAGTTATAAGGATGTACTGAAGTAGGACAGTCAAAAGTTAACTCTTCGTTATTCTGAGTGGTTCTACACAGGCAATATTTAAAAAGATTGGCTTTTGATGTTTTTTCGTGAGATTTAAGAGCTTGAATAGAAAAATGCTTCCCTATTTTGTATAAATTAGCCTTAAGTTCTTCAACCTGCTGGTATGCTTTGTCGGGAAAATCAAAGTCTCCAAATACGATAGGAGTATCTTTTCGGGCTATTGATACTTTTTCATAAGCAATCTCATCTATGGTTTCACCCAGCCAATCAGTATGATCCAATGAAATGGAGCTGATCAGGCAAGCATCAGGCTGGAGTATATTTGTCGCATCCAGGCGTCCGCCTAATCCCACTTCATAAAGAGAGATTTCAGGCTTAAAATAATCTTCAATCCACATCGCTGCCAGAGTAGTAAATTCAAAAAATGTCAGGGGCGTTTCTTCAAATTCTGCGGTTTTCTGATCCTGATTCAATTTAACTGAAAAAAATCTGGCATTTTCTACTGCATTGAATGCTTTAATGAGTAACAAATCTTCAACAGGTTTCCCCATATATCGTATTCTTTCATTAAAGCTATGAATGTGAGGAGAGGTATAACTAAAAGTTGAGCATTTTTGCAGTAGACTGAATTGTTCGAGGATAGCGATACTGGTGCCTTTTCCATTGCTTCCAGCAACCAAAATGACTTTTCCTGTTGCTGTTCCTTTAGTCGCAGGTAATGCTAAGCGAGTAGCCACTACTGACATTCTATCTAAACCCAGTTCAATAGTGGATGGATGTTGAGCTTCTATATAATCCGTCCATTGTGCAAGGCTGTTGCCAGAAAATCTCATATCTGCTTGTTGTCAGGTAATAATAGTTGGGTTAGGGTTAGTGTTAATTTTGTAACGTTTTAGGAGGCTTTCTCAATACTGGGCAACCCTAACATTTTGGCAGTCAACCTTGAGATAGTTGTGCGCATATCCTTTCGCTCAACAATCATGTCTATGGCCCCTTTCTCTAGCAGAAATTCACTTCTCTGAAAGCCTTCTGGCAATGTTTCTCTCACTGTTTGCTCTATAACCCTTGGTCCCGCAAAGCCAATAAGAGCCTTGGGCTCTGCTATATTCACATCGCCAAGCATAGCCAAACTCGCAGAAACACCTCCCATAGTAGGATCAGTTAGAACTGAAATATAAGGAAGTCCAGCATCAGATAGTTTACCTAAAGCAGCTGAAGTTTTGGCCATCTGCATTAAAGAAAATAATGCCTCTTGCATACGAGCACCGCCACTGGCAGAAAAACAAACCAGAGGACATTTATCCTTTATAGCTTCATTAACTGACATGACAAATTTCTCGCCAACGACCGAAGCCATAGAACCGCCCATAAAACTAAACTCAAAGGCGCAAACCACCATAGGCACGTTTTCAACTATTCCTTTACCAGCAACCAATGCATCTTTTTCGCCCGTCGATTTTTGTGCTGCGCTGATCCGATCTTTATATTTTTTGGAATCTTTGAATTTGAGTTGATCAACAGGTTCTAATTCAGCACCAATTTCTGACCAGATTGCATCATCAAAAAAATGTTCTAATCGTTGCCTGGCAGCAATTCTCATGTGATGCCCACATTTACCACAAACAGATAAAGTACGACTTAATTCAGTTCGATAAAGCACTGATTGACATTCTGAGCATTTCACCCAGACACCTTCCGGCACTGATTTTTTACGATTGGAGCCTGGTGTATTTCTTCCGGGTAATAAACGTTCTAACCAACTCATAAACTCTGCTTACCTATTAAATTTAGCATCAAAAGTATTTTCTTTGTACCTACCTGCAATTTTGAAAGGATAACCTTTTTAAATCAAGTAATTAATCAGTGTTCATACCAGTAAATTACAAAAATTTAAAGATTTCTTCCACTCAACTAAAATATATACCCGTTCTACCAAAACCAGGGGTTATCACTTAGTTCGGGGATTTGATATATCTCTGGATATTTCACACTCATTAAATACAACCCTGTAGCTGGGGCGGTTGCAGGAGCGCTGGTTCGATCTTTCTTTGCTAAAAGATATTCTACCCAGTGTGGTTGATAGTGTCCTTCACCTATTGCTAATAAGATCCCTACAATGTTTCTGACCATATGATATAAAAAAGCATTGGCAGTAATATCCACCACTACAAAATCCCCATATCTATTAACCTCCAGGGAACTAATGTTTCTCCAACAAGATTTGGATTGACAATTTGCTGCTCTTACCGAGGTAAAATCCTGTTCCCCTAAAAAGTAAGGACAGGCCAACTTCATCGGCTCAACCTCAATGGGATAGGAATGGCGCGTCACCCTGTTAGCCAGTAACGCACTGCGTGATTTTTTGTTATGAATAATATATCGATAACTGCGACTCCTGGCTGAGAACCTGGCATGGAAGTCATCTACCACTTGTTTTGCCCAGGAGATAGAAATGGAATCAGGTAAATGTGAATCCCCCCCCAAAACCCAGGCTTTATCTGGTCTCACTGCATTTGTTTCAAAATGAACTACCTGCCCTTTTCCATGAACGCCCTTATCAGTGCGGCCTGCACAAACAGTTGAGATGGGTTCAGAGGCAACAATGGATAAGGCTTTTTCCAGGGCTTCTTGAATACTTTTGGAGTGTTTTTGTCTTTGCCAACCAGAAAAATCTTGCCCTGAATACTCAACACCTAACGCAATTTTTTTAGTGTTTTCAACAGCATTTAACTGTTTTGACATACCAATTTTCCTAAATGCTAGAAGACTATACCCAAAACTGGCTAAAAGCCATCCAAAACTAAAAACGCCTGGCATTGAACCAGGCGTTAAACTCACCATTAGAACTTTATTATCTGCCAGAATTAATCCAACTGAGACATTAACTCATTAGCTTCCGTCACTTGTTCTTCATTACCTTCTGTCAAAACCTCCTGTAATATTTCTCTTGCACCATCAAAATCTTCCATATCAATATAGGCTCTCGCAAGATCAAGTTTTGTCGAAGCTTCATCAACGTCGCCTAGTTCCAGAGCGCCGTCATCAATTTCTGTGCTCTCATCTAACTGGCTATCAAGTTCATCTACAGAAATATACTCAGCCTCTTCTTCAATAGACTCATCCAGATCTTCTTCAAAAGTCGCACCTACGTCTTCAGAAATTTCATCTGTCTGGACTGATGTTTCTGTATCAAGTAGTTCCTCTTCTAACGATACTTCATCATCAGCTGCTTCATCAATATCTAAATCAAAATCAAGTATTTCTTCTTCTGTTTCTTCTTCTTCACCATGTAAATCTAAAGCATCATCAAGCGCGTCCAGGTCCAGGGTAGCTTCACTGGAATCATCCACGCCTTCGTCTTCTTCCGGGAAAACCAACTCATCTTCTTCCGTATCCCCATCAAATGATAAATCTCCAAATATATCTTCAGTAGATGGAATTGAATCTAAATCATCACTTTCTTGAGGCCAGGCTTTTTGTTCCAATTCTTTAACTTGTTCGGCCACACTTGAATCTGTAGAAACTTCGGCCAAAGCTTCTTTTTGTGCTTTAAAATCACTCAAAGACTGAGTTTCAGCTAAACATTCCATCAATTTCAAACGAAGATCTACCCGCTCAGGATCTTGATCTACAGCATCTTGAAGCAACTTAATCGCTTGATCATATTTACCATAGGCAATATAGACATCCGTTTCACCCAGAGGATCAGCTACTTCTTCTTCGGTTGGCTCAGCTTCCAAATCATCAATATCAGATTCAGGAATGTAATCTTCTTCATCCTCTTCATCTAACTCGGCAGCAAAAATATCATCAGCCACTTCAGGCAATTCTTCTTCATTTAAACCTTCATTAACAGGAACAGACAAACTTGTTTGATAAGACTCCTCAGACATACCCCTTCTTCTTATCCAGAAAAAGATAATAAAGAACACCACAACAACTCCAGAGCCTATTGCAATAAGTGTTGTACTGCCCATTGCCATTATCTTATCCATAAAAGATTCCTGGACTACAGGCTTAGTGACATCAGGTGTTACAGGAGGCGTTTTGATACTCTCTGGAGTTGTGGTTAAAGCAGAGTCTTCTGCTACTGTAGTGTCTTCATTGGTGCTAGTGTCTTGTGAAACAAGCTCTTCTGAAACAGTGTCTTGAGTACCTGCAGTATCCTCTGTTGTTTCAGTATCGACTGTAGCCCTATCGTCAACGTCTTCACTATCCGACAAATCTTCCACAACTCCTTCATCTTGCTCCAGCTCATTGATGGATTCAAGCTCAGTTACCGGTTCAGAAGTTGTTGTTGAGGGTTCTTGCAAAGCACTCAATTCTGCATTTTTCAATGCTAATAGCCGTTCCGTTTTAGCAAGTCGATCTGCTAAGGATTTATTTTCTTCTTCCAGAGTTGTAACCGTTTCAGATAAAGTGGTAACAGCTTCAGATTCAAGTGCTGCAACTGCAGCAGCATCATCAGCTGAAGTAGAAGGTGATGCAAGTTTAAGTCTATCACTACTCGTCGGAGTAGAACTCTCTACACTTGAACTTCCAGAAGAATAATCAGCAGTATCAACAACAGCTGAGGGTCGACTTCCTGCACCACGGCCAGAAAATTGCTGATTTTGGCTAGCTATTTCAAGCAAAGCCTGTTGTTGACTAATTGAACCTATTGATTGCTCATCCGGGATCTGTAGAACAACGCCTCTTTTTAACCTGTTCATATTATTTTTCATGAATGCATCAGGATTTGCAGCATAAATGGCAACCATACGTTGTTGCATGGAAAATGAAGTATTACCGGTTTTTTTTCGAGCTACCCGCCAAAGGCTATCTCCAGATTTAACCAAATATTCACCAACAGTACCTGATACCGAATAACTTGGCACTTCATAACTTGAGGTTTTATCAGCAGGAGCTTGTACACTCGTTATTTGGCTTGAAGAAGTTGGGGTTGTTGCTGTTGAAGCAGCAATTGGGTCCTCACTAAAAACTGGCGGGTCAAGCAATATGGTATACTCTCTTTGTATACGTCCATTAGGCCAACGTACTTCTACCAGGAAGTCCAAAAAAGGTTCTTTCACAGCTGATTTTGTGGATACTTCCAGTATTACTTCACCATTTTTTCTAAACACAGGTTTAAATTTCAACTGGTTAAGGAAAAAATAATATTCCACACCCGCAGTTTCAAAGGCTGCTTGCTTAGCCAATGATGCCTTAATTTCATGTTCTGATAATGTATCAGCAGAAATAAGGGCAACTTCCGCTCGTAATGGTTCATTAAGATGTGATTTAAGGCTGATCTCACCCAAGCCCAAAGCAAATACAGAACTCTGCAACCCAAGAAGGCAACCACCTATCAACAAAGGAGACGCTTTAGCTAACATATCAAATCCTTTCTTTGTTATTTTCTTCATTATCTTCTTTTCAGTTTTCAATAAATTGGTGTTTACATACAGGAGTCAAGTAATTACATAAGACTTCTGAGGGAGTTTCCCACCTTATTGAGGTAACTATAGCTTACAAATACATTTTTACCAATAGTTCGGCTATTTGAACTGCATTTAATGCAGCACCTTTACGAATATTATCACTGACCACCCAAAAATTGATTCCTGTGGAGCTTGAAAGGTCTTCTCGTATACGACTGACAAATACCGAATCCTTTCCAACACAGTCAATAGCAGGCGTCGCAGAGATAAGCCGGCCTGGTTCATCTATTAACTCAACACCCTCAGCATTTTCCAATAATTCCCTCGCTTGCTGAGCATCAATAGGTGAAGTTGTTCTTAGGTGAATAGCCTCTGCATGGCCAAAAAACACCGGGACTCTTACTGCAGTTGGATTGATCTGAATATCCGCATCACCCAGAATTTTTTGAGTCTCCCACACCATTTTCATTTCTTCACGTGTATAACCATTGTCTTGAAGTTGATCGATTTCAGGGATCACGTTAAAAGCCATCTGTCTTCCATAAAGATCATCTTCCAGAGCTTGACCACTCATTAGTTTGATTGTCTGATCCGCAAGAGCACCAATAGCTTTTCTGCCCATTCCTGAAACTGATTGATAGGTCGAAACATTAATATGTTCGATCCCAACAGCATCGTAAACAGGTTTAATCGCTACTAACATCTGGATAGTTGAGCAGTTAGGGTTCGCTATGATATTTCTTTCCCTAAATCCTTCCAGAGCAGATGGATTAACTTCCGGGATCACCAGAGGCACATCCGGCTCATATCTATAAACACTTGAGTTATCTATGACTATGGCGCCATGACGTGCAGCCAAAGGTGCATATTGTTCGGAAATAGAACCGCCAGCTGAAAACAGGGCAAAATCAACCCCTTCAAAATCGAAGCTATCCAAAGATTGTACAGTGATACTCTCTGAACCAAATTTTATGGATTTACCTTCACTGTTTTCACTCGCCAGTGGAATTAATTCTGAAACTGGGAATTTTCTTTCCGCCAGGATCTCAATCATGGTTTCACCCACCAGACCCGTGGCTCCCACTACAGCAACCCTAAACCCTCTCTCGGACATGCATTTTTCCTACTCTATTTAATGTAATTGAATTAGTGTAATTGAAAAAATTGAAATTAATTAACCTCAACTCGGGATAAGGTAGGTCATATAATCACATTAAACAGTTAAATATCAATAAATTATATCAGTTGATATTTTGTATATGTTGATTAATTGGCTCAATATTGGTTTTTTTGTGCCTGGCAAGGCAAGTTCACGAACAAATAGCTGGCTATTTTGAGTGAACTTAACGCAGAAAGGCGCAAAAATAACTGTATTGAGAGGCCTAGCCTATCCCGAGTTGAGGTTATTTATATTTTACTAGAGACGAGACAATACTGCATCAACCTTTTACAAAGTTGTGAACTTTGTCATATTTGATGAGAAAGAAAAAAGAGTAATAGTAAATAAGGGGAGATAGCTAAAGAAAAAAGTAATGATGAACAGTTTGTTATTTAACCTACTAACCGATTAACCGACATCTTGAGCTCGGCCAGTTATGGTTAATCTGATCTGACGTTTATTCTTTTTATTCTGGCGATCCTCTACGTAAGAACCTACACTTGAACGTAAATCAGGCACCACTAAATAGCGCTGTGTTGATGAAAAATCTTTTCTTTCAACAGAATCTCGGCTATCCCCATCCTGTTGAACGGGCAATGTTTGAGTCCAGGTTATTGTTTCTTCTTGACCAACTGAGTCTATAGGGGGTGCAATGATATGAGTTTTATTCTTAATAAAAAGCTCCTTGGGTTCATAGAGTATCAGGGTATATCGTAATAATAGTCTAAATTAGCAGCAGATGTCACCTAAATCTAAAATTAATTGGTTTATTTTAGATTTTCACCTTCATAACAAAAACCTAACTGACCAAGAAATTGACATTGATTTTGCTCCATAACCCCTCTCACAATCCAATGTCTAAACTCTTTCCTTATAGGGTAATTCTTTCTTAACTTATCAAATTTCGAAGGTATCGAGTCACCACTGATAGCACAAAGATTTCTACAATCTTCCTCAATTGGATAAGCTTTCAATATTAAAGCCGTTATATTTTCAAAAAAATCTTTTTCAGGATCCCAATCCAATTTCAGATCCTCAGAATCATGCAACTGAGTGCTTTTAAATGAAGCCCCCTTTTTCTCATCATCAATGGCCTTGTTTAGACAGACTTCGGTTAGAGTACTTTCTTTGAGGCTAGCATTATTTGGGTACATACTATTTATATAGGTTTCAAAGGCCCTGAGCAGCATTTTAGTTCCCATTACTTTGCCATCCTGGCTATAACCCGCAATATGAGGAGTTGAAATTTCACACAAATCTCTAAGCTCAAGGGAAAGATCTGGTTCTGATTCCCAAACATCTAGTACCGCTTTGATTTTTCGCTGAAAAATAGCCTGATATAAAGCCTTATTATCAACCACTGCGCCTCGACTGGTATTAATCAGTAAGCATCCCTGTTTTAAGCGACTGAGTTGTACAGGATCCATCAAATGATAAGTTGGGTATTTGCCATCTGTGGTTAAAGGCACATGTAAAGAAATAACATCAGAGTTGATCACCTCACCCCAGGAGACAAATTCTGGATAAGGCATCTCATTATTTTGCCCCAGATTTCCACTTAATAATTCGCTTTGTTCCGCCACAAAAGGATCGTAACAAAATGTTTCAATGCCTAATTTGCAGGCTAATTGATAAAGCTTTTTGCCAACATTTCCAAACCCCACAATACCTAACCGTTGCTGATCCTGAATAAGAGACTTAAGTCGCTGAGTTTGAGCTAAAGCCGCTATAACATATTCCGCTACAGAATTGGCATTGCAGCCAGGAGCACTAGCAAACTGAATATTCGCCTCAGAAAGATAATCACAATCGATATGATCTATGCCGATTGTGGCGGTACCAACAAATTGAATGGGTGTACCTTCCAACAGTTGCCTGTTGACTTGAGTAACCGAACGGACAAGCAACACATCAGTCTCATGCAACATTTCATGAGTAATATCTCGCCCTTCAAACAAAGTGACGGAGCCATACGGAGAAAATAACTCCGTTACTAATGGAATATTAGCATCAGCTACAATATTGAATTGGGATTTTTTCATAAAACATGAGCAATTTAATTAAAGGATAGTCTTGGATAATTTACCACGAAGTACACGAAGAACACGAAGATAAAATGACTGTTGAAAGAACAATCTTGTTATAATCGAAGCATTGCCAATCCATAACCCCAGAAAATAGCTTGTGAAAAAAGATAGCCTGAAAGTTTCTGATGAGAAAAATGAAACTAATGTTGAATACTGCGAAGCTGGATTTTGGCGTAGAGTCATGGCATTGCTCTACGATATTCTTATTCTGGTATCACTGATCTTGGTGGCAGGCGTCATTGGTGTTGCTGTTGTTATGGCTTTTTTATCCAAAGAAGCCCTCGAATCCGGTGTTTTATATGGAAATATCTGGTTTCGACTGTTTCTGATCTCCGTCTGGTTTGGTTACTATGGCCTTTCCTGGACGAGAGGCGGGCAAACTCTGGGCATGAAACCCTGGCGACTCTACTCGGTAAAAACAAACGGAAAACCCATGAGCTGGAAAGACAGTGGTTTGCGGTTTATCTCGGGATTATTTGGTTTAGGTCTATTGATGGTGCCATTTCATCCAAGAAAGAAAGCTTTGCAGGACTTATTTTCTCATACTACAACTGCTTATAGAGTTAAGAAATGACCCTTAACGGATCCGGCTCAATCGCCACCATGCGATTGCAAAGAACGTAAGAAGAGGCAATAAAGCCCCTATTAAAGGCGGCATTTGATATACAACGGCAACATTTCCCAATGTTTCGTTGATAACGTAGAACCCTAAGCCCAGCAGGACACCTCCAAGTATTCTAGTTCCCATGGCTACATGTCGAACCGAACCAAATACAAAACTTGCGCCTAAAAATAACATCACGACAATAACAAACGGCTGTAGAACTGATCGCCAAAAAGCCAGGCGATATTTACTTGAATCTAATTTGTTATCTTCAAGATAACTGGAAAAAATCCAGAGTTCTATCAATCCTAAACCTGCAGGCGTCGAGCCTACTACCCCGATATTTTCAGGATTTAGTTGAGACTTCCACTGTTGCTGCTTCAACTGTTTACTTTCCACTTTTCCTGGTAAAAATTCGCTAATAGAAATGTCGTTTAAAATCCAATATCCACGTTGTTGATATTGGCCTGAATTCGCTTTAGTAATGGCTTTTAATTTGAAGTTTTGATCAAAACTATAGCGTTCAAAATTTTCAATACGACCATCTGGAGTCGCTCTACCAATATGAATAAAATCATCGCTATCACGCGCCCACACACCACTTTTTGAGCGGATCACCTGTCCACCACTAATCGCCAGAGAATGTTGTTTCTGCGCATATTGAGTACTAATTGGTGAGATGACTTCACCTAATAAAATAACGGCAATCATCAACGGCATAACAGCCATTAAAACGGCGGCCAATATTTGTTTAACACTAACACCTGATGCTCTGATAACCAGTAATTCATTGGTACCAGCCAGAAAACCCAAACCTGATATTGCGCCAATTAAGGTAGCCATAGGGAAGAAATTGTATATGGTAGAGGGGGCATTTAATGCTAGATTAAATAGCGCATGATACATTTGATAATGACCTCTACCAATATTTGGTAGGTCATCGATCAATAAAAAAACCATGCGCAAAATGGTGAGAAAAACCAAACTGGTCACAATGGATTTTAGAACCACTATTCCAATATAGCGGTCAATCAGTTTTATCATAGCCAGTATTTAACCATTGAGTTAGTTTTGTTTTTTAGATGGCAACCAATCCAATAGCCATCCAGCAATTAATAACATCAGCAAATGAACCCACCATATGCCTAACAGTGAAGAGATCCTGCCATTTTCTAACCAGTTTTTCGACACTATCATTAGCACCAGATAAAAGATATACAATAACAATCCCGGTGCCATTTTAGCGAACTTGCCTTGCCTCGGTCGAACCCGAGCCAAAGGTATCGCAATAATGAGTAATATAAAAGCAGATATACCCATTGATATTCGCCATTGAAACTCAGCCAGCGATGGACCATCGGTGCGTTTGATAAGCTCCGAGGTTGATAATGCACCGAGTTTTCGCTCTTTTCTGGCAATATCGCTATCTGTTAAACGGGTAAAATATTCGCCAAATCTTAAAACAGTAAAGTCAGATTGCCCCGGTTTTCCCTGAAAGCGACTGCCTTCTTCTAACAGCAGAAAACGTTCATCTTTTTGCTGCCGAATAACTTTACCGCGACTAGCCGCAATAATGCGTACATCATCTTCATTTTCAGATTCTTTCTGCGCCAGGAAAATATTTTCCAGTTCTCCATTTCTTTTTTGGGTTTGAATATAAACAATACTTTTTCCATCACCTGATTCTTGAAATCGTCCTGGCTGCAACAAGGCAACATCTGCCTGTGCAGCTTGTTGATCTAATAAGCGATATTGTTGTTCTCCTGCCCAGGGCGTTATCCATAAAGATGAACCAATAGCGAGCACCGATAATATTATGGCGGGTTTAAGTAATGCCTTCACCAGACTCATCTGCCCTACTCCACAGGCACGCATGACGGTTATTTCTTGATCAATATACATACGGCTTAAAGCAATCAAAGTGCCCAAAAATAAGGCTAGCGGTAACAACAGTCCTATAATTCTTGGTATTTGTAAAAGCAACAATTGTCCAACCAAACCAGTAGCCAACTGGCCAGAAGCCGCATCTCTCAAGTAATAGATGAATCTTTGCAAAGTAAAGATTAATATCAATACCAGCAAGATACCCATGGCAGTTTTTACTACTTCCGAGCGTAGATAACGTGAAAGAATCATACCTTTTGGAAATTCTCCTAAAGCTCCATACCCCCTTAAAACACGAGGTTAGAGCAAAAAACACTCAATTTTAATTGCTTTTTTTATCGTTTTTTACCACTTTTGGTGTAAAAGTGGTAAAAAAGCAAAATAACACTGTATTAACTGATTCTTTGAGTTACACTAATCATCCTTAGAGTTTGTGCTTTCCCAACTAATGAGCCAGACTTTAATTTTTGTAATTATAGCTACTAGAATAAAAACTATCAGTTTTTTCTCGACTCTGTCTTGAGAATTTTCACCTGAAAACGGTTGGACTGCGTTCTTAAATTAAAGTATCCCCAAATTTGGAGTTATTGATGGAATTTAGTATAAAAAGCGGCAGTGTAGAAAAACAACGTACTGCATGCCTGGTCATTGGGGTTTATGAATCCAGAAAGTTGACCCATGTCGGTGAACAAGTTGATGCTATTTCTGATGGCTATATAGGCAATCTTCTGCGAAGGGGAGACATGGAGGGTAAATTAAAGCAGATTTTATTGTTACATCATGTCCCTAATACCCTGGCAGATCGAGTTTTACTGATAGGTTGTGGTAAAGAAAGAGAACTCACTGAAACCCAATATCAGACCATCATCAAAAAAGTTGTCACCACACTCAATGAAACCGGCTCGATGGATGCCACCTGTTATCTCACCGAACTCAAAGTAAAAGGTCGAGATACCTACTGGAAAATACGCCTGGCTGTTGAAACCGCTCATCAAAGCCTTTATACCTTCGATCGTTTTAAAAGCCAGAAAAGTGAGGCTAGACGTCCCTTACGGCGATTTGTTTTTAATGTTGCAAGCCGTAAAGAACTGCCAACTGGTGAAAAAGCAGTTGTAGATGGAAACGCTATTGCCTCAGGGTGCTCAGAAACTAAAAACCTTGCTAATTCTCCTGGTAATTTCTGCACACCAGCTTACCTTGCTATTCGTGCTGGTGAATTATCTGATGAATTCGAGAAAATTCGAACCACCATTATTAGTGAAAAAGAACTGGAAGAAATGGGTGCCGGAGCATTTATATCTGTATCCAGGGGATCTGATATTGAAGGTAATTTCACCATTATGGAATATGATGGTGGAACACAAGGTTCCAAACCCGTTGTTCTGATCGGAAAAGGTATCACCTTTGATACGGGAGGTATTTCGCTAAAACCTGGTGCAAACATGGATGAAATGAAGTATGACATGGGAGGAGCCGCCAGCGTATTTGGCACCATGCGTGCAATCGCTGAAATGAATTTACCCTTAAATGTTGTAGCAATTATCGCCACTGCTGAAAATATGCCGAGTGGAAAAGCTACCCGACCCGGCGATATTGTCACTACCCTTTCAGGTCAAACTGTAGAAATTCTTAATACTGATGCAGAAGGTCGACTAGTACTTTGTGATGCCATCACCTATGCTGAAAAATATGACCCCGATGTTGTTATTGATATTGCGACACTAACGGGCGCTGTGATTATTGCACTTGGCCACCATACTTCTGGTTTATTTAGTAATCATAACCCTCTCGCCCACGAATTATTAACAGCCAGTGAAAAATCTAATGATAAAGCGTGGCGGTTACCACTTTGGGATGAATATGCCGACCAGTTAGACAGCAATTTCGCTGATTTTAGTAATCTTGGTGGCCGCCCCGCTGCTTCAATAACTGCAGGATTGTTTTTATCCAAATTTGCCCGTAAATACCACTGGGCTCACTTGGACATAGCCGGAACGGCCTGGAAGAGTGGTAAAGCCAAGGGAGCGACTGGAAGACCTGTTCCTTTGCTAACTCAATTTCTTATGGATAAAGCAGCCAAAACAAGCTAGCAAAATATTGAATAGAATTGATTCTTTCTACAGTTAAATTAACCGCTTAAATTCGGGGCATTCTTATGCATAGCCCATCCAGGAACCTGACAATTACTTTTTTTAACCAACAAGCTGAATCAACAAACAGCTTGTTGGTTAAATTGGTCACTGATAAATACCGTCAGGGACAAAGGGTTTTTGTTCTTTGCCAGGATAAAAAACAGATGATGGAACTAGATGAAGTTTTATGGCAACTTGATCCTGATAGCTTTTTAGCTCATGCTACAATTGACGAACCTGCTTCTAACAAAGCCCCCATCGTTCTTGCTAACTCAGAACCTGATGATCAACCATTTAAAGATAATCAACTTTCTAAAATTGGTCGATTTGCCTGTTGGTTTAATTTAACAGAACAAGCCTTATCACCAATACCTGCTACATCAGAAGTCATCGAATTTGTACCGATAGATGAAGCCGCCAAACAATTGGCTCGTGATCGCTTCAAAACCTATTGCCAATTGGGCATTAAACCCTCATTTAATGATTTATCTGCTGTATAATGTGTACTTATATAATAAAGGCCTTTCCATTATATGGGATACTCAATTTACCTTTAGTTTTCTGGTACTCTTTGAATGGCTAGGTACTTTCAAATACAAGTTAGAACTGTATTTTATTTCCTTAATTCGGCCTTCACCTTATGAAGAATGATTCTAACAATTCAAAACCAGGAATAACTAATTCTTCAACTGCAATTGAACAGTTCAAGCACATTAAGCAAGTATTGGAAAGCTCTTCCAGTTCCAATAAAACTAAATCGAATACAGTGTTGAATGAAGCCGGAGATATTCCGTTATTAGATGAAATTATACAAACCAGTAACGACTCTGGTGAATATGCCGATATCCCAGTTTTGGCCGATCTTATTAGCCAACCAAATGTTGAATTAAATTTGTTAGCCACACAAAGTTGGCAGGCATACAATAGTCTCTTGCTGCAATGGTCAAATGACCTTCCTGAACCGATGAGATCATTATCGCAACAATTTTTAACAGGATTTGCCTCTAAACTTGAATCTAATTGGGAAGCCCTTTTTAACCAATTAGTCAGAGAGCAAAGCTCTGACTTTGTAAAAGAGCAAAAAGAACAATCAATAGAACAGACAACAAAAAATTGGCATCAATTACTTAAATATCTCACTAATAACGATTCATCTTACAAATAAAGAATTAGGAACAATGGATAAAACATACCAACCCGAAAAACTTGAGCAAAGCTGTTACCAAAACTGGGAACAAAAAGGTTATTTTAAACCAACAGGTGAAGGCAATCCATATTGCATTATGATCCCGCCACCAAATGTAACCGGCAGTCTTCATATGGGGCATGCTTTTCAAGATACCATTATGGACACTCTCATTCGTTACCACCGCATGAAAGGTGATAATACCCTATGGCAGGTTGGAACAGATCACGCAGGCATTGCCACACAAATGGTGGTTGAACGATTATTGGCTGCTGAAGGAAAAAGCCGTAAGGACATGAGTCGAGAACAGTTTCTCAAACGCGTCTGGGAATGGAAAGCTGAATCAGGCGGAACTATCACTGAACAATTACGCCGTATGGGCTCAAGTATCGACTGGAGCCGTGAAAGGTTCACCATGGATGAAGGACTCTCTGAAGCTGTACACGAAGTTTTTGTACGATTGTATGAAGAAGAACTGATTTATCGAGGTAAACGACTGGTCAATTGGGATCCTAAACTACACACAGCAATCTCCGATCTTGAAGTAGAGAGCATAGATAAAAAAGGCTTCATGTGGCACTTTCGCTATCCATTAGCTGATGGGGCGCTTACCTCGGAAGGCAAAAATTATATTGTGGTAGCCACCACCCGGCCAGAAACCATGTTGGGTGATAGCGCCGTAGCGGTTAATCCTGATGATGATCGTTATCAGGCACTTATTGGTAAAGAAATTATTCTACCTCTGGTTAACCGTCGCATACCTATTATTAAAGATCATTATGTCGATGCAGAGTTTGGAACAGGCTGTGTAAAGATCACCCCTGCTCATGATTTTAATGATTATGAAGTTGGAAAAAGAAACAATTTACCCATGTTCAACATACTCTCAACAGATGCCTCTATTTTGGTAGAAGCCGAAGTTTATAACGCCGATGGCACTCCAAATACTCAATTAAACAATCATTTGCCTGAAAATTATCAAGGGTTAGATAGATTCAAAGCAAGAACACAGATCATAGAAGAATTTAAGTCTTTAGATCTGCTTGAAAAAGTAGATGATCACGCACTTAAAGTTCCTTACGGTGATCGCTCTGGTGTAGCCATTGAGCCACTACTTACCGATCAGTGGTATGTTGCTATAGAGTCTTTAGCCAAACCTGCGATTGAAGCCGTTGAAAATGGCTCCATCGAATTTGTTCCTAAACAATGGGAAAACACCTATTTTGCCTGGATGAAAGATATCAAAGACTGGTGTATTTCAAGACAACTCTGGTGGGGACATCGTATTCCAGCCTGGTATGATCCCCAGGGTAAAGTTTATGTGGGTCGATGCGAAGATGAAGTTCGAAAAAAGCACGGTCTTTCACCGGATGTAAACCTGTCTCAAGATGAAGATGTACTCGATACCTGGTTTAGTTCCGCCCTTTGGACTTTTTCGACCTTAGGCTGGCCGGAACAGACTAAAGAACTCAAAACTTTTCATCCTACTGAGGTGTTAGTTACAGGGTTCGACATTATCTTTTTCTGGGTTGCCCGAATGATTATGATGACCTTAAAATTCACTGGCGAAGTTCCTTTCAAAAAAGTCTATATTCACGGATTAGTGAGGGATGCTGAAGGACAAAAAATGTCCAAATCTAAAGGCAATGTTTTAGATCCTTTGAATATTATTGATGGTATTGAATTAGAAGATCTGGTAACTCAAAGAACCCAGGGATTAATGCAACCTAAACTTGCAGAAAAGATTGAAAAGCAGACCAGAAAACATTTCCCTGATGGTATTAATGCCTATGGTACAGACGCTCTGAGATTTACCTTCATGTCTCTGGCAACCACCGGGCGTGATATCCAGTTTGATATCAGCAGACTGGAGGGATATAGAAACTTTTGTAATAAAATCTGGAACGCGGCACGTTATGTTCGAATGAATACCGAGGAACATGCCAATGATTTAAATGATGGAGCGATGGAACTCAGTGTCGCCGATCGCTGGATACTTTCCAGGCTTAATCATTGTATTTCAGAGTACCAACAACATATTGAAAATTTCCGTTTTGATTTGGCCGCTCAAGCACTCTATGATTTTACCTGGCATCAATACTGTGACTGGTACCTGGAGTTAAGTAAACCTGTACTTTATGACAAAAATGCCACAGAAGCAGCCTTACGTGGCACTCGAAATACACTTGTTAATGTGCTTGAGCAATTACTAAGATTACTTCATCCTATGATCCCATTTATCACTGAAGAGATCTGGAAATCTGTTGCCCTGTTAAAACAAATTGATGCAGAAAGCATCATGCTTCAACCATTGCCAGAAGTGAATAAGCAAACCGATGATAAAATTGCCGAACAAGATATTGAATGGTTACAAGCCATTACTCTTGCGGTTAGAAATATTCGTGGAGAAATGAATATAGCGCCAGGAAAACCTATTCCTGCACTATTTAGAAATGCAGATCACAATGATTGTAAGCGACTTGAATCTCACAAAAAACTGCTATTTTCTTTGGTTAAATTAATGTCTATTCAAATTCTGCCTGAAAACGAAAAAGCACCTATGTCAGCGACCGGACTTGCTGGTAAAATGGAAGTATTAATTCCCATGGCAGGACTGATTGATAAAGAAGCAGAACTCAACCGACTCAATAAAGAAATCACCAGGATCCAGGGAGATATGAAAAGAACTGAAGGGAAACTTTCAAATGAAAGTTTTGTTGCCAAAGCACCTGTCGCAGTGGTTGAAAAAGAGAAATCAAAATTGGCCGAGTTTGACGAGGCGTTAACTAAACTTCAACAGCAGCATGATGAGATCTCGATCTTGTAAAAATTGTAACTATTCAGCTAACCTCTAAAATTTGTCAGCTGAACAGTTACAGGCAATTCGATAATTCACTGAATAGTTGCAATTATTTTTATTATTCAAAGGCTTACTCTTTTTAACTTTTTAAAAGGAGTAAGCATGTGTTTACCAGGCATTAGAAATCAGAAATTAAAACGCATCTCCATTAACCACTGTACATTGATGATTGACGCAACCAAATAGAGGTTCAGGGATCACCTCACAGGTACTCATTCTTCCACTTTTAATATTCTCTTTACGCTGCATAGCTTGATGAGTTTTGGCCAACTCTAATAATTTGTCTTTTTGCGGATTTAACTGACTGTAAACCTCATAGCCAGCAGGCCCGCCACAGGCCCGATGACCAATCTCCAACAAACCACAATCTGACTTGACTTTGCACTGGTTATCTGACGAAAGTTGTTGGATCTGGTTAAAAACTGCAGCCAGCCTATCCCCCTTAGTATCTATTGAAGCATGTTTACTTTCAATTTTTTGTTGCTCTCCTGCAACAGAAGGTGTTACTTGTGAACAGCCGAATAACCAGATAAAAGAAATTGCTAACATAATATTTTTCATAATTATAACCCTTTGGAGTGAAAACTCTGATAGCTTACTCTGTCATTGTCGTATACTCGACGAAAGTAGCAGTTTGTGATTTTATTAATATATTATTACTCCGCTAAAAGTTCAATAACAATCAAGCTTTGCCAGTTAATTGTTCATCTCAGGCTAAAGTTGACTTAGATCAATTTTATATCTTCTAAAAGCTGATAATTGTTAAGATCTTGGTGAGATCTTGGTGAGATCTTAGTGAGATCTACACTTTTTTGGGAAAGCTATGATTTAAATATGATAGTTCATTTTCCATAAATGCCTCAAACTTGTTTGTGTATGCCAGATAAACTTTACGTTTAAAGCAGTAAGACTGTTATCTAAAGTCAACCTGCCTGGCAAGGATGCCTATGAAAAACAACCTTAAAAAATTATCCATTGTCGGAGCCAGGATGTCCGCTCTGCTTGGGCTTATAGTCTTATTCGGTTGGTATACTCATAATGAAATACTCATACAATTTTCTCCATCTTTTGTTCCCATGCAATACAACACCGCTCTTGGGTTTTTATTATGTGGTTTAGGTATATTTTTTATTGATAGAAAAAATCATAATATTGGGGTCGCTTGTGGCTCCTTAGTTTTGTTACTGGGATTGTTAACACTACTAGAGTACATATTGGGTTTAGAATTTGGCATAGATCAGTTTTTGATGGAACACTATCTCGCAGCTAATACATCCCACCCCGGCAGAATGCCCGCCAATACAGCACTTTGTTTTTCATTAGCTGGAATTGCCCTGATTCTCGTCAGCATTAATAAAGTCCCTAAAAACCACTCTCTATTAATTGGCATTTCAGGTTCCTTAATTCTGGGAATAGCCATTATTGCACTATCCAGTTATATGGTTAGACTTAAAACAGATCACGGATGGAATGAACTAACATTCATGGCCATCCATACGGCCCTTGGTTTTATCATTCTTGGTATTACCATTTTAGCAATTGCATGGTTACAAGAGCTAAAAACACTTTCTCACTTACCTTCCTGGCTTCCTATACTAATTGGTATTGGTGTAATGACCATTATAATCAGCTTATGGCAAGCTCAGGAGTCTCATAAAGCCTATGAAGTTAAGTCCATACAAAACCATAACTCTTCAGGTGAGCAGAGTCTCATCAACCAGGCACTGTTAATGGCGGGAATCATTTTCTCATTAGCTATTGCATTAACAACCTATCTGGCCCAATCGGCAAGAAGTCGCGCACAAGAATTATTATTAGCAAAAGATAAACTTGAATCTGAAATTCATGAACGCAAACGTATTGAACATGCTCTGCGTTTAAGTGAAGAACAATTTAGATTAGCCATTTCTCTTGCTCCCGCTCCTACCATGCTCCATGCTGAAGATGGTGAAATCATTCAAATAAACAAAATATGGACTGAAATAACGGGCTACGACCCCAATGACATTCCTACTTTGAAAGATTGGACAGCAAAAGCTTATGGTGAAGAGATGGATAATATGTGTGAATATATTGAATCTATCTTTGATCGCAATACAAAAGATCATGATGGTGAGTTTCAGGTACGTACAAAATCAGGGGAATACAGACATTGGGATTTTGCATCAAGCCCCTTAAGTCAACTCCCTGACGGACGTCGGTTAATCATCAGTATGGCCACGGATATAACCGAACGTAAATTAGCCGAAGAAACCATTCATGAAAATACAGAACGTCTTAGAGCTATCTATGATCAATCTAACGATGCCATTTTATTATTAGATTTTGAGAACGAAAAAATTATTGATTTTAATCAAATGGCGGTTACTTTACTGGGGTACCCACCTAATGAGTTAGTCGGCCTTTCTATTAAAGATATCCATCCCTATGATATGGATAGATTTCAACATTTTGCTTCATCTATCCTGGAGCATGGTACAGGTAGCACAGAAGAACTAACTTGTCTTACTAAAGAGAGAAGCTATATTCCTGTCGAAATTTCAGCCTCTCCCATACAAATTAAAGGTAAAGTTTATCTGCTCGCTCTGGTTCGAGATATTTCAAAACGAAATCAAGTATTACAAGCTCTTCGCGATAGTCAGGAAAACCTGCAAACAATACTTAATTCTTTAGGGGACGCTGTTATTGCAACAGATACCCATGGCAATGTGACACAAATAAATCCAATAGCACAACATCTTACTGGATGGAGATTAGATGAAGTAAAAGGAAAAAAATTATCTCTTGTATTTAAAATCATCAATAGAGAAACACGAAAAATAGTTGAAAGTCCCGTGGATAGAGTACTGCTAACTGGAAAAAGCCTTGAACTAGCCAACCATATTATCCTTATTGCTAAAGATGGCACTGAACATCTAATCTCCGATACTGCTGCACTCATTGCTGACGACAAGGGAAATGTATCTGGCGTGGTACTCGTTTTCAGGGATGTAACTGAACAATATCAGCTTGAAGAAGAATTACTCAAAACAAGAAAGCTTAAATCCGTTGGTGTATTGGCTGGAGGGATAGCTCATAATTTCAATAATATCTTCACTGGCTTATTTGGTAATATTGAATTGGCCAAAATGAAGCTTCCAGAAAATCATCCAGTCTACCATCACCTGGAAATAGCCAACCAGGAGTTAGATAGAGCTAAAAATCTTACTAACCAACTGCTCACATTTGCTAAAGGTGGAGAACCTCTTTTAGAAGTTATAGATTTTAGCAATCTACTTCAAGACTCCATTAAGTTTAATTTAACGGGAAGTAGTGTAAAACCACATTTTGATATCTCGGATAATTTGTGGCATATCAAAGCTGACAAAGGACAACTTGCCCAAGTTCTGGCCAATCTTGTACTCAATACCAAACAGGCTATGACCTCCAGTGGCAATGTCTACATAACGGCCAAAAACGTAGAAAAACATAACGAACTTTTATCCCATGATTTTTCAGGTAAATATGTCAAATTTATAATTCGAGATGAAGGGTGTGGCATAAAACCAGCCGATTTAGAAAAAATATTTGATCCCTACTTTACCACCAAAGAAAATGGCAGTGGTCTGGGTCTTGCAACGGTTCATAGCATTATAAAAAAGCACAGTGGCCATATAAGGGTTAATTCCAAATATGGAGTTGGCACAACTTTTTCGTTTTATCTACCTGCAAACATTCCATCTGACTTGAATTTACCAACCCCCACCAGCAACTCAAAGACAAAGACACCCTTAGTTTCTGGATATATTCTGGTAATGGATGATGACGACATGGTCAGAGATTTAACCAGCGAAATGCTCATTTCACTTGGTTACAATGTTGATACAGCTATTAATGGAGAAGAAGCTATAAATAAATATATTCATTCACAAAAATTAGAAAATCCATTTGACATCATCATCATGGATTTAACCATTCCCGGTGGTATGGGTGGTAAAAAAGCCATTGAAAAAATTCTTGAAATAAATGATAGGGCAAAAGTGATAGTCTCTAGCGGCTACTCAATTGATCCGGTCATGGCCAACTACCAAAGTTATGGTTTTAAAGGACGAATTGCAAAGCCTTTTAAAAGAGAGGAAATCAGTCAGGAATTAGCAAGAGTCATAAATCTTGCATAACATTTCAATATCCCCACTAAAGCTAAAACCAGAAGTCCTTCTTAACAGTTAAATTAGAATTAAAGCTGTCAAAAAATTATCAAATAAAAAGTTACTTAAGTTTCCCTTAATAAACTTTATTCTAAACTTGAGTAACATCCATTACCGCTGGGAGCTATAAACTAGTGAGTTCATTGGCCAAACCTATTAGTGACAACAAGTTTTATCGTGAGTTAACTCACTGTTTTGAAACGACTTTCCCTGAATTGTCTGAATTTATTAAACGACGATATCAAGAGAAAAACTCATTCCAATTCCGGTCATTTGTTCCAAATGCAATATGAAAGACAGATATGGTCTGAAAGAAACTTTAACCGTTGCTAAAAATATTATAACAGGATAAAAAATGTCAACTTTGAAACCTCAAACACCGCCAGCTCAAATCTATTTTGTGTGGGAACTCCCGGTCAGAATATTTCATTGGCTTAATGTGCTTTGTATCATTGGGCTTGCGGCTTTGGGTATCGTTTTACTAAACAATAAAGCGCTTGGAATAAGCTTGGAAGGAAAGATTTTAATAAAAACTATTCATGTTTACATTGGATATTTTTTTATCATTAATCTATTAATGAGATTTGTCTGGTGTTTTTTCTCAAACAAATATTCCAGTTTATCTGGAATTACACCTTTCACAAAACAGTATTTTTCATCCTTAAAAACATATTTGGTATCCATAAAATCCAAAGTTCCAAAACAATACCTGGGTCACAATCCCTTAGGAAAGTTAATGATTACCTTTCTTTTTTTTATGCTGTCGCTACAAGCAACCACAGGTTTGATTTTAGCTGGAACCGATCTCTACATGCCACCTTTTGGTGAAAAAATAGCTGAATTTCTCGTTATTAAAAACACCGATCAAAAACCCGTGCTTAAGTTAGTTAAAGCAGGCTCTAAAGACAACATTGATCCTACAAAATATAAAGAAATGAGAGCCTACCGAAAACCAGTGATTTCAACTCACGTTTATGGATTTTATATTTTATTGGGTGCCATTTTTATCCATATTTTAGCGGTAATTATTGCCAACCGTCGTGAAAATACAGGGTTAATCTCAGCCATATTCACCGGAAAAAAGTCTTTTACTTCAAAACCTGTAGATATCGATGATTAAGATCAGTATTCAGCTGATAAAACGACTTCAAGACGCTTTAATTCAAGGCTGAAATTCTAAATAACCTCAACTCGGGATAAGACAGGTCAACCAATTATATGACTAGATGACCTATTTTATCCCGAGTAATTACAATTATTTAGAAACCTTAAGTCAACCTTAAGTTTGCATCATTTATAGTTACTATATCGTAGAGACAATTTAGTGGTTTGGAGTAACTCAGATGCTAACAAAACAACCAGAACATACCCACTCCAACAAGCTAAGTTGTGAGTTAACTCATTGTTCTCAAAATGGTTTTGAACAAATATCAAATTTCATCAGCCAAAAATACATGGAAGTGCATCAGGCAAAACTTACACATTTTCTTGATTGGCAGTTGACTTTAAGTAATGAAACAACATCATTTACAAAAAACAGTTCAGCTCCATTATCAACAGTAGGTTTAGCCAATGCGGCAGATAAAACCCTCTATCTTGAACAATATCTTGATAGCCCCTTAGAAGAGCATTTATCTGGTTTGTTTCAACGTAAAATTGAACGACATCAAATCATTGAAATTGGCAATATGGCCTCTATAAAAGGCATGGGCAGGTTGATGGTATTAACCATGATGAAATATATTGAAGTTAACCATATTGATTACATGGTCTTTACCGCCACCCCTGCATTACTCACTATCATGTATAAATTGGGGCTTTGTCCCGTTTCGCTGGCATTAGCTGATCCTGATAAACTCACTGACACTGACACCAACTGGGGACATTATTACGATGATAAGCCGGTTGTTGTAGCAGGTAAGGCTTCAACGGCATTGGAACAGCTTAAACGTTGTCCAGAAACAAGAGAATTATTCAACCAATTGCCCACGCCTCCAGTACACATCCAGGGCGTAGCTCAAAATAAAGACGCTCTATTTGCATGAGTTTGATATTAAAGGCACTGGCTGAGTCTGAACCGTCTAAAATTATCGTTAATGACGGTGCCACAACCTTAACTGCCAGTAGTCTTAACCAACAAATTTCTATTATGGCTAATTGGTTAAACAAGCAGCAGCTTAGCTCTGTCGCTTTGCTTGCCGATAATAATTTACTCTGGTTGATAGTAGATTTAGCCTGCCTTAAATTAAATCTGGTATTAATACCCGTTCCCGCTTTTTTTTCTGCTGAACAACAAAAACATGTTTTAAACGATTCTGGAGCAGAACTTTTACTAACAGATGGCACTGAACAAACATCAGGCATAGTGAATTTTAACGCAAAAAGATTGAAAGCAACATCTGTTCCACTCCCAAAGAACTGTGCCAAAATTACATATACTTCAGGAACTACTGGAAACCCTAAAGGTGTTTGCTTAAGCCTGGAACAAATGGAAGCTGTAGCAAGTTCAATTGCTGATGTCGCTAAAGAAGCCGGGGTTAACACCCATTTATGTCTTTTGCCCCTGGCAGTTTTATTAGAAAATATTGGTGGGATCTATACGCCTCTATTAGCAGGTATTAAAATTGAATTAAGACCACTATCCCAGCTGGGTTTCACCAACACCGGCTTAAATGATATCAATGTCTTAATTCAAACTCTGAATGAATGCCAACCAGAAAGCTTTATTTTGGTCCCACAAATGTTGCCAATTTTCATAGAAATAGCGCTTCAAAGCCCCCCCCCGGACAATTTAAAACTTATTGCTCTAGGTGGAGGTAAAACGGCTACAGAAACATTACAAAAAGCTATCAAACTTGGCCTTCCTATTTACGAAGGATACGGATTATCAGAATGTGCTTCCGTGGTAGCAATGAACCGCCCATCATCAAATCGACCAGGTAGCGTTGGAAAAGTTTTGCCTCATGTACAAGTGCAAATTGCTCAGGATGGTGAAATTTCTATCAACGGAAATAGCATGTTGGGTTATCTGGGCAGTTCTGGTCATGATGGAAAAATCACTACTGGTGATATTGGCCATATGGATAAACAAGATTATCTTTATATCGAAGGTCGAAAAAAGAATACCATTATTACAGGAATGGGTAGAAATGTTGCACCCGAATGGGTTGAATCAGAACTGATGGCTAGTGGGTATTTTGATCAAGTTATGGTTTACGGCGATGAACAAATCGGCATTAATGCACTTTTAGTATTGAATGAATTAGTAGAAAAAAAGCTGGTGGAAAATGACTTGGTTGGAATAAAAACAAGCACTGACATTGAAAGAGAACTTAAAACCACGATCAATAAAGTCAACAACAAACTACCGGATTATGCGCGAATTCAATCCTTTGAATTAAGTTTACCTTTTACAAATAATGAATTGACTCCCAATGGGCGTTTAAGGCGTCAACAAATTTTAAATAACAGGGCTTCTTTTTTAAGGCAAAATGAGCTCGCCAACTAATTAATTAAAAACTGAACCTAAAAAGGAAAAGCTTTTGAGTTTCTTTGAAAAAATCATTTCATCGACAATTGATGAAAAAAAATACCTTTATAGTGCTCCCCTACTGGTAAATTGCCAGAAGGGTGTTATCACTCTACCCCAGTATGTCACTTTTTTAAGCCAGGCTTATCACCATGTAAAGCACACCGTCCCCTTGCTCATGGCAACAGGTTCTCGATTGACCGATAAATATGAATGGTTAAGGAAAGCCATTGCAGAGTACATAGATGAAGAAATTGGCCATGAAGAGTGGATATTAAACGATATATCAGCCTGTGGTGCTGATGCGGAATTGGTTCGAAATTCACTCCCGGCACCTGCAACTGAATTTATGGTTTCCTATGCTTATGATAGCGTTAGCAGGCTAAATCCAGCCAGTTTTTTTGGTATGGTCTATGTGCTTGAAAGTACCAGTGTAGAGTTAGCAACACCGCTTGGACAAATCACTCAAGACAGTCTAACTTTGCCTCCAACAGCTATGAGTTATTTGTATAGTCACGGAAGTTTAGATATCAAACACATGGACTTTTTTAAATCTTTAATGAATAAAATAGACTCCCCTGATGACCAACAGGCCATAATCCACATGGCCAAAAGAATGTATTTTCTCTATGGCAATATGTTTCGTTCTATCACCGATAATGAGGTATAAGCGATGAAATGGATTTTATTAACGGGCGCAACTGGTGGTATCGGACAAGCCATGGCCAAAGCTTTATCTAATAATGGTTACTCCTTGATTTTAAATGCCCGTGATGAGAAACGTTTAAAATCTGTCATCGCTTCTTTAAAGGGTGAAAATCGAATATTGAATGCAGATATTTCTACCAATGAAGGTAGAAAAAAAATTGACACTTTTTTAGATGAAAAACAAATTAAATTGGATAAAGTAATTTTTAATGCCGGCATTAATGATTTCTCTCTATTTTCTAATCAAAATTCATCTGCCATTATCAATCAACTTGAACTTAATTTACTCTCCCCTATTTTATTAACCCAATTATTGATACCACATCTGGCTGAGAAGGCACATTTAGTTTATATCGGATCAACCTTTGGAGCTATTGGGTTTCCTGGTTACGCCTCATATTGTGCCAGTAAATCAGGTCTTAGAGGATTTGCCCAGGCAATGGGAAGGGAGTTATCTGACCAACATATAAACGTAAGCTATTTTGCTCCCAGAGCGACGGATACAGAAATGAACACTGAAAAAGTTGTCTCTATGAATAAAGAGTTAGGCTCTCACATGGATAAACCTGAAGTAGTAGCCAATGAATTACTAAAACTCATTAAAAGCCCGGTTCCTGAGAAATTTATAGGGTATCCAGAAAAAATTTTTGCCAGACTAAATGGTTTACTCCCCAAATTTGTCGGTAATCAAATTATAAAGAATCTAAATACAATTAAACTATTTGCCTCGAAATAGATTTAGCTGCGAGTTGCGACAAAAATGCAGGAGCAATTTTTGAACAGCTTTAGCTGGCCCGTAGGGCGAAAAACAGGGATGTTTTGAGTAATTTCGAGCAAATAACAACAAGTAGGAAAATAAAATGACTTTAATCTCAAAAATTAATTTAAGGGTTCTCCGCTGGATACTTTCATTCACGTTACTTAGTATCACGACTATTAGTTCAAGTCTTGTTTTTGCGGATGGAATAACAACGTCAAAAAACCAAAATCCACAACAGGTTGTCAATCAACTGATGAAACAATGGGCTATTATTAACTATCAAACTGATAAAAAACAGCAAGAAAAAGCTTTTAAAACGCTGGTAGAACAGGCACATGAATATTCAGAAAAACTTGAAAATTCTGCTGAAATTAAAATATGGAACGGAATTATCTTATCAACTTATGCTGGCGCAAAAGGCGGCTTAGGCGCACTCAAATATGTTAAAAAAGCTAAAAAATCTTTAGAAACTGCCCTTAAGCTCAATCCTTCTGCATTAAATGGTTCTGCTTATACCAGTTTAGGGAGCCTTTATTATCAAGTACCCGGTTGGCCGATTGGTTTTGGTAGTGATAAAAAAGCTGAAATGTTTTTACAACAAGCTTTATCAATCAACCCTGATGGTATCGATCCAAACTATTTTTATGCTGACTTTCTATTTGAAGATGGAAAATATGCTAAAGCCCTACAACATGCCAATAATGCCTTAAAAGCAGCTGATCGTCTTAATCGACCTATTGCCGACAAAGGTCGAAGAGAAGAATTAGCTAAGCTCGTGAGTAAAATAGAAAAAAAAATGTCTCGTTAATTTATTAGTATAAACTATAAGAAATAATTAAATAGAAAAAACATATGCGCTTATTATTGGTAGAAGATGATGAATTGCTTGGTGAAGGTGTTAAAGATGCCTTAATCCGTGCTCAATATGCAGTTGACTGGGTCATGGATGGCGAAGCAGCATTGCATGCTATTGAAGTAGAATCATTTGATCTCATTGTACTTGATTTAGGCTTGCCAAAAATTGATGGCCTGACAGTCCTTAAGCAGATGCGCCATAAATCTATTAATACCGCTGTTATCATATTAACCGCTAAAGATGCACTTGAAGATAGATTGGCTGGACTAGATGCCGGTGCAGATGATTATGTTAATAAACCATTTGAACTGGCCGAGCTTAAAGCTAGAATTAGAGCAATAAGCAGGCGCGTTGCAGGTACAGGTAACCCTACGCTTAAAGTGGGCCCATTAACCCTTGATCCTAAATCGGCAGAGGTTACAAAATCCGGTAAACCAGTTTTGTTATCTCGAAGAGAATACCAATTTTTACACCAACTTATGCAACACTCCAATGAAATACTCTCCAAAGAACGTTTATTTCAAGGAATTTATGATTGGTCTGATGATGTATCCAGCAATACAGTCGATGTTCACATACATAACCTGAGAAAAAAACTCGGTGAGAACCTAATCAAAAATACTCGCGGTTTAGGTTACTCGATTGATACGGCAAAGCATACAGAAAAACATACAGGAAACGATTGTTAATGTTCTCTTTACAGGCAAAACTGAGTTTAGTTATTGGAGGATTCGTTTTAATCATCCAACTCCTCACAGCCTCGTTAAGTTATACCCATGCGGCACATGAAATTGAAGAAGTCTATGATGCAGAACTCTCAAGAGTCGCTCGATTAATGATGGGACTGATGGGCGAAGAAATGGATGAACGCCTTTCACAACAAATTCAAGAAGCCTTAAATACTTTTGATTCCAGTTTGCTACCCGATAAAGATTTAGGGATTTTAAGTGTCGAGGAAGAAGGCACACCAGCAGGACATGTTTATGAAAAACTCACACTTTTATCGGTATGGGAAAATAATAAACTTTTATTTTCAACCCACCCCATCGCTCAAATAGAATCACCTGTAGCAGGTTATGCCTGGTTAGAAATCAATCAGGAACCATGGAGAGGGTTTTCAATAAAAGAGGCAAAACATAACAGAATCATACTGGTTGCCCAAGATGGACACATACGAGAAGAAATGGTTAAAGAAGTCGCGTTAGATCCGGAACTGTTTAAATTACTTTTTGGCGTTCCATTGGTGGTATTGATTGTTTGGTTCGGAACAGGTTTAGGTCTTCGTTCTCTGCATAAACTCAGTCAACAGGTGTCAGAAAGAAATGCTGACAATCTGATTGCTGTTGATTTACCCGGCATTCCTAAAGAGTTATCAACTTTGGTTTTTACCCTGAATCAATTTATGGAAGTCTTAGATAAGGTTTTCAAAAGAGAACGGCGTTTTACCGCCGATGCTGCCCACGAATTAAAAACACCATTGGCAGCTTTGCGTATACATGTCGAAAACTCACTAGAAGCAAAAACAGAACAACAAAGAAACAAATCTTTGCGCTCTGTTTTACAAGGCATTGATAGAATGTCGCGTGTCGTGAAACAACTACTCACGTTGTCAAGACTTGAACCCAAGCAATTCTCACAATCTAAATTTAAAAAAATATCCCTGAATTTTTGCATGGAAGATATCCTTGATGAAATAAAACGCTCTGCCGAAAAAAAATCCATAAAGCTAGTTGTCTCTGGTGAGGCGCATATATTTGGCGACAGAGCAAGCCTTGAAACAATGCTCAGGAACCTGTTGGACAATGCCATTCAATACACACCAGAAAATGGAATAGTCTCTGTTCAGTTTTTACAAGAATCCTGGACAAGCAGACTCATCATTGAAGACTCTGGACCTGGGATCGCTGAAACTGAAAGAGCAAAAGTTTTACAGCGATTTTATCGCACACCGGGTAGCAAGGGCTCTGGAGTTGGCTTAGGGTTATCGATTATCCATAGAATTGTTCAACTTCACCAGGCGGAACTTACCCTTGAATCCAGCCAGCTCGGTGGATTAAAGACTGAAATTAAATTTTCCTCATCGGTTAAATCAGAATAAATCATGAAAAATATAACCCCCGCACTATTACTCATTATCGGCTTACCTTTAACAGCAGATGCAGATGAATTTAACTGGGGTTTTGACTTTTATGGAGATCTACGCGCCGGCTATTTTACAATAAATAGAGATGACAGAAATGATACCATAAATACTACAGACGAATTCCGCAGCAGAATTCGCCTTGGGCTCAAAAAAGATTTAGGTTATGGCTGGAGTTTTGCCAGTCGATTTGCAGGACGTTATAGTACCAAAGAAGGCAATCATGGTTTTACTTTCGACGACCATACATTAAAAACAGATGGGTTGAGCCTTGGTCGTTCAACACTGGATGAAAGTTACTTTCTTTATCAATCCAATAAGCAATCAAAAAATCAATGGTCATTACAATTTGGCCGATTCCAGACAAAATATGAACTACCCGGTGTTGCCAAAAAATCTCTTAGCCGAAATGAAAGCCCGAATACAGACATCACCTGGACAGATGGTATTTCATTTCGTTCTAAAATATTTTCAGACTGGGACTCTAATGTTATTTTGCAATATAACCCCAAAGATAACCCGACAACCGTTCAACGCGCTCCCCTTGATTTTGAAGAAGCGCCTTTAACCGCTTTCTGGCATATACAAAATAAGAAAAAATGGGGACCCATTGTGTATCGTGGTTTTAATATCACCCATATCCCTGATGCACTTCCAACCGTTACTGCACAGGGTAATTTAAACAATCCTGGAAAACTGGACAACTACACAGCAATAACCGCCGCTGCCGCTGCCAAATGGCCAATTGGAGAGCATGGCATGTCATTTATGTTAGCGTCAGAAATTGGCCTGGCTCTAAACCCACCTGAAAACAGCTTAACCAAACTCCCGGCAAATGGAGACAGCGATAGAACAGCTTATCAAGTCACCTTTAATCTCATCAACTTCGCACCGAGCCATAGTATTGGACTGGTTTTGGGACAGGCAGACGCAGGTTGGTTAATATCCCCTGACTTCACCCCAAATCAACAGCTAACAGAGCTTCGTTACAAATGGCAAATACATAAAAAACTCAAACTTGAGGCCAGATTCAGACAAAGAAAAGATGTGGATTTACAAGTTAATAAGCTCAAAAAACGTGAAGATCAGGATTTTTATTTCAGATTAACTTATAAGTTTTAGTTCAAACTTGAAATGATAATTTTAGAGACAAGTTTGAACTTAATCTCACAGCCAGATTGAATCCACAACACATAGCTACCACTGGTATTTCTAAAACCAAGGAGCAAAAACGCCATCATAGCCGCCAACCAAAAATTTCGAGTTGGGTTGATTTTCGTGATATATACCCGTAAAGCTTGTATTAAAACCTCCAGTTGACTACTGGTATATAACGGACATCGAGATTTTAAGTTGTTAGGCTCTAAGTGACCCAAAGCAGTCACTCAGAGCGTTGTTCCAATGGTCTGCTGTTATCTTAAAGCGGACATTTGCATACATCGGCCTAACAGTAGCTATGCAACAAATTCGACCATGTTAATTTGCGCCGAAAAGTGTTCCTCCTTATTGCATTGAAATTTGATCCGCTTAAATCAATGTAAGTAATCAGACTAATAAAACATTATTGCGGATTACTTTTATGTGCAAATATTAGTCTAAATTGGTGCAATCTTGCGTGTAAATCAACACATTGGTTATTCAATGAAATTTGGGCTAACCGTAATTTTTAGATATTCTTAGCAAAAATACACTTTTGAGGCTAATTGTACTAATTCAATTGTGATAAAGTATCGGTAAGAATACTATGATCGAGATTATTATGGAAATTGGATTAACCATATCTGGCATTATCTTAGCTGCACTATTTTATATTCTTCCTTGGCCTAAAGTTAAAGAGTTTTTTACTACCACTAATTTAGATGAATTTTCTAAAGAAACCTCTGTAAGGGAATTATATAAAGTAGCCATTATTGACGATGAAATAGATAGTTTTCCTGTCGATTTCATAAGAAAAATGGGATTCCAAGTTAATTGCTATGAATCAATCTCTTTTGCTGACTCCCTCAAAATCACTAAATATGATGTTGTTTTTTTAGACGTAAAAGGAGTTGTTGAAGAAGATTTAGAAGAAGGTGGAGCAAAATTTAACTAGAAGGGACAGGCATTTGAAAGGAATCACTGTTTTATCTGAACTTCAGTTAAAATCTAAAGGTTACAACGGATTGTAATACCTCATAACAAGCTGTTAAAGCATGACAAATTACAGTTGGCTGGTTCCGCTCCGCTTCACATTTTAGCCAACTACTAACTAGAAGGGACAGGCGTTTGAAAGGAATCA
>JBFFIY010000006.1:0-60681 GCA_041556195.1 Enterobacterales bacterium
ATGGTTGTTCCCTTATAAATCAATGCAACAAAGAAGTGAGGAAGCTCAAGCACTTCTACGATGGGTTTAAAATCACTTTATGCTTCGTTCTTGATTTTGCTAAGGGAATAACCATTGGCTACAATCAACGCCTAGCCTAAAGTGATTTTAAATCCCACTGAAACAGGCATAATGAATGATTAGGGGTATATACCCCTATTAGGATAAAACTATAGTTAGGTTGGTATATAAACACTGAGAAATTGCATGTTAATATATGAAATACTAATATGCGATACATAGTGATTTGGATTATTTTTAGTATAAAAACAATAATAAAGTGCCTCATGCACTTTTAAATAAAGGTGCATAATATGCAAAAACCACAATTATCTTTTGCACAAATATGGAACATGTGTTTTGGTTTTTTTGGTATTCAATTTGGCTTTGCTCTGCAAAATAGTAATGTCAGCCGGATCTTTCAAACCCTTGGTGCTGATTATAATAATATGACCATACTTTGGGTGGCGGCCCCTGTAACGGGTCTTTTTATTCAGCCCATTATAGGTTACATGAGTGATAAAACCTGGGGGAGATTGGGGCGTAGAAGACCCTATTTTTTATATGGTGCTATTTTAGCGAGCCTGTCTCTGTTAATCATGCCAAATTCTCCCACTCTATGGATAGCTGCAGGGATGTTGTGGATAATGGATGCCTCTATTAATGTATCTATGGAGCCCTTCAGAGCCTTTGTAGGAGACATGCTGCCGAGAAATCAACGAGGTCTGGGATATGCCATGCAAAGCTTTTTTATTGGAGTGGGTTCTGTTATTGCTTCGGCATTACCCTGGATGATGACCAACTGGTTTGGAATTAGTAATACTGCCGAAGTTGGAATGATTCCTGAGTCTGTTAAGTATGCGTTTTATGCCGGAGGAACCATCTTTATTTTAGCGGTAGGATGGACAGTTTATTCAACCAGAGAATATTCACCGGAAGAGTTAGAAGAATTTGAAAAAGCAGAGCGCGAAATGGATGCGAAAACAGAAATTATTGTTCTTCCTTCGCGTTCTGCGAATCAATTTTATAAAGGAGGATTTATTTGGTTTGTAGTAGGTGCTGTATTTACCATTTTAGTCGCATTGAATATTGAGCATTTGAATAGGAATCTACTTTTGTTAACCTCTGGATTAGCCCTGTTTGGAATTTTTCAGCTGATTGCCGGGTTTCTGGAACATAGAGGCAATAATTCGAACGGCTTTTCACAGGTCATGATTGATTTATTTAACATGCCTCTTACCATGCAGAAGCTTGCCGCAGTACAGTTTTTTTCATGGTTTCCATTTTTTGCCTGGTGGTCTTCAGCAACTCCAGCAATTACCTCTTTTCATTATGCTACTAATGATGTTTCGTCTGCTGTTTATAATGAGGGTGCCGACTGGGTTGGTATTTTAATGTCTTCATACAATGTAGCCGCAGTGTTCGCTGCCATTACCATTCCATTTGTTGTTAGAGTTTTGAATTTGCGTATGACTCACATGATAAATCTGTTCCTGGGTGGTCTGGGTTTCATTTCATTTATTTTAGTTAAAGATCCAATCTGGTTAATCATTCCGATGATAGGTGTTGGCTTTGCATGGGCATCAATTTTATCTTTACCCTATGCGCTTTTATCTAATGCGGTACCTGCCAAAAAAATGGGATTGTTTATGGGGATTTTCAATTTTTTTATTGTTTTACCACAAATTCTTGCCGCCAGTATCTTAGGATTTTTAGTGAATAAGTTTTTTTCCGGTGAAACGATTTATGCTTTGGTAATAGGAGGCGTTAGCATGTTAATTGCAGGAATATTAACCCTTCGAGTTGAAGAACCTGTTCAGGAATAAAAAATGAAAATTAAATCTTATCAATCCTTTTTATTTATCTGTTTATTATTGCTTTCAATAGTTCCATTGAGTGGTTGTAAACAAAAGAAATTAGATGGACATAACAATCTTCAACAACAATTTTTTATCAAAGAAAAGTCCTACTATGGGACCTTGGAGCCCTTCGCCAGCGAAGCAGTCTATTTTTTAATGACAGATCGTTTTGTGGATGGTGATCCAGGCAATAATCAGGTTAAGCAGGGAGGCGACAATCCAACTTTCGAACAAGCACTTGTGTCAAAGGATGGTCGCCGTGCTTATGTTGGATATATGGGTGGGGATTTCAAAGGAATATTAAACAATGCAGATTATATAAAAGAGATGGGGTTCAGTTCTATTTGGTTAACCCCCATTGTAGATCAACCCGATGAGTCTTTTTCTGGAGGAGAACCCATAACTTTCGGTGGTGCATTTAAAGATGGTGGAAAAACAGGTTATCATGGTTATTGGGGGGTTAATTTTTTTGAAGTAGATGAGCATCTACCCTCTAAAGATCTATCTTTTAAGGCATTGACAGAACAACTTCGTGAGCAATATCAAATGAAAACGGTGTTAGATATTGTTCTCAATCATGGTTCACCAGCCTTTAGTATGAGGCCAACTCAGCAAGCCAAATATGGACAACTATTTGATCATCAGGGCAAGTTGCTGGCTGATCATCAAAACATTGAACCTGAAAAGCTTGATCCTGATAACCCATTACATGGTTTTTATAGTCTTGAAAAAGACATCATGCAATTGTCCGATTTTAACCCGGACAATCCACAGGTGTTGGAGTATTTTACTGATGCATATTTGTATTGGATAGGGCAGGGTGCTAATGCTTTTAGAATTGATACCATTAAACATATGCCCCATGATTTCTGGAAGAAATTTACAACCAATATTCGCAGTCAGTATCCGGGTTTTTTTATGTTTGCTGAAAGTTATTCTTTTGATGCAACATTTATTGCTCAGCATACAAAGCCTGAAAATGGTGCCATAAGTGTCTTAGATTTTCCCGGAAAAGAAGCGATTGCCAAAGTGTTTGAAAATTCAAAGAGTGACTTTAGAGATTTGTTGCCATACCTTTATCTTGATAATAGCCCTTATAGTAATCCTTACGAATTAATGATCTTTTATGATAATCATGATATGGCAAGGATGAATGCCGATAATAATGGTTTTATTGATGCTCATAACTGGCTGTTCACTTCCCGTGGCATACCTGTCATTTATTATGGTTCTGAAATGGCTTTTATGGCTGGCGCCAAAGAGCATGAAGGGAATCGTAACTATTTTGGTCCTGATAATATAGAAGTGGCCAGATCTCATCCTGTAAGAACAGCTTTGAAACGTATTGCCAATGTCAGAAAATCAACTATCGCTTTACAAAAAGGACTTCAAATTAATCTTGATTTTAGTGGGGATCTGGCTGCTTTTTATCGAGTGTTTGAGCATAATGGAATAAACCAGACGGCTTTGGTTATGTTGAACAAGGGAGATGAAGAGATCACATTCGAGATAGAAAAATACCTGAGTCAGGGACAGTGGTTTAATCCTTTAAATCATGAAAAAATTCAAATTGGCTCTACTCAAAAATTAACACAGAAAGTAAATTCTCACGATGTGTCTGTATTAATTTTAAATGGAAAGAACAAAAATAATGAATTAAGAATTCACCTAAACAAACTTATGTAACTTTAGAATGATGGGGGAATGAGCTTGTAAAGGCATGGATCTCTGTGGATCTATTTGAAAATTCAGTTTAATGAAGAAGCTATAGATTGCAACCGCAAGACTGCCTGACTATTAACTCAGCTGGCAACATAGTAGTTTCAACCGCCTGTTCGTTAATTCGAGCCAGTAGAGCTTCAACCAATACTTCTCCTGCTAATTTTGTATCTTGTTGCACGGTTGTGAGTGTTGGTCGAATAAAATCCGCTGAAGGAATGTTGTCATAGCCTACCACGGCAATATCTTCTGGGACTTCTTTTCCCTGTTCTCTCAGGGCTTTAATTACCCCAATAGCGATAAGATCGCTAGCACAAAATATTGCATCGAAAGGTTGTTTTAAAGCCAGTAGTTGTAGAGCGGCTGCGTAACCAGATTGTTCGGTACTGATCGCATCTATCTGTAATTTATTATTTGTTTTTAAACCAGCTTTTTCAATGGCAATACAAGAGCCATTATAACGGTCAAAAAATTCAGGAGAACATTTTGATGCACCTCCAATAAAACCTATGTTTCGTCTACCTAAATTTATCAGGTGTGTGGTCACGTCGAAACCACCCTGAAAATTATCACAACCAATCGAAATACCCGGTTGTCCCTCTCTTACAGCGCCCCAACGAACAAAGTGTGTACCCTGAGCCTCTAGCTGAAATAATTTTTCTTCATAGTCTGTGTAATCACCATAACCCAGTAAAATAATGCCGTCTGCTTTGTGACAGTCTTCAAAGTCGGCATGCCAATCATCATCCAGTTCTTGAAAAGAGATTAATAAATCATAATTTTTTTTAGTACAGGCTCGAGTGATGCTTCCTAACATGGACAGGAAAAAAGGATTGATTTGAGAGTCATCACTGGTTGGATCCTGAAATAACAAAAGTGCGATAGTGCTACTTTGTTGAGAGCGCAAATTACTGGCATTTTTATCAACTTTGTAGTTGAGTTCTTTGGCTATCCTTTGAATTTTGTTGCGTGTTTCTTCGTTAACCAGAGAGCTATCTCGTAAAGCCCTCGATACAGTAGATTGGGAAACGCCAGCCTGATGGGCGACATCGAATGAAGTGGCTTTACCTTTCATCTAAGCACCTGTGAGTTTAGGAATACAGTCAAAGTAGTAAATTACCCATATAAACGAAGAACCAAATAGGTTGATATTATCTTCAAGGATCCAATATACCGCAAGTTATCCAATCTTCAAGACAAAAGTACTTTTTGAATCAAAATACAGGCTCATCTGGTTTATACCCGTTATCATTCATTATGCCTGATTAGAGGGATATAGTTATTGTCACTGTAAAAACATGTTTTGACAAGACCTAAATGACACCGGTATCATTGGTGGTTATAAATTGAGCTTTAATGGGAATTATGTACTATTCCATCAATTGGAATATCATCTTTCAACCTGAATTTAACTGATGAATTCAGGTTCAGTAGGCTCAGGGATTTGAACTTGCTATAAATTGAGAGTCAGACTTATGTATCAACCAAATTTTCGATATCCCTATATTGTTGCTGATATTGGTGGCACCAATGCGCGTTTTGGCCTGGTGACATCATCCAGTGAAGACAAACAAGCGATGGTGATAGAAAACTTACAGACCTTTCCCAGTTCAGACTTTGAAGGGATAGAACAAGCTGTTAGCTGTTATCAAGAAACACTTAATGGTGAAAAAGTAGATGGAGCCTGTTTGGCTGTAGCAGGGCCCGTAACTGAAAATAATATTAAACTCACCAATTTAAACTGGAATTTTTGTGTGAGTTCAGTTTGTAAACAATTAGGATTTACAAATTTACAAATTATTAATGATTTTGCAGCTTATGCCTATGCAATTCAATATTTAGATCCGGATCATTTTAGAGTTATCAATGAGGGGGATGGCGTTAATGGATGTCCCATTGGAGTAGTAGGGCCAGGTACAGGTTTTGGTGTGGCAACTCTTGTTAATCATGATGGACGAACCGATGTGCTAACTTCAGAAGGTGGCCACATGTCACTTGCAGCAAACACACCTCTTCAGGCTGCAATTAAAGAACAGCTTTCTCGTAAATATTCTCTTGTTTCAATAGAACGGGTTTTTTCAGGTCCCGGGTTACGTCATCTATACCACGCTCTGGCAGCTGTAGAGGGCGCACAAGCACGCAAGTTATCTACTGCTGAAATAAGTCAATGTGCGCTTGATAACACGGATGAAATGTGTCAGAGAACATTGGCTTTGTTTTGCTCCTGGTTGGGCTCAGTTATTGGTGATTTGGCTTTAGTGCTTGGCGCAAGAGGCGGTATTTATCTTGGTGGAGGGATCCTGCCTCGAATTGCTGATTTTCTGATTGAAAGCGAGTTTCAAAAATCTTTTAAGGCCAAGGATCAAATGAGCCATTATCTGCAAGATATTCCTGTAAAATTAGTGACTAAAGGTAATTCTGCTTTGTTAGGCGCAGCGGCCTGGTTTGAAAACTGTAATTATTTGATAAAATAGTTGATTTATAAGCGATTACTGGGAGAATGTTTGTTGGAAAAAATTACCATTAATGTCGTTGCTAAACATGCTGGTGTTTCAAAGAAAACAGTTTCCAGGGTGTTAAATGGTGAGCCAAATGTCAGCGAATCAACCCGAAAAAAGGTGCAAGAAGTGTTTGATGAACTTGGTTATCGTCCAAGCCCTCAAGCTAGAGGCCTTGCAACCAATCAATCCTATCTGATAGGGCTGGTTTATGATAACCCCAGTAAAAGTTATGTTTACGATGTGCAAACGGGTGCCCTGAGTATTTGTAATCAAAAAGGCTATCATCTTCTCATTCATCCTGCCGAATATCAAAATTCAGATCTTGTCGATAATTTAACGACTTTAATCAATGACTCACGCCTCGACGGTTTAGTATTAACCCCCCCTTTTTCTGATATGCATCACTTGATTGAACTATTAGATAAGAGCCAACTGCCATACGTTAGAATAGCGCCAACAATTATGCATGATACTTCACCGAGTGTGATTAGTAACGATGTAGAAGCCGCTTATGAAATGACCTGTTATCTGGTGTCGTTAGGGCATAGCAAAATTGGATTTATTAAAGGACACCCGGATCACAACGTATCTGAACAAAGACTTGAGGGGTATCAAAAAGCACTGACGGATAATGGAATTCCGATTATCCCGGAATATATAAAACAAGGTTTTTTCACCTTTAGTTCAGGTGAAGAGTGCGGAAGAAAATTATTATCATTAACAGAACCTCCTACAGCCATATTTGCCAGTAATGACTATATGGCTGCGGCAGTGCTGAAAGTGGCCAGTCAGAAGAACATTTCTGTTCCCCACGAACTATCTGTAGTAGGTTTTGATAATGCTCCTATTTCGAGTTACATCTGGCCCTCTTTAACAACGGTAAAACAACCTGTTGAAGCCATGGCATCTCAAGCTTTGACTATGCTCATCGAAACGATTCAAAAGAAACCCTTAGACAATATACAGGCTCAAATGGAAGACGAACTCATTGTGCGAGACTCTACGGCTCCATTTCGTAGTTCAGGTTAAATAATTTATTTTTGTTCATCCAGATAAATTCTCAGCGCAGCTTTTATCGATGGAAAAGCTATTTGTTTAAAATTTATCTGCTCGGGTCTAAACCAATTCACCTTACTGATTTCAGATGTTTGCAGTACCCAGTTAAGTGGATATTTTTGTTCAGAAACAAACACACTATCTAATGTTCGGTATTCAATATTTTTGTATAGATAAGTGTTTGGCTGAGAGCATATGTATTGCCAGTTCTGTATATTAACAGCCAGTTCTTCTTTTATTTCTCTTGATAAAGCCTGCTCTAGAGATTCATTGGGATCAACAAAACCTCCGGGCAGATCAAGCAAACCTAAGCCTGGAGATTTCGCTCTAGTGGTAAGAAGTATTTTTCCCTGATAGACAATAATCGCGGCAACTGCGGAAGCAACATTGTGATAATAAGTAAAGTTACAGTCAGAACACACAAAATATTGCTGCTTAATGAATTCAATTTTGGAGCTATTACATGTGGGACAATATTTAAACATCTAGCACCTTTGAACATCATCCTCAAAGTAAAAATGATTTTACCTGCAAGAGTGATAATTTAACATGGATTATTTTTATGAAACAATGCCCGGTTGCAATGATTTAATAATTTCTATGCATCCACATATAGAATGATAGTCTGTACGCCCCATGGCTACTGCTGACGGAGCAAAGATTTTGTTGTCATAAGTTAAGTTCCGGTGCCAACACTTTTGTTTATGGTCAACCATATGTGTCCAGGAATACTGCCACAGTTGCTGGTAAATACACCAATACATATTGTTTTTCAGTTGATTGGCCAGTAATGCGGATGCGGCGATGGTTTCTGCGTGAACCCAACTGTACTTGCCGTTACTACAGATCTCGCAGGATGGAGAAAAACCGTAATAAAGGCCACCATAATCACTGTCGTAGGCAACCCCCATTGCCCTGTCAAATAACGTTTTTGCCCGTGATACTAACCAGCCCTGAGGGCTGTATCTGTTTATGAGCAGGAGCAGTTTTGTCCATTCGGTGAAGTGACCTGGTTGGTAACCCCATGGCCGCAGTTTATTTTCTGTATCGCCTGCATTGTAATTAAAATCGACTTGCCAATGATGATCATAATGCTCCCAGATCATGTCATTACACTGCGTGGCAAGATCGACAGTAATGCGGCGGGCGATAACTATAGCACGCTCTAAATAACGTTGTTCTCCAGTTGCCTCAAAAGCGCTGATCAGCGCTTCACAGCAGTGCATATTGGAGTTTTGACCGCGGTAGGTAGAAACCCTGTTTAGTTTTGCGTCTATGACGTCCACATATAATTGATCCTGCTCCCGCCAGAAGTAACGTTCCATTAGTTGAAATGTTTCCTCGATATAATCGAATACTTCTGTGGCGCCCGCCTCATAGGTACGTGCATAAGCCATAAGAACAAATGCAATGCCATAACAGTAGTTATCTGCATCTCTGATTTGTCCATTTTCGAGGATCCAGGCATAACCTTTGGTTTCCGGGTTACGATGTCCATCACGTAGAAATTTTACTCCATGCCTGGCCGCCTCCAAATAGCTTTGGCTGACAAATTGTTGCGCCGCTGTGGCAAAATTTATAGTTAGACGGCTACTGCTTACCAGGTGCCGCTGGGTATTAGTTCGACTTGCTTTTCCGTTGTTATCGAAATGCTGGAAATAGCCACCGTTGCTCTCATCTATACATTGTGGGTAATAAAAACCCAAAATGGAGCGGACATGTTCAATAAGAAAATCTGTAGAACGAAAGTTTATCTGAGATTTTATATTATAGGTTGATTTCGTCATTCTAATCTCTTGAGGGGGGAGGTTACTTGTTAACTGAACCGGGGATAACTTGGTTATTGAATCTGGTTCCACCCGCCTCCATGCCACCGACTAAGATGTTTTCAGAAGTTAGATTAATCATCATTTTGATCCTAAATTACGCTGCAGATGTTGTTCTGGAGTTTGTCCGGGAATAGCTTCCATTCTCGGATAAGTTACAGGTGTTCAGCAAAGAAATTTGTAATGAAATAAAAACAACAAAGTGAAAGTGTATTGCCGTTATCAAGAGCTGTTGATCTTTGGCTATAACGCATCTTTTTAGCACTTTTTTCTTTCTATCTTCGTTAGAAAAAATCATCTGAAAATCTGCATTATCTCCAAAGATAAACATCCCCTATGTTGTTTTAATGGCTAGAACTTCATTCGAGCGCCAAATGCAAAGCGACTACCGGTATCAGCAAGCTCAATGACACGATTTTCATAGATTGAAAAAGAAAGAGTTTGTTCATCGGTTATGTTTATTGCTTCAAAGAACAAATTAATGTCTTCGGTGATATCGTAACTTGCGCTCGCATCCCACTGACCATATGAGCGAATACTTTTAGGTTGTCCTCGATTCGCTGCAGTGGACTCGAGATAAGTATCTCTGTAGTTATAGGCGATACGGGCCTGAATAGGACCCTTTTCATAGAAAGCTACAGCATTCCAGGTTTCTGAAGTTTGATCTTCTGCTACACCATCAGTTTCCAGAGTCACATCTGTAAAGTTCGCTAGTATGCCTAAACCATCAAAAGGTGCAGGTAATGTGCTGAAGGTGTATTGCGCCGACAACTCAAATCCTTCGATATCACCTTTACCTGTATTCTCTGGGCGATTTGACAAGAAGTCAAAACCAAGAATTTGAACTATATTGGTTTGTCTTTGAGACTGATTAGAGAGATCTTTGTAGAACACTGCAGCACTCAGGTAACTGACATCATCCATATACCAGGTTGCATTCAAATCGTAATTCCATGCTTCCATTGGTTTTAATCCTGGATTACCACTAGATACATTGCGCTCTCTTTCACGCACATTGAAATTTCGAGAAAGCATTAAGTCGCTAAGGGTCGCACGGGTAAGAGTCTTGCCGAGTGCCGTGCGTAGCACAACATCTTCAGACAGATCAAACTTGAAATTCGCAGTAGGTAACCAAACATCATACGAACCCGTTTCCTGTATAGGAATAGCATCTGAAAATACAGGTACTGGATCGCCATTAGGTGGGACAATGATCTCTAATATTTCCTGGCCTACGCCTGAGGACGTAATATCGGTTTGTGTATAACGAAGTCCCAGGTTACCGGACCAGGGCGTATTACCAAGTTCACCCGTAAAATTCGCCTGGATGTAAACACTGATATTCTCCTCTTCGACTTCTCCACCAGATCCTGGTACTGGTTGTACGCCCAGGGTACCGCCATTAGCTGCAATAACTGCTCTTGTGGCAGCGGGATCTGCGGTTAGGGCAATTCCTGCATCAGACAGGAAAAAAGCCTGTAATTCAGCAATTGAATATGTGGGGAAATCCGTATTGAACGAACCACCATCAAGAAATCCACTAGTATCTACAATAGAGAATAGATCCTGTGGAATGGCTACTCCACAAAAAAGACATTGGACATTACCAGGGGTCTTGGCAACAGTTTTCCCTTTTTCACGAGTGGCGTAACTAAGGCCTGTCTGTACAGAAGTCAGGGTTCCTGTGTCAAAGGTATAATTAAAATCGGCTGTCGCCTGGAAGGTTTCGTCCTCAATGCTCCTGCCTTCCCAGGTAAACCAACCGAATGTTGCTTGTGAAGTATCACTTACATCACCAATATTAGAAAACACAGGCAAACCATTGGGGCTTTGATCAAACACTACTGCAGCAGGATCAGATACATTAAGGTTGGCATCGAACCATGCCTGATTGCCTGCTGTACTGTCTGTTGATTTTGAATAAGCGACATCAAAAACAGCTGAAAGATGATCGCTAAAGATCCAGTCTGCGTTAAAGCCCACTTGCTCGGTTTCGGCTAGACGAGGTCGAATAAAAGAAACGATTCTCTGGTTGGTGATCCCTCTGGAATGAATGACAGTATTATTCGCATCGACCATTGCTTCTGTTACATTATTTGGATCCTGGTAATGAAAAATAGAGCGGCTGTCATCATTAACGTCAAGCTTGGAATAAAGCCCATCAAGGGTAAGTCGCAAATCGTCACTGACCTGCCATTGTAGTGCCGCTGTTGCGCTGCTCCGTTCACGATCAGTTTCGTTAATATCATAACTAACAAAAGTTGGTATAGAAACACCCCCTAACTCCGGCGTACCGTCATTATCAAAATCCAGGTCACGGTTAGCTTCGTAGCCATCTGTAAATACTCTTTCATTACGAAAATCGCGTTTGATATAGGCGAATGACAGCAGAGCACCAAATTTGCCATCCATAAACGTGTCACTGACAAAACCTGAAATTTGCGGCGATGTCTCTTCTCGTGAATCATCATAAACTCCTTTGGCAGATAAATGTCCTCTAAAACCGTCAAAATCCAGCGGGCGTGACGTTTTCATATTAATCGTTGCGCCAATGCCGCCTTCAATTAAGCTGGCTGTAGGTGTTTTGTATACATCTGCAGCGCTCAACAGTTCAGCAGGAAGAATGTCAAAACTAAATTCACGACCATCGTTTTCCGTAGCAAGAACACGGCCATTTAATAACACTGTGTTAAACGCAGGCCCCATGCCACGTACGGTAACAAACTGGCCTTCACCACCTGAACGCGAAATAGTAACACCAGGAATACGTTGTAAGGCTTCAGCTACGTTTTGATCGGGAAACTTACCTAGGTCTTCTGCAGCAATTGAGTCTACAATAGAATCTGCATTGCGCTTAGTAGATAACGCGGCTCTTTGGCTGTTGCGTATCCCCGAGATCACAACAACGTTTTCCTCGTCACCGATTTCATCCGTTTGATTTTCATCTGCGGTTTTATCTATTTCAGCAAGCTTAGCATCTATAGGCTTTGCATCTATAGGCGTTGTATTTTCATCTGTGGCGTTAGCAACTATTGGAAGTTGCGCTAATGCAAAAATAATTGCAACAGCCAATTTATTGGACTTAAACTCCGTCTTTCTTTTCATCTCAACCCCAATTCTTTGTATTTTTTTATGAGTAAGTTAAAACCAGTTTCCACAGTGAAATCACGACTAACTGGGGGAGCCTGGTTTAACGGTTAAAATTTAATCAACAAGATTGAGTTTAACGTTAAACCTTAGCGATGGCAAGAGTTATATTTAACGTTAAACTTGATGGTAAAAAGTTTTCCAAATGAGATAATTTGGTTATTTTAGTTTTTGATTGACTTTAAAATGGCTCGACAATTTTTGATGTTATCAGGAATGAATAGCTTCACCTTTTGCATCAAATAGTAAAATTTTTGGAAGGGCAATGCCAAGAGTTAAGCGATCTGAACTATTGAATTTGTGCTGTCCCTGAAGTTTTACTCTAAAATCGAATTTATCGAATAATTTAGCGTAAATATACGTCGCATCGCCTAGAGACTCAACTTCATTCACGATCAAATCTAACGCCATATCTCTATTATTTACAGTGGTACTTATATGTTCTGGCCGCAAGCCCAAAATAATCTCATCATCCATGTTCAATGTTGGGAGATTAACCTCAAGACAGATTTTTTTGTTATCAAAAAGGTTGATAAAAAGCTTATTTTTCTGGTTTTCTATGATTTTTCCTTTCAATAAATTGATTTTGGGACTACCAATAAAATTAGCGGCAAAGATATTTTCAGGATGATTATAAAGTTCCAGAGGAGATCCAATCTGAACAATATTCCCTTCATTCAGCAAGACGATACGATCAGCCATTGTCATAGCCTCAATCTGATCATGAGTAACATAGATCATTGTATTATCAAGTTTCTTATGTAACTTGATTAGTTCATGCCGCATTCGAACTCGCAATTCAGCATCCAGATTTGACAAAGGTTCGTCGAATAAGAAAATTTTGGGATCACGAACAATAGCTCGTCCAATAGCAACTCTTTGTCGCTGACCGCCGGAAAGCTGGCTTGGAAGACGCTCCAGATAATCACCTAATTGCAATATATCCGCAGCATGCTGGATTTGTTGTTCAATGTATTGTTTGCTGCACTTCATATTTTTAAGGCCAAAACCAAAATTTTCTCTAACTGTCATATGAGGATATAAAGCATAGGATTGAAACACCATGGCGATGCCTCGTTTGGATGCTGCTATCTTTGTCACATTGTTGTCTTCGATATAGATCTCGCCAGAAGTCACTTCTTCCAGGCCGGCTATCATTCTCAATATAGTGGATTTCCCGCAGCCAGAAGGGCCGACTAAAACAATGAACTCTCCTGATAGAATGTTAAGATTGAGATTATGAATAGTTTCTATTTGGTCATAGGTTTTGACGAGATTTTTAATTGTTAAGCTGGTCATATAGCTATAGTTTTCCTATTTTTGCAGTACTGCCTCTTTTTATTATCCTCGCTTCAATATTGATCCTTTGACCCTGCTCCTTACCTTTTTGCAGCAACGCTTCAGCGGCTTTACGACCTTTTTCATAGGCCTCTTGTCTGACCGTAGTTAACGCCGGTAATGTAGAGTTTAGATTTTGGGGTAGAATGTCATCAAATCCGGTTACCGAAATACGCTGGGGAACAGCTAGGCCAAGCCGCTTACATTCAGTCATTGCACCATAAGCGAGTCGATCGGAGAAACAAATGAGCGCGGTAATGTCAGGTTGTAGATCTAACAGATGTCGCGCTGCTTCAGCTCCACCATCTTCACTGTTAGTTGTTTCCTGGATCAAAATACTACTCATCTTAATGTTGCTTCTTCCTATAGCTTCCTTACAGCCATTTATTCGTTGGCTTACAACGTAATTATCTCTATCCAGCACTCGATCCAGGGTACATAAATCATAACGGCCTTCTTTTATAGGAAAGGTAATTATACCGATCTGGCGGTGTCCAAGAGACAAAATATAATCAGTCATTTCGCTCATCATAATTGAATCGTTGGTCAAAACACTGATATGTTCCGGCGAATCAAAGTCAACCACAACGGTAGGTAAGCCTCTGGCAAGTGCTCGCTGGGTAGTTGGATTATTGCTATAAGGAGCGTTGAGAATATAACCGTCCACCATGGCACCTAGTGGCTCAAAATCATTCACACTGCTATTTTTTAGAGGTATCAAAACGATGTTAGTCCCTTCCACTTCACAAATAGAGGAAATGCCCCGTAGGAATTCTATATCATGAGGATCAGAAAAGGCGTAGCTGAGTTGATCATTAAAGATTATGCCAATAGCTCCATATAATCCTGTTCGAAGCGATCTTGCCGCTGGATTTGGACCGTGGTAATCAACAGATTTGGCATAATTAAATATCTTACTGCGTAGCTTGTCGGATACTTTAGTCGGATTATTGAATGCATTTGAAACCGATGTATGGGTTATACCAAGCTCTGCCGCAATAGACTTCAGAGTAACTTTTTTTCGGCTTTTCATCGAAAATATCCTTCTCCGGAATTATATAAGTTTTTACCAACTGGTATAGTATTGAAGTAAGTACCTCTATGACAGTTCACAGTCACGAAAGCCTTTATCTAGCAACTTGATGTCCAAACAACATAAATTTTGACTTGTCTTATCCCAAGCTGAGGTTAGTTAAAGCTTATGTGCAGTATACAGCATCAAATTTTTAATACACAGAAATTTATGTTTATCGTTAAACCTTGACACGGGTAATATTTTTGGTTTAACGTTAAACTTTTTTGCAAGTTGTTGAAATGAAGTAACCCTTGACTAAAGGTAATGGACTAATTTGCTTATGACTTCTCTGGCAAGCAATGCGAATGACATATGGTGTATAAGCAGCTTGACTGAGAAAATTTATATACCCGTGATACTTTGAAATGAATAGTTTCCAAGTATCACGGGTATAGATAGACATAATAAGACGAGTAGTTATATCAATGAATTCAAAAATTGACAAATATAGGGCAACCGTTTTTTTGTTTTTATGTATGAGTATTTTTTTAACTGTGGCATGTAGCAGCAACAAGGGAGCAGCACTATCGCGTAAAACAGCCTTTATAGGCACTAAGATCAACTTGCAACATTTCGATCATTTGTTTACTGAAATCAACGTTGATAATAGAAAAATGGGGGTTGTAAATATTTATAGTGAATACCCAGATTATACCTATGCGATAGAGCCAGCCGAAGGATTTGCCTGTGTGGATGACGCTGCCAGAGCTATTGTCATGTTGTCACAGTTTTTAAAGGTGCAACATAACGACGAAATTTTGAAAGAACTTAAAATGCTTATTGAGTTCGTTTTGTATATGCAAAACGACAACGGATATTTTAATAATTTTATTTGGCGGGATCTGTCGATAAATACCCAATATAAAACCTCGGTAGCTGAAATAAACTGGTGGTCTTTGAGAGCGTTATGGAGTCTACAAGTTGCTTCTGAACTGGTACAGGCCGATTTGGGTTTAACAAGCAGAATCAAAAAGGCAGCAGATAAAGTTGTTTTAAATATAAAAAGAGATATTCCGCTAACGAATTTAACAACCGAGGTTGTTAATACGATAGAACTGCCTGTTTGGCTGCCAAATAAATATGCTGCAGATCAAGCTGCAGTAGCAATTATTGCGCTATTACCCTATTACCAAAAAAGTGATGATAGCCAGGTATTGGAAATTATTAACGTTCTGGCAAAAGGCATAATGCAAATGCAAAAGGGTGATGCCAATAATTATCCTTTTGGCATGTTTTTAAGTTGGAAAAATCAGTGGCATTCATGGGGTAATAGCCAGGCATACGCGTTATTGTTAGCTGGACAACAACTGGAACGCCAGGAATATATACAAAGTGCGTTGCTTGAAGTTGATAATTTTTACCCTTATCTGTTGAAAAATGGTTTTGCTGAATCAATATGGATTGAACACAAAGTGGATGGATATTCTGAAACCAATAGAAAGCGTTTTCCTCAAATAGCTTATGGAATACGGCCGATGGTTTTTGCTGTAACAGAAGCGTACAGGATCACAAAAAATGAGAAATATTACACTCTTTTAACAAAGTTTAAGTCCTGGTTTTCGGGTGTTAATGTTGCCGCCCAAATTATGTATGAACAGAGTAGTGGAAGAGTTTATGATGGTATTATTTCTACCACAGAAATTAATATGAATTCCGGGGCAGAATCGACAATAGAAGGTTTAATGATCTTGCAAAAATAAGTTCAGGGGAGGCTCTATGAGGAATATTATTGAAATGATGTTGGCGGGCGCTTTTCTGTTGATAAGTGGTTGCTCTGGATCTGATCCGACACCAGAAGAATTTTCTGATGATAAGATCATAAGATTGTGGGTAGCACCCGATGAATCACAAGAGGCGTTTTGGAAAATTGTAGTAGAACGATGGAACAAACGTGGTTCAGGCATACAGGTAAAATTCAAGACTATCCCAGCAGTAGAAAGTTCAGAAAAGGCTATTTTAACAGCTCTCGTGGCGGGTAATGCACCTGATCTATCGACCAATATATTCTCCGGTTTTGCCGCTCAACTGGCTGGTCTGGGGCAGTTGCAAGATCTTTCGGTGATGGATGGTTATAAGGAACTGGTATTGGTTCGGCACATGGAAAGCATCATGCAAGGCTGGGATCAGGGTGGGAAAAAATATGTCTTCCCACTTTATTCCAATCCTACATTAATTTGGTGGCGTGGTGATATTTTGCAAAAGCTTGGGATCAACAAAATACCGCAAACCTACGATGACGTCTATGAACTTTCAAAACAATATGCTGCATCTGATCATAAATTTGGGATGCAAATTATGACGGGTTTAAATTGGTACGACAGATGGTACGATTATATTTCATTCTATTATGCCGCCTCGAATGGTGTGCCTTATATCAATGATGGCAAAGCGTTTTATGATAATGATGCGGGTCTTTCTGTTCTGACATTTATGGACACCATATATAAGAATGGGTGGACTGCACTGGATTTTGAAAGTGATGATCCTTTAACGACAGGTTTGGTTGTTGGTGCGGTGCGGGGACCCTGGAGCGTATCTTTTTTCAAACGTATGTATCCTGATACACTGAAAAAAATCATTGTCGGGCCAATGATCCGCAAACATAAAACCGATGGGAAGGCATACACCTTTGCCGATAGCAAAGGGTTGGTATTATTCAAGCATAGCAAAGTGAAAGCGGAAGCCTTCGCCTTTATCTCCTGGGTACTTAGCAACGATGAACTTAGCCTGTTGTGGTTGGAAAAAACAAACCTTCCTCCGGCTCGTGGCGATCTGATGGAGAATGCAATATTTAAAACCTTTTATGAGGCTAATCCACTCGCAAAACAATATGCCATCTATGTTGACGTCGCAATACCATCTGCATTCATTGAAAGCACCATTGACGTGCAAAAAATAATGGGGTTTGAAATGGTTGAATCAGTGAAATTTGGTACCAAACCCCCTGAAACCGCATTAGCCGATGCTGTCAGACGCACCAATAAATTATTGAAGGTGGCGCATTGAGTATGAAATTTGGGAATATAAAACTCGGTGAAATAAGAGAATCCCAAATAGGGGCTGCACTGGCAGTATCATTTTTGTTGTTTAACGTGATTTTTTGGGCTTATCCATTTGTATGGTTGCTTATATTGTCTTTTTCCGATTGGCGTTTTTTTGATGTGCCAACCTTTAGCGGATTGAAAAACTTTTTTATTGTTTTGGATGATCCGGAATTCTGGCGCTCATTATGGAATGTGCTCCGGTTTTTGGGATATTATGTGCCCATCGTATTGACATGTTCCCTCGCTTTTGCATTTGGTTTACAGCATATTGGTCGTGGCAAAGTTTTTATTGCGTTGTGTTTCCTGTTGGCTCACATTTCCTCCGGCGTTGCCTATTCTCTGGTTTTTACAAAAATATTTAGTTCTACTGGCCCGATGAACAGGCTCCTACTTGATTGGTTTGGCTTCTCTATTCCCTGGTTGTCCAGTCCGTCCATGGCAATGTTTTCAATTTCCCTGGTCGTGACGTGGAAATTCGTGGGCTACTACGGACTAATATTGTATTCAGGTCTCGTGGCCATACCCAACGAGATCTATGATGCGGCAAAACTTGATAATACCCCGCCACTCATGAGGCTGTTCAAGATCAGCCTTCCCATGATCAATTCACAACTGATTATGGTATTGGTCTTTGCCATAACGGTTGCTTTTGGCATTTTTACCGAGCCTTACATGATGACTGCTGGTGGGCCAATGGAAAGTACCAATATGCCGCTACTTGTCATATATGAATCGGCATTCCATCGTTTGCAGCCAGGTCGTGCAGCCCTGATGGCGGTAATCATTGCCATCGTCAGTTATTTAGCAATCAAAATTATGCGCAAGATCCTGGAAAAAAATGTGGAATTGGTATGATTGACTTAAAGAAAAAAATACCGCAAAAGAGTATAGGCAGTTGGGTTATCACCGTTTTAATGTATATCCTGGCCTTAACATGGTTATATCCATACATCTGGATGGTGATGGCTTCCCTCAAACCAACCCCGGAGATATACCATACGGATTTATTTTCTGGCTCATTTACGTTGGATAATTACCAATTTCTGTTTGACAGTGCGGAAAAATTAAATCGACCATTTCTAAAATCTCTGTTCAATTCTTTTTTTATTACCCTAAGTGTCACGGCCTCGGTTGTGATCACATCGGCTTTTATTGGTTATGCGATGGCAAAAATTGATTTTTGGGGACGAGAACGGGTGAATAATTTTATTCTATTTCAAATGGTTGTTCCGGCTATGATGCTTCTTATCCCCCAATTTGTTCTGATCAAACAACTTGGATTGATTAATACATATTCTGCAATGATACTACCGGTAATGGTGTCGGGCTGGGGAATATTTATGATGGCTCAGGCCTTTAAAGGGACACCGAATGATTATATTGATGCTGCAAAACTGGATCGAGCCAGTCTGAGACAGATTGTATTCAATCTTATGGTACCTCTAAATAAGTCCATTGTCGCAATTGTAGCACTGTTTACTTTCACTGGTACCTGGGACAATTTTATGTGGCCTCTGATCGTTATGTCGGACGTTGATAAAATGCCATTATCCGTGTTGCTTGCGACCTTCAGTAAACAATATGGCATCTATGTTGGACCCGTGATGGCGGGATCTGTGTTGCAAGCTCTGCCGCTTGTGTTGCTTTTTATTATTTTCCGACGATATTTCTTACAGGGAATGTCCCTGTCGTTGAAGTGACTTGAATTATATGTTGTCAAAAACAAAAAATAAATGGTGGCAAAGCACCGTTTTTTACGAGATTTATATCGCCAGTTTTCAAGATGGTAATGGTGATGGGATCGGTGATTTTGAAGGGCTGACAAGTCGTCTGGATTATCTGCAACGCCTGGGTGTCAATGGTTTGTGGATCACACCATTTTATCCATCGCCCAAGGTGGATAACGGTTATGATGTTGCGGACTATTTTAATGTCGATCCAGATTTTGGCAGTTTGGCGGATTTTGATCACTTTATTGAACAGGCTCATGAACGCAACATAAAAGTTATCATTGATGTTGTGCTGAACCATGTGTCGACAGAGCATCCATGGTTCAGGGAAGCCGTATCCAATCCAACATGTAAATACCGGAATTATTTCTTTTTTCGGGATGAACCTAATGGTTGGGAATCCTTCTTTGGCGGATCTGCATGGGAAAAAGAGCCGGAGGGAAATCAAGTTTATTATCACAAATTTTCCCCGAGCCAGGCGGATCTTAACTGGCAAAACAAGGCGGTGATGGATGATATGCTGGCAGTGTTGAAATTCTGGATAGAGCGGGGTGTTGATGGCTTTCGTCTTGATGTTATTAATTTTCTTTCCTGCAATGGCATAGGTGACGAAAACCTTCTCCGTGATACTAAGGGTAAGCAAATTCACAACCATGACATTGACCAGCCGGATATTTATTCCTGCATCTCTGAAATATGCGGTTATGTCAGGGATTACAGTACATCAGTAGGTAGAGAATGTTTTTTGGTCGGAGAGGTGGGACATGAGGAAATATCGAAATTGACTCCCTTTCAAAGTGACGATTTGCTGGATGTAGTTTTTAACTTCAATTTAGGATCAATATTAAAGTTTGATATTTGCGAGGTCTATAAACAGTTAGTCGCTATGGAGGAGCAGCATAGTGGTTTACCTACACTATTTTTTAATAGCCATGATTTGCCCAGGTCCATGAGCAGACTTTGCCATAATAATGTTGAACAGGCTGGTGCATTAGCTGCGCTAATCTTAATGGCGAAAGGTGTAAGCTTTTTATATTTTGGTGAAGAAATAGGCATGGCCGATTTTATTCCGGAAAGCATTAGTGAAATGCAGGATATTCAAGCAGTAAATCACTATCAATTAGCGTTAGCAAAGGGCAAGACGACACTTCAGGCATATACCAAAGCCCTTGAGGAATGTCGCGACAAGTCTCGTTTGTACATGCAATGGAACGATGACAAATTCTCTGGCTTCACTACGTCAGCACCCTGGATCGGTAAGACAGCACCAAAAAACCTGCCCAAAGTTGAAGAACAGATCAACGATCCTGATAGCCTCTGGCATTGGTATAGAAAACTAATTGCTTTGCGCCGGGACAATCAAGCGCTTAACTTTGGCAGTTACGATATTTTGTCTCTGGACAATAAACTATTGTCAATTTCTCGTCGTTGGCAAAGTCAAACTATTCACATTCAAATAAATTTCGGTGATGTAAAACAATTTATTAACTGCAATGATTCTCATGAAGTTTTGGCCAGCAAAGGATTAAGCATTTGCAAACAAAATTGTCTATTACCTTTTGGGACTCTAATTACAAGAGAAGTATCAGATGTTTGTTAAACGTTCAAAACTCAATCCCATTGTTATGCCAGATATGGTTAAACCAAGTAGGGAAGACTTCAAAGTTGATGGAACCTTCAATGCCGGTATCATAGAGCATAATGATGAAATTATTATGTTACTACGGGTTGCGGAAAGCATGTCCAGCACCAAAGAAAATGAAATAAAAACACCCCTTTTAATTGAGCTGCCTGATTCTTGGGAAGTGATAGTTAAGACTTTTCAGAGAGATGATCCCAATTATGATTTTTCTGATCCTCGAGCAATCGTATTACGAGAAGATCCAACCCAGGTACATCTCACTTCGTTGTCCCATATCAGGATAGCTCGAAGTGTTGATGGTGAGAAATTCATAGTTGATGATAATGCTTTTATTTTCCCAAATAATCGCTATGAAGCTTATGGTTGTGAAGATCCAAGAGTTACCCTGATCGAAGGCAGTTTTTATATTAATTATTCATCGGTATCGGAATATGGTATTAGCACCTCCCTTGCTCGCAGTTCTAATTTTCAGCGGGTGGAGAAATTGGGAGTCATTTTTTCTCCAGATAACAGAGATGTCTGTTTCTTTCCTGAAAAGATTAATGGTTACTATTGGGCACTACACCGTCCGGCGCCACTACATCTGGGTACGCCTGAGATTTGGCTGGCAAAATCTCCCGATCTTATTCATTGGGGCGATCACCGAAGATTAGCTGGATGTTTAGGCAATGGCTGGGAGCAAAAAAAAATTGGTGGTGGCGCACCGATGCTTAAAACAGAAAAAGGGTGGTTACAAATCTATCATGGGGTAGATAAATCACAACGTTATAGTCTGGGTGCTTTGTTAATTGACCAGAATGATCCGACAAAGGTGATAGCCCGTATGCAGCATCCCATTGTGGAACCCAGAGAGGCATACGAAGTTGAAGGCTTTTTTGGCAGTGTAGTATTTTGTTGTGGCGCTATTATTAAAGATGATGTGTTAAATATTTATTACGGTGCCGCAGATAAGGTGATGGCATTAGCGACTATCAATTTAAATGAAGTATGGCGGAACCTGTCAGTCTGACGGGATGTTGAAGAGAGTATATTATGCAATGAGCAGAAATAATCCAAAGCGTGTGAGCGAGCTATTTTCTGAATTTTGGAAAGAACGCAATAACAACAAAAACAATGCTGGCAAGCTATGTTTTAAAGGCGTGAGTAATCATGATGTCTATAATATTACTGCACCATTTAACTCAGCAAATAAAGTCATTATTGCTGGAAGAGTTGAGCCCAGAGATCAAGAATATTCCTCCGTTATTTTTTTTGAAGAAATTGACAATGCGTGGCACCCCATTGTTGGCGCACCTATGTTCAAATTGCAAGATCCCTTTGTAACATTTATTAAGAATGAACTGATCTTCGGTGGAGTAGAGATCTGGGATATTGATGGAGAAAAGGGTGAGAGAGAATTGGAGTGGAAAACAGTTTTTTACCGAGGCTCCGATATTTTTAATCTGATTGAATTTTTTAGTGGCCCAACAGGAATGAAAGATATTCGATTATGCGATCTTGAAAACGGCAAGATTGCCGTTTTTACAAGGCCTCAAGGTAGCGTAGGGGGGCGAGGTATTATTAGTTATACTGAAGTCAACCAACTAAAAGAGCTAACCATCGAAGTAATTGAGGATGCGCACCCACTAAAAAACATGTTTCACTCCATGGATTGGGGAGGCGTCAACGAGGCTCATAGATTGGTTAATGGGGAAATTGGTTTGTTGGCTCATGTAGCCTATTTTGAAAATGATGACTCAAATCAAGAGAGACATTACTATACCTCTTCGTTTATTTTTGACCCCGTTCTCAGACGATTTAGAGATCTAAAAATTATCGCTTGTCGTAAACAGCTTGGGGCTGGGCCAGCTAAACGAAAAGATCTCTCTGATGTAATGTTTTCTGGAGGGTTAATTCGAGTTGATGAAATGGCTATTCTGTATGCAGGGGTGTCGGATACCGAAGCCCATTGGATAGAAATAGACAATCCTTTTGCCACATAACATGGCGCAAAGGCGACTGTGCTACTGTTACGATTTTGCTCGATAGCAGAAGTAATTTTGCCATTCTTCCAAAGGTTGAGTTATAGCAAGATTATAGCCGCTGTTATTCAAAACGCCTGTTTCAGAGTTTAGCCGGAAACTCCCAAAATGAAAATTCGTCTCTTTGATTGCTTTTCTCATGGGGTAAGTAAGTGGTTGGTAAGCCACCTACTTTAACCAGGGCAGAACATTGGTAACAGCATTGACACCGGTGTCAATTTATGGGTTAATGCTCTTAGTTATTACGGATAATTTTGTACTTTAAGAACCCAGTATTTAAGATAAGATTCAAATGTCAAGATGTCAAAATTGACTGGTTGTGGAATAAATAACCTCAACTCTGGATAAGATCTGTTATCCAAATTTATTAAATGTCGAATTTTCAATAAGTTACATGTATTGATTCTTTGCAAATATTGATTAGTAGGCTCAATATTGGGATTTTTGTGCTTAGCAAGGCAAATTCGCGAACGAATAGCTGGCTATTTTGAGTGAATTTAACGCTGAAAAGCGCAAAAAACACTGTATTGAGGGGCGTAGATTATCCAGAGTTGAGGTTAAATAAGGTAAATTAATGTCGCTATCTAGTGAAATCAGTCGGATCACAAAGAGAATCATTGATAAAAGTGAACCTACCAGAGAAAACTATCTTGAGAGAATGATTGCTGCGTCAAATTCAGGCAGAAATCGCTCACATTTAAGTTGTGGTAATTTGGCTCATGGTATGGCGGTATGTAATGCCACCGATAAAAAGCGAATGACTGATGAAAAATCAGCAAATTTGGCGATTATTACTTCTTATAACGACATGGTGTCGGCCCATCAGCCTTATCAGTTTTATCCTGAATTAATTAAAAAAACCTGCAATCTCTTAGGCGTTACAGCACAGGTGGCAGGGGGCGTGCCCGCCATGTGTGATGGTATCACTCAGGGGCAAACGGGCATGGAGCTATCATTATTCAGTCGTGATCTAATTGCGATGTCGACCGCTATTTCTCTTTCTCATAATATGTTTGATGGAACTTTGTGTCTTGGTGTTTGCGACAAAATTGTACCGGGGTTAGTCATTGGTGCGTTAAGTTTTGGTCATTTGCCTACATTGTTTTTACCAGCTGGTCCAATGACAACGGGTCAGGGTAATAGTGAGAAAGTGAAAGTTCGACAGGCTTTTGCCGAGGGTAAAGTAGGTCGAGCAGAATTATTAGCATCAGAAAGCGCTTCATATCATAGTGTTGGCACATGCACCTTTTACGGAACAGCCAATAGTAACCAGATGTTGATGGAAATTATGGGGCTGCATCTACCTGGCAGTTCGTTTGTTCCTCCTGAGACAGACTTAAGAAATGCACTGACAGTCAAAGGTGTTGAAACTCTTGTTTCACAATTAGATGGGAACAACTCATCCGTCCCTTTATTTAAAATTATTAGCGAGAAAACTATTGTAAATGCGATGGTGGGGTTGCTCTCTACAGGTGGTTCCACTAATCATGCTATTCATCTTGTGGCCATTGCTAAAGCAGCAGGTATTATTATCGATTGGCAGGATTTGGCTGATTTATCCAGGGTAGTGCCATTACTTTGCCATATTTATCCAAACGGGAAAGCAGATATTAACCATTTTCAAGCAGCTGGTGGAATGGGGTTTTTAATGCGCGAATTAAGTCATGCAGGTTATTTGCATCAAGATGTTAAAACGGTGCTTGGTGAGGGACTTGATCCCTATTTTAAATCGCCGCAATTAAAGGCAAATCCAAATGCTGATATTTTTCGTGAGAAAAATGAGATCAATAACTCTCAAACCACTATTGCCTGGCAAGCAGTAGAAAAAGAAAGTGGAGATGAAACGGTTCTAAGGCCAGCACAAAATCCATTTAATTTAGAAGGCGGCCTTAAATTATTAACCGGTAATTTAGGACGGTCAGTAATTAAAGTATCGGCAGTCGATGAACGGCATCAAGTTGTTAAAGCACCAGCAATGGTATTTGACTCACAGGTTGAATTTCAGGATAAATTTAATCAGGGTGAACTAGAGCAGGATTTTGTAGCTGTTATCCGATTTCAGGGACCAAAAACAAATGGCATGCCTGAGTTACATAAATTGACGCCGTTGTTAGGAGTGCTACAGGATAAAGGTTACAAAGTAGCCATTGTTACTGATGGAAGAATGTCGGGTGCTTCTGGAAAAGTTCCAGCAGCAATCCACGTTATACCTGAAGCAAGCGATTCAGGGCCAATTGGTAAGATTTACAATGGCGACATGATTCTACTAGACGCACAAGCAGGAGAGTTAGAATTGTTGGTGGATAAAGAAGTATTAAATGGAAGAAGCTATGCCCAGTTAAATAAAGATGAAACTATCTATGGTGTTGGTAGAGAGTTGTTTGAAACGTTTAGACAAAATATTGGAACAGCTGAACAAGGCGCTAGTATTTTTAATTTATAAGAAATGTAACTATTTAGGTAACTACTCAGCGAGTTGTTACATGTACCCGTAACTGTTCAGGTTGCCTCTAAAATGCGTCTCAGGCTTTTGGCTCCTGCAAAACCTGTGTACATGCCATCCATGGCAATAAGTTCGAGGCAAAAAATGTGAGTATACTCGATTATTTGACCATTTTTGAACGATGAAATGGCTCATTTTAGAGGTGAACTGAATAGTTACTAAGAAATGGGAAAAAAAAATGAAACAGGCATTTGATTTAGTGATCTTTGGAGGAACCGGCGATTTGTCAATGCGCAAATTATTGCCGGCTATGTATCGAGCTCATCATCAGGGCAGCATTCCAGGATCATCGAAAATAATGGTTTGCTGCAGAAAAATTAAAGATTTCGATACCCTGATTGATAAAATCGAGAGCGGACTCCGATCTTTTCTGGAACCTGGTGAGTTTAATGAAAAGGAATGGAAAGCGTTTTCGCAGATCTTACAACCTGTTTTATTGGAACTGGTGGATTTAGAAAAAGGTTGGGATGAATTTTCTCAAATGTTTGAAACTAGTGCTGATAGAGTTAGACTGTTTTACCTGGCTGTAATGCCATCTATTTATTCAAGCTGTTGTGAAAACCTGTCTGTTAAAAACTTGATAGATCCGAATTCGCGTATAGTGGTTGAAAAGCCTCTGGGTTATGACTTTGATTCTGCTGAAGTCATTAATGAAACCATGGCAAAATATTTTAAAGAGGAACAAATTTATCGAATTGATCATTATTTGGGGAAAGAGACTGTTCAAAATTTATTCGCTTTAAGATTCAGTAATGTTTTATTTGAAAATATTTGGGATTCAAAAGCTATCGACCATATCCAAATCAGCATCAGCGAACAGGTTGGTTTAGAGGGGCGTGCTGGGTTTTATGATGAAACAGGGGCAATGCGAGATATGGTTCAAAATCATCTTTTGCAATTATTGTGTTTAGTTGCGATGGAGCCTCCCAATAAACTACAGGCAGAAGATGTTCGAGTCGAAAAAGTAAAAATTCTTCGTGCATTAAAAGCATTTACCAAAGAAGAAATCGATAGTCACACCGTTCGAGGTCAATACGGAAGTGGTCAAATTGAAGGGAAACAGATTTCAGGTTACATGAATGAATTAGGTGACTATGAGAGCAATACTGAAACTTTTGTGGCCATTAAAACCTATATAGAAAATTGGCGCTGGGCAGGCGTTCCTTTTTATTTGCGAACAGGAAAGTGTCTGAAAAACCGTAGTGCAGAAATTATCGTACAGTTTAAAGAAGTAACGCATAATGTCTATGAGCAAGGAACTCAGGCATTAAAACCTAATCGATTAATTATTCAGCTACAACCTCAAGAAAAGATCCAACTCTTTTTAATGGCCAAAGATATAGGTAGTGAAAGTGCTAATTTGAAGTCAATTAAATTGAATCTTGATTTTGAAAACGATCCTGGTAAACCCAGAACATCTGCATATCAAAGATTGCTACTTGACGCGATTGCGGGTAATTCAACATTATTTATCCATAGAGACGAAGTAAAGGCTGCCTGGAAATGGGTCGATCCAATTATCGAACACTGGAAAAATTCCCAAATACCCCCGTTGCTCTATAATGCAGGGAGTTGGGGGCCGTCTAAAGCCAATGATTTATTTCAAAATAGTTCTCAAGGTTGGGTAGATGTTAGAGCAGAGCAGGAAGAATAAAATCATGATAAAAGAAAATCTGTTTAAAGATCGAGAAAGTTTATACGACAGTGTAACAAAACAATGTATATATCATCTTAATCGTGGTATCGAGCAAAATGGAACGGCGGGAATAGTAGTACCAGGAGGTACTACACCAGCCCCTATTTTTGAAAAATTATCTCAAACCTTGTTGCCTTGGGAGAATGTATTAATCGCTCCATCAGATGAGCGTTGGATCCCAACTGAACATAAACAGAGCAACCAGCATTTAATTGAAAATCACCTGTTGATTAATCATGCAGCAAATGCGCAATTGGTCCCACTTAAAAACTCAGCAAAATCAGCAATACTCGGTGAGAAAATTGCAGAAGAAGCTATTGCACAGTTTAAATATCCATTTGATGTAGTTTTAGTAGGAATGGGGAATGATGGACATTTTGCATCATTATTTCCAGATTGCCCGCAAATCAGTCAGGCTTTAGATGAGTCGCAATCAAAAAAATGTATAGCCATTAATGCTAATGGGAGCGCTGTAGCTGGCGAGTTTACTGAGCGAATAAGTATGACACTATCAACATTGCTCAATAGCCAATTGATAATTGTTTTGATAACTGGGCAGCAGAAACTGAATGTTATTCGTCAAGCAAGCAAGGAAAATAATTCTGAGAATTGTCCTGTTTCAGCTTTAATAAAGCAACAGAAAACACCGGTAGAGATATTTTGGGCTGAGTAATTAAAGATGATGTTAAAATGAGAAAATTTAATGATAAAAATGATTGATATCTTAGAACGAGGTCCAGTCATACCAGTAATGGTTATTGACAATCTGGATGATGCTGTTCCACTAGCATCTGCACTTGTAGAAGGTGGTTTGACCGTTTTAGAAATCACCTTACGAACGGCTGTTGCGATTGAAGCACTACAAGAAATAAAAGCTGCACTTCCCGAAGTTATAGTTGGTACAGGAACAGTTAAAGATATGCCCACTTTACTTGCTTCGATCAAAGCTGGTGCTGATTTTATGGTTAGTCCAGGTTTTACCGAAAATTTATTAAGAGCCGCTGTTTCAGAGGGGGCTAATTTACTACCCGGTTCATCAACTCCCAGTGAGGCAATGAAGTTATTAGAGCAAGGTTACACCTGTCAAAAATTTTTTCCAGCAGAAGCTGCAGGAGGTACCACAATGTTAAAAGCACTGTCAGGTCCTCTACCGCAAATAACATTCTGTCCAACAGGTGGAATTTCAAGAGACAGTGCACCCAGTTACTTAAGCCTCAATAATGTTGCTTGTGTTGGTGGTAGTTGGATGATGGATAGGAAATTGATAGAGAAGAAAGATTGGTCAGCGATAACTCAGCTAGCATTTGAAACCAGTCAGATAAAAATTAAAAATAAAAGTAAATAATAAAATTGGAGCGAAAAAATGATAAGAGTTGCAATAAACGGTTATGGCAGAATTGGCCGAAATATTTTAAGAGCATTATATGAGTCTGGGAAAAACTCAAAGATCAAGATTGTTGCAGTTAATGATCTTGGTAATGCTGAGACCAATGTCCACCTGACTAAATATGATTCAGTTCATGGAAAATTCAATGCAGACGTTTCCTATAGTGAAAATATAATGAAGGTGAATGGTGATGCTGTTGAAGTGTTATCAGAAAAAAATCCTGCAAATTTACCCTGGAAAAGATTAAAAGTAGATGTGGTTTACGAATGCACAGGATTTTTTACCAAAAGAGAGCTTGCTCAGCTTCATATTGAAGCAGGTGCTAAAAAAGTGATTATTTCTGCACCTGGTGCGGGAGTTGATGCTACGATTGTTTATGGTGTAAATGAAAATATTTTAACCGCCGATTCACTGGTGATTTCAAATGCATCCTGCACCACAAATTGCCTGGCACCCATCGCAAAAGTTATTAATGATAACATTGGTATTGAGAAAGGAGTTATGACAACTATTCATGCTTACACTAATGATCAAAATCTGATTGATATGGCACATAAGGATATTTACCGAGCGCGTTCGGCAACGATGTCTATGATTCCAACCAAAACAGGCGCTGCTAAAGCTGTTGGAATTGTTTTACCTGAACTGGAGGGGAAGCTTGATGGAATGGCGGTAAGAGTGCCTATTTCCAATGTTTCTCTGATAGATCTAAATCTTGTTGTCTCGCGTGACACCAGCATCAATGAAGTGAATCAATTGATTAAAAATGCGGCTGGAGCGGAGATGTCAGGTGTTCTTTATTATAATGATGAACCTCTGGTTTCAATTGATTTTAATCACAATCCTGCATCTTCATGTTTTGATTCGTCACAAACAAGTGTCAATGGTAATCTGGTAAAAATTATGGCCTGGTATGACAATGAGTGGGGTTTTTCAAATCGAATGCTTGACACTACCATGGCTCTTATTCAAGCAGGTGAAAATCAAAACTCCTCATTAAAAGTGGCTATTTAAAAAATAGGTAAAAAATGCCTTTGCATCTTGATTCTAATAAGTGGAAGCAACTACAGTCTCATTTTGAATTGACTAAAAATGTTCATATGCGTGAACAATTTGAAAGCAATCCAAATCGCTTCGATGAATTTTCAATATTGTTCAATGATATTCTATTTGATTATTCAAAAAATAGAATTGATCATGATACGATCCAGTTTTTGATTGAACTTGCCGAAGAGGCAGGTGTTCCAGAAATGATTGAAAAGATGTTCTGCGGAGATAAAATCAACAACACAGAAGATCGTTCGGTGTTACACACAGCTTTACGAAATCGTTCTAATGTTCCCCTGTTCATTGACGGTGTAAATATTAGTCCAGATATAGACGTTGAGTTGTCTCGCATAAAAAAACTGGCGCACTCTCTAAGGACAAGAAATTGGTTGGGAGCAACAGGACAACCTATTACAGATGTGGTTAATATAGGTATAGGTGGCTCGTACCTTGGCCCTCTTATGGTGACCGAAGCGCTAAGGCCTTATACCTTCCAGGATTTAAATATTCATTTCGTTGCTAATATTGATGAAAACCATATCAATGATACTTTAGAGAATTTAAGACCTGAAACTACACTCTTTATTATCTCTTCAAAGAGTTTTACCACACAAGATACTATGGTTAATGCAGCAAGTGCACGCCAGTGGTTTTTAAAACGTCTGATCAATAAAAAATTACTGGCTAAACACTTCGTAGCGGTCACTGAAAACCGCGAGGCAGCCACAGAATTTGGTATTGAAGGTGAAAATATCTTCAAAATGTGGGATTGGGTAGGTGGTCGTTATTCACTGTGGTCAGCCATTGGTTTATCTATTGTTATTTCTATAGGTCCAGATAATTTCGATGAGTTGTTGAAGGGTGCTTATGAAGTTGATTTACATTTCAGGCATTCTCCTTTAAAAGAGAATGTGCCCGTTATCATGGCATTATTGGGTATTTGGTATAATAATTTATACGGTTCTGAAACAACGGCTGTTTTACCCTATGCTCAACACATGCATCGTTTTCCAGCTTATCTGCAACAGGCTGATATGGAAAGCAATGGTAAATTTGTGAACAAACAGGGTAAACAAATCCGTTATTCTACCGGGCCTGTTTTATTTGGTGAAATAGGTATTCCCAGCCAGCATGCTTTTTATCAATTATTGCATCAGGGAACTAAATTGGTTCCGGTGGATATTCTTGCCCCCATACTTAACTTTCAATGTGCAGCTGAACACCATAATGCATTGATGTCTAATGTTTTTGCCCAGGCAGAAGCTTTAATGAAGGGTAAAACAGAGAAGGAAGTGTTAGATGAATTGTCCAAAAATAATATCGATAAGGATAAGATTGATACCATACTCCCGCATAAGGTTTTTCCCGGGAATAGACCAAGCAATACCTTTTTATTCAAATCATTGGATCCCAAAACCCTTGGTTCATTAATAGCATTTTACGAACACAAAATATTTATCCAGGGCGTGATTTGGAATATCAATTCTTTTGATCAGTGGGGAGTAGAGTTAGGAAAAGGATTAGCCAAAAATATTTTAACAGAACTTGATGATACGCAACAAATCAGCGGACATGACTGTTCCACTAACGAATTAATCAATTATTATAAATCGATTAAATTTTCTTAACAGCGTATACCCGTGCTAGTTTAAAATTATGATTTAGCCGTTAATTCCTTATGAGAAAAATCATCAACACTGATCACCTCACGCCTTCCGAGTTCCGCCTTTTCAATAATATCTGCGGCCTGTTGGTTAATTAATCCTGCAGCAAGACCTAGTTGTGCCAGTTTGATAGGGTTGGACTCTTTATTTTCGAGAGTTGATTTTAGTTTTTTCAGTATAGATTCTGATGCTATTAAATCATTCAAAACGACTTCCATTTTTCCGACTGGATTATTTTCATCAGGTGTTAGATAAATGCCTTCAGCCAGACGTGATCTGGTTTCAGAGGGTTGTAAAAGCGTCAGGGCAACTTTATGACTCAAGTAATCATTGGGTGGTGTTAGTGGTCTACCAAATGGAAATAATTTAAATTTAAGTAAACTACCGAGCCATTGAACAGGGAAGTTATTAAACAAAGCAAATAAAGCTTCCTGAACTTTGTATAAATTTGATTCAACCGCATAACTTACCAGAGGTAGATCTTCATGGTGGCGCCCATCATCATCAAATTTTTTCAAAATAGAAGAACATAAATATAAACCGCTTAATACATCACCTAATCGGGCTGAAATTTTTTCTCGACGTTTAAGCTCCCCACCTAAAATCCCCAGAATGACATCGGATAAAAAAGCGAGGTTAGCACTAAATCGTTTCATGTGCTGGTAGTAACGAGCAGTTTCATCCTTAAATGGCGTTTGGGTTCCGCGTCCGTTGGTGAGTCCCAACCAGATACTTCGCACAAAATTGCTAAAAGAAAAACCAAGATGGGCAAATAATGCAGAATCAAAATGTTCAAGGTTGGTTTCCGGATCGGGATCATGCACTGCCTGGATTTCTTTGAGTAAATAGGGATGACAACGGATGGAGCCCTGTCCAAAAATAATTAAACTCCGAGTTAAAATATTAGCGCCTTCAACTGTAATACTAATAGGAGCGCCCTGATATAAACGCCCGAGATAGTTTCTATTCCCTAACATAACGCCTTTACCACCATGAATGTCCATGGCATCTATAACGGCATGACGTGAGTTTTCGGTAGTGTGGTATTTTACAATGGCTGATGCAACAGAAGGTTTTTCTCCAATATCAATGCCGGCTGCAGTAAATGCCCCGACAGCTGTATTGGTATAGGCATTTCCTCCAATACGAGCCAGAGCTTCTTCAACACCTTCCATTTTCCCAATGGGGACCCTGAATTGTTTACGTATTCTGGCGTAAGCTCCAGTTGTTATGGCTGCCACTTTTGAACCTGCTATTGCGCCAGAGGGTAACGAAATAGCCCTGCCTGCAGATAAGCAATCGACTAACATTCTCCATCCTTGACCTGCTTGTTTTTGACCGCCAATAATAAATTCTAATGGCACAAATACATCTTTACCCTGAGTAGGTCCATTCTGGAAAGGAATATTTAATGGAAAATGTCTTCTTCCTATAGTGATACCTTCAACACCAGTTGGGATGAGTGCACAGGTAATACCATACTCTTCCGGTCCATTGAGTAGTTTATCGGGATCAAATAACTTGAAAGCTAATCCTAAAATGGTAGCAATAGGAGCCAGAGTGATATAGCGTTTATCCCAATTGAGCTTGACACCGATAATTTCTTTCCCGTTAAATTCACCCTGACAAACAATTCCGGTGTCAGTAATGGCCGAAGCATCAGAGCCTGCTTCAGGCCCGGTTAGAGCAAAACAGGGGATATCCTGTCCTTTTGCCAGCCTTGGCAGGTAATGCTCTTTTTGTTCTTTAGTTCCATAGTGCAGTAACAATTCTGCAGGCCCCAGAGAATTGGGTACGGAAACACTGGTTCCCAGAACCATTGAAACAGAGTTTAATTTGATTAAGACTCTCGAATGGGCATAGGCAGAAAACTCAAGCCCACCGAATTTTTTAGGTATAATCATTCCAAGAAAGCCATTTTCTTTTAAAAACGCCCATATATTTGGGGGTAAATCGTTGAGTTCATGCGTGATTTGCCAGTCTTGCGTCATTGCACAGACTTTTTCAACAGGACCTTCAAGAAAGGCTGTTTCTTCCGGGCTTAATTGAGCTGATGGAATATCATGTAGTTGTTTCCAGTCAGGTGAGCCTCTGAATAGTTCAGCTTCCCACCACACTGTTCCTGCATCTAAAGCCTCTTGTTCCGTATCTGAAATTGGAGGCATGAGTTTTTTGAAGACTTGAAAAATAGGAGCTGAAATAAGTTTTTGTCTGAATTGCGTGATATTTAGAGGGATGAAAATGGCAAAAAATACTAACCAGGCTATTATAGGACTGTTGTCTAGTACTGTGATGATCAATAAAGTGGCAAACAAAGTCAGGGTATAGGTTTTCAACGAAGCCCTATGGTAGGCCAGGATTGAAACCAGAGTGATAAAACCAATTAACCAAAAGAAAAATGCCACCTTTGCGATCTCCGCTGTATATAGATGATGGTTAGATAGATATAGCATAGCAAATAATACTGCATGAGCCTGGGTATATTCTTCAAAATTTGGGAAGTAATTGTTCGGATGAGAAGTTAGAAGAGACTTTTCTTCTGACTTAGAGCTACAATATATAGAAAATAAAAGATAAAAGTTATAAAGTGCTGTTTATACACTTTGCTTCAAGTGTATTATCCATTAGCATTAGCATTAGCATTAGCATTAGCATTAGCATTAGCATTAGCTTTTAATTTAATTATCACTGAAGGAAGGAATATTCATGAAACTTGCCGTAGCAATCATTCATGGTTTGGGTTCAGAAGAACAATTTTTTTCTGTTGAACTCAAACATAAAATTGTTGAGAAATATCTAGAAGAGAACGAAAATTATTCTGAGGACGATCTGGTTTTTCAGGAGATTTATTGGGGTGATTTAATTAATGAGTCTTTAGCTGAACTTTCCGAAAAAGTTAATTATAACAAAGACTTAACTTATCCAAATCTTCGCAGGACATTTATGGACTATTTAGGTGTATCTCATGCTTACCGTGATGGTATACGTAATGAGTTCTATCTGTCTATCCATGAACGGGTTCGAGAGAGTATTCGCAAACTCTCTTCTCATAGACGAGTTGACGATGCAACCACGCCATTAGTGGTACTGTCCCACTCTTTCGGTAGTGTGATTATGTCCGACTTTATCTGGGATCTGAGAAAAGAACAGAATCGCTCTAAAGGCACGTTGAAAGGACTCACAGCTTTTGAACAGTTCGATACGCTTACTGGTTTTGTGACCTTTGGTAATCCTATGGCATTATTTGCCGCTAGCAACCCGGCTGAATTTGATCAGCCTATTGAAATTAAGGGTAAGGCGCATAATGAAGATTATCAGAAGCGAGCACGTTGGTATAATTTTTATGATAAAGATGATGTAGTGGCTTATCCATTAAAAGGACTTAATGATGCTTATAATCAGGCTGTCCATGGGGATTTTGAAATCAATGTGGGCTCGGCAGCAACATCCTGGAACCCGGCCTGTCACACAGGTTATTGGGAAGATAAAGATTTTTACAATGCTGTTACTAAATTTTTATCGGAACTACAGGCTGAGCACACTTTCTGGAAAGAATGATTTTTCTGAAAATAAGAGCTAAAGAATTAAAGGTTCCTGGTTTCGGCTTTGAACCTTTTTTTTGAGTTTTGTTTGTGTATTAAGAGAGTTATAATAAAGGGGTAGGTGTATATCTACTGTAACATTTATTAAACAAGTTTGCCTAAATACTCTAAAATTTTAAGGGTAGTCCATTTTTGACATTTTGTTTCTACTAAATATGAATGTTTGCTCCTAACTGAGTGAAATAGCTTGTATATATATGATAAAACTGAAAAAAATCAATTTTCACTCCATAGTGTTTTCCAGAAATTACCTGGTTGCCTGTTTTGCCGTTTTATTATCGGGTTGTTCTATAGTCATTTCATCGGCGACCCAGAATATGGCGGAAAATCTGGCCAAATCTATTGCCAATAGTGATGATCCGCAAACTGTCAAAGATGGCGCGCCTGCCTACTTAATCATGATTGACAGTTTTATTGAGGGTGATCCTGAAAACCCTGCAACACAAAGGGCTGCCGCCGATTTAAATACAGCTTACGCTGCAATGTTTGTTGATGAGCCTGAGAGACAACAAAAGATGACTGAAAAATCATTAAGGCTTGCAGGAACCGCACTATGTTTGGAATTTAAGTCTTTATGTCAATTAAGAAAGTTGAAATTTGATGAGTTTGAACAAAAGTTACAGAGCCTCAACAAAAAACAGATAGCAGGACTTTATACATTAGGTGTTTCCTGGTCAGCCTGGCTGCAGTTCCATAGTAGCGACTGGAATGCTGTGGCTGAACTACCTAAGGTAACAGCTTTAATGAATGCAATTGCCAGGATTGATGAAAGTTATGATACAGGCTCGGTCCACTATTATTTAGCCTTGCTCAATACGATTTTACCACCGGCGCTTGGAGGAAAGACAGAGTTAGCAAAAGCTCATTTTAATAAAGCCATAGAGCTCTCAGATGGTAAAAACCTTATGGTTAAAGTCTCTTTTGCTGAAAAGTATGCAAGGTTAATTTTTGATAAAGAATTACATGATAAGCTCTTACAGGAAGTTCTGGAAACTAGCCCTTATTTAGAAGGATTTGTGTTGGCCAATCATATGGCTCAAACACGAGCTAAAGAGTTACTGGCTGGTTCTGCGGATTATTTCTAAACCTGTAGGTTTAGAAAGTTAATAAACAAATAAATCGAACATTTAAATAAAAAATAGCCAGGTTATGAGTATTATGATGAAAAAATTGATTTGGGTTTTTAGCTTTGTTATCGCAATTTTATCTGCGGATATTGCTCAGTCTGCTGTGTTAAAATTGGCTACAATCTCACCTGATGGATCAAGCTGGATGATTAAGATCAGAGAAGGGGTGGCACAAATCGAGAAACAGACAAACAACCGAGTCAAGTTTAAGATATACCCTGGTGGCGTTATGGGAAGTGATGCGACGGTTCTCAGAAAAATTCGTACAAGACAACTTCATGGTGGTGCATTAAGCAGTGGTGCTTTAGCTTCAAAATATCCAGATAATCAGGTTTACAATTTACCCCTGATGTTTAACTCACAGCAAGAAGTGGATTATGTGAAAAAACAGATGGATCCTGTGATAGCGAAAGGTATGGAAGACAGTGGTTTTGTCACATTTGGCCTGGCGGGCGGAGGATTTGCTTACCTGATGTCCAAGCAGCCCATAAAAACAATTGAGGATGTTCAACAAAGAAAGGTTTGGATCCCATCAGGTGACTCAGTGGCTTTGGCTGTTGTTAATGCTTTTAATGTTGCTCCCATTCCGCTAAGTCTTGGGGATGTTTTGCCGGCACTCCAAACAGGTATTATTGATACCGTTACCATTTCACCTATTGGTGCTTTGGCCTTTCAATGGCATACACAGATCAAATATATTACTGAAATGCCGGTATTGTATTTATACGCATTTCTTGCGATAGATAAAAAAGCCTTCAGTAAACTGACAAATGAAGATCAAACCATTGTCAGAAAAGTATTTTCCAGAGTTTTTTATGAAATTGATGAAGAAAATAAAAAGAATGATAGAGAAGCTTTGGCAGCTCTGAAAAATCTGGATATTCAATTTGTAAAACCTACCCGGGAAGCTCTTAAATCATGGGAAGAAAAGGCTAAACAAGTTGCACCAGATATGATTTCAGGAAACAAATTATCTAAAAAAATATTTGATAGCATTAATGCACATTTAAAAAAGTATCGTGCAAAACAAGCAGTGGTATCAACAGGTACTGAATCTACAGATAATGAATTAACTGGTAGTCTATCAACAGGTAAAGAAGGCAAGTGAAATTTTTAACATTACTTGTTCAGGCATTAAAAAAGATTGAAACGTTTTTATTAGTTTCTCTACTTCTTATTTTAATTGGTTTTAGCCTGAGCCAGATCCTGATGAGAAATTTTATGGATACTGGTTTTATCTGGGGAGAGTACCTTATCAGGATCCTGGTATTATGGATTGGTTTATTAGGTGCTATGTATGCTGGTAGAACCAACAAGCATATTCGTATAGATCTGGTGACTCACTATGTCTCTGAAAAATGGCAGCGATATATTGAAATCACCTCCAATTTCACCACCGCAGTTATCTGTGGTATTGCTTGTTGGTATAGCCTCTTATTTGTACTTGAAGAATATGAATATGCGGATGTTGCCTTTGCTTCAGTACCTGTTTGGAGCACACAAATCATCATACCTTTTTCTCTGGCTGTTCTCACGTTAAGATTTTTGGCACAAAGTTTTAAATCTGCATTTTACTCCCATTCTATTCTAAAGAGCTGATCCTGTGTTTACCCTGATTGCAATTATCGGCATCGTGCTACTCGCTCTATCTGGAGCGCCCCTGTTTGCCGTTATTTTAGCGGCTTCCATGCTGGGGTTTTTTCTGGCAGGGGTGGATTTATCTGTTATTGCCATTGAAATATATCGGTTGACCGATACACCATTGCTTGTAGCTTTACCGCTATTTACTTTCACCGGTTACTTGCTAAGTGAAAGTAAAGCCTCCCATAGATTGTTAGGCATTACGGAACAGTGGATGAATTGGATGCCAGGTGGACTAGCGGTTGTTGCCTTATTTGCAAGTGCGATATTTACCGCATTTACCGGAGCAAGTGGCGTGACCATTGTGGCATTAGGTGCCTTGTTATATCCCGCTCTAATAGAGGGGGGCTATCCCAAAAAGTTCAGTCTGGGTTTGGTAACAACATCGGGTAGTTTAGGGCTTTTATTTCCACCATCGTTACCACTTATTTTATTTGGCATTATCACCCAACAAATTGAAGTGGGTGAAAGTTTTACCATGGAGCAATTATTTATCGCGGGGCTAGTGCCTGGCTTGATTATGGTTGTTGCTTTATCTGTGTGGAGTTACTGGAGCAATAGAAAAATTGTTAATCATAAAAAAAGTTTCAACTGGAAATTGGCTAAACAATCATTAATTGATGCTAAATGGGAATTCCCCTTACCATTTTTTGTACTACTGGGTATTTATGGTGGCTTTTTGACACTCACAGAAATAGCGGCCATTGCAGCTTCCTACGTGTTTATTGTAGAAGTCTTTATATATAGAGAAGTGCCTATAAAAAAACTTATCAAAGTTTGCACAGAATCCATGACCATGACGGGTGGTATTCTAATTATTTTAGGCGTATCTCTGGCCTTTACCAATTTTCTTGTAGATGCAGAAGTTCCTAATAACTTATTTGAGCAAATAAAAACTCATATAGACAGTAAATACACATTCTTATTGTTGTTAAATATCATGTTGTTGTTATTAGGAGCGATCCTTGATATTTATGCAGCACTGGTCATTGTGGTTCCAATCATTTTACCATTAGCAGTAGGGTTTGGGATCCATCCAATACACCTGGGTATTATTTTTCTGGCCAATATGCAAATCGGTTACCTGACACCACCCATTGGTATGAACCTGTTTATTGCCAGCTACCGCTTCGGTGAACCCATTACCAAGATTTATAAAGATACATTGCCCTTTATGTTGATCTTACTTTTGGTGTTGTTGGTTATCACCTACGTTCCTGTTTTGACTTTGGGGTTTATCTGAACTTTCTTAATTTAACCTGAACTCTGGATAAGAATTACCAAAATACTTTAAGCTTTCAATCTGGATTCCTCAGTTGAGCGCGAAAAAGATATGTAAGCAATTGGTGTGCATAGGAAACTTAATACCCAAAGCACTCGCTACGCTTATGGGGCAGGCTCTCACCTGATTGGTCCTTCCGTCGTGAAGGCAGGATCCTAAGAGCGTGAAAAGTGTATTTATCAGTTTTTCAGGTGCGCCAAGGGCTTGCGCAGACTTTCGTGATTCAACTGATGAATTCAGGTTCAACTTGATGCTATTGTTCAAGACTACTTTGCGAACTTTTTAGACTACAATATTTGATCCTTATCTTCTAATTGTGGAAAGAAAACTTTCATGGCTTCATAAAATATTTCAAGCTCGTTGGATTTAACCCCATTAAGGGCGATCAATTGATTTAATTTACCCATCAAAATCATATGTTGATTTGGGTTGTCTTTGAGATACTCATTAACCGTAAGGAGATCGGCTTTTAAATCACTCTTAAGTGCTTTTACGTAGCTGTAAAGATTCGAGATCTGTACGTTTGTCAAACTAAATTCTTTATTCATAATGGTTGAGAATTTGTGTTTTTCGTTTTCACTTTCCAGATTATCTGCACTAATAATATGATAAAGCACAGATGCCAGGGCAACATGTATTGCTTCTTCGTCCGGGTGGTTAAATAGTTGGCTTTCATCTTGTATGGAGTCAAACCAACTTTTAAGAGATTCAAACATTTTTTTCTCCTGCTTATTATTTATTCCGAGTTCAGGTTGTTTGTCTATTTTTATCCTGTTGAATATTTCCCAAACCTGGCGGCTCCATTTAATTGGGCTCTTGCATAAAGTTGCTGTTGTGCTTTAGCAACGTTATCTTCTTTGCCTGACCAGGACTTTAGTACCGGTTCCTGTAAGGCGCGACCAAAAGAAAAGCTAAGCTCCCATGGATGCTCGCATTGACTGTTCATTGCGTTCAAATGCGTAGTCGCCTGAACTGGTGTTTGGCCACCAGAAAGAAATACTACACCAGGAACCGCTATTGGTAAGGTTCGACGTAGAGTACGTATTGTGGCCTCTGCTACTTGTTCAACCGATGATTGTTGAGGGCAATCTTTGCCCGATAACACCATACTTGCTTTTAGCAGCATTCCCTCAAGATGGATCTTATGTTGATGCAACTCTGCAAATACCTGTACCAAAGTTTCTGTGGTTGCAGTTTCACATTGCTCCAGTGTGTGATCTCCATCCATTAGAACTTCCGGTTCAACAATAGGAACCAATCCCGCTTCCTGACTTAAGGCTGCGAAACGAGCCAGAGCATGGGCATTAGCTTTGATGGAAAAATGGCTGGGTTTATTATCACCAATGGTAATAACTGCACGCCACTTGCTAAATTTTGCACCTGCCTCGGCATATTGAACAAGGCGTTGCTTGAGGCCGTCGAGTCCTTGTGTAACTTTCTCTTCATTAAAATTTGTGATTGGTACTATACCTTTATCGACTTTGATCCCGGGAATGATGCCTTTTTCTGACAAAAGATTTGCTAAAGGTTTTCCATCGTTACTTGTCTGCATAAGGGTTTCTTCAAATAAAATAACTCCGCTGATAAATTCCTCAAGGCCGTCTGTTGTAAATAATAACTGGCGATAACGACGTCTGTTTTCTTCGGTGGAAGTAACATCAATGGCCCGAAAACGTTTTTCGATAGTGGGGGAGCTTTCATCGGCAGCCAGAATGCCTTTACCTTTGTAAACTAACTGCTGTGCGATTGTTTCAAGATTAGAGAGTGATTGCGATAGTGCCATGATAAAGCCTCCTTTTTAGAGCGGGTATATAGCTTGAGCATAGTTCAAAAATTGTCGGAAAAAAATGTTTAATAGAGATTTTTTATGCTCTGTTATTCCGACTTGGACTGGTTTGCTGCTGGTTTAGTATGCTCATTCCAATCCAGTTCAGAAAGTTGTTTAAGAAAATGATAACGATGATCGACTCCTTGCTGTGACAGTTTCTGGTAGCGTTCAGCCTCTTCAGGTTTTTTTAGAAAAAGTTCACTAAAGCGAGTTTCCGTTTTCGCATATTCTTTATAGGGAATACTGGGCTGTGCATAGTCAAGATGCAATGGGTTTTGGTTCTTCTTAATTCGTTTAGGATCAAAACGAAATAACGGCCAATGACCACTTTTTACCGCCAATTGTTGATGTGTATGGTTTGTGGTTAAATCGACGCCCTGAGCTATGCAGGGAGCAAATGCAATAATGATTGAAGGGCCAGGATGTGCTTCCGCTTCAATAAAAGCACGTAAGGTCTGGGTGTCTTTTGCTCCATAGGCGATTTGTGCCACATAGACATTTTCATAATCCATGGCGAGCAATCCCAGCTCTTTTTTTGGTTTCTCTTTTCCGCCTGCGGAAAATTTGGCAATGGCACCACGGGGAGTTGCTTTTGAGGTTTGTCCACCAGTATTTGAATAGACTTCGGTGTCCAGTACCAGAATGTTAACATTCTGTCCTGATGCCAATACATGATCCAGACCGCCATAACCGATATCGTATGCCCAGCCGTCTCCACCAATGATCCAGACGCTTTTCTGGCACAGATTTTCGGCCAATTGGGATAAATGAACAGCTTTGGGATCATTGATAGTTTTTAATTGAACTTGCAACTGACTAATACGCTGGCGTTGAGCGTAGATCCCTGCTTCATTGGATTGATCCGCGTTTAAAATATGATTAACAAAATCGGGATCTAATTGCTCTGATAGCTGGCTTAGCAAATTTTTAGCTTGACGTGCCTGTCCATCAATCGCGATCCGCATACCCAGACCAAACTCGGCGTTATCTTCAAAGAGAGAATTGTTCCATGCAGGTCCCCGTCCTTCAGCGTTACAAGTCCAGGGGGTCGTTGGTAAATTTCCACCATAAATTGATGAACAGCCTGTAGCGTTAGCAACGACCATACGATCACCAAATAATTGAGTAGCAAGTTTGATATAGGGAGTTTCTCCACAACCCAGGCAAGCGCTTGAAAATTCGAACAATGGCTGCATTACCATAGCGCCTTTAATAGTTTTTGTTTTTATTTCACTGCGGTCATATTCAGGTAAAGATAAAAAGAACGCCCAGTTTTCTTTTTCTTGCGCTCTTAACGCTGCTTGCGGATGCATATTAAGTGCTTTTAATTCCGGGTTGTTTTTATCTTGAATAGGACAAATTTCAACGCATAAACCACAGCCAGTACAATCTTCTGGTGCTACCTGATAAGTGATATGCATCCCTTCAGGAAAGCCTTTGCCAATGGTGGCTGCATGCTTAAAGTTATCTGGCGCATTTACTAGTTCGGTTTCTGGAAATATTTTGCTACGAATAGCGGCGTGGGGACAAACTAACGGACATTTGCCGCACTGGGTACAAAGATCCGGTTCAAAAATAGGGATCTCCAATGCAAGATTACGTTTTTCATAAGCTGCTGTACCGACTGGAAAAGTACCATTTGCAGGAAATAAACTCACAGGCAACTCGTTACCATGCCCGGCTATAATTTTTGCGGTCACTTCTTTGACAAACTTCGGTGCATCCTCAGAAACCGTTAAGGGTATTTCAAATTCACTGCTGGTTACTTCAGGGATTTTAACCTGATGCAGGCAAGCCAATGTTTCATCAATAGCATTAAAATTAATATCTAAAATGCGCTGGCCTTTTTTACTATAAGTTGTTTGAACAGCAGCTTTGATTTCATCAATAGCGCGTTGCCTTGGTAGAATATCTGAAATAGCGAAAAAGCAGGTTTGCATAATGGTATTAATGCGTTTTCCAAGGCCAGTTTTTTCGGCTACGGCATAGGCATCAATCACATAAAAACGAATGTGTTTATCAATTAGCTGCTGTTGCATTTTTTTGGGCAGAGTTTGCCAGATTTTATCTGGACTTTGCGGTGCGTTTAACAAAAACACCGCGCTATCTTCAGCTTTATCCAGAAGTTCATAACGTTCTAGAAATACTGGTTGATGGCAGCCAATAAAATTAGCATTACCGTCTTCAATCAAATAAGTTGAAGCAATATGATTAGGACCAAAACGCAAATGTGAGATAGTGACAGCACCAGATTTTTTGGAATCGTAAACAAAATAGCCCTGTACGTGAAAATCAGTGTGTTCTCCAATAATTTTTATGCTGTTTTTGTTGGCGCTAACCGTACCGTCACTGCCCAGGCCATAAAACAGTGCTTGAAATGTTTCATTATGAGTATTGGTTCTGAAATTTTTATCCCATTCAAGACTTTGTCTGGAGACGTCATCAATGATACCAATGGTGAAATGATTTTTGGGTTGGTCTTTTTTCAATTCATCAAACACCGCTTTAACCATGCCCGGGGTAAATTCTTTAGATGACAAACCATAACGTCCACCAATAATCCCGGGCATGGTTTTAAATTTACCCGTACCACTGGTGCAATATTGCGCCACAGCGGTTAATACATCTTTATAAAGAGGTTCACCATCTGCACCGGGTTCTTTGGTGCGATCCAATATGGCTATTTTCTGGCAATTTTCAGGTAAAGCGTCAATCAGTGCATTTGCGTCAAAAGGTCGAAATAACCTGACTTTGATCAGTCCAATGTTTTCTCCTTTAGTTGATAGATAGTTAACGGTTTCTTCAACGGTTTCTGCGCCAGATCCCATTATCACAATGATCCTTTCAGCCTTTTTATGACCATGATAATCAAATAAGTGATATTGACGGCCTGTCAGCTCGGCAAAATGATTCATTGATTTTTGAACAATGCCTGGCATCTTCTCATAATACAGATTAACCGTTTCTCGAGCCTGAAAATACACATCCGGGTTTTGAGAACTGCCGCGTAATACTGGATGCTCAGGTGAAAGCGCATTTTTTTTATGTGCAACCAGCCATTCATCCTTAATCATGGCCTGTAACGTTTGATCGCTAATTGGGGTGATTTTTCTGATTTCATGAGATGTACGAAATCCATCAAAAAAATGTACCATGGGCAGGCTGCCTTCAAGACCTGCTGCTTGTGCAATTAAAGCAAAATCCATCACTTCTTGTGGTGAGTTAGAACATAAAAAACCAAAACCAGTCATACGTGCCGTCATTACATCACTATGATCACCAAAAATGGATAAGGCCTGGCAGGCGAGAGAGCGAGATGCCACATGGAATACGGTAGGAGTCAATTCTCCTGCAATTTTGTACATATTGGGTATCATCAACAATAAGCCCTGAGAGGCGGTAAACGTTGTAGTTAAAGCGCCGGCTTGCAATGCACCATGTATCGCACCAGCGGCACCAGCCTCACTTTGCATCTCAATAACTTCAGGGACAGCGCCCCATAAATTTTGATATTTTTGGGCTGACCATTCATCAGCCCATTCTCCCATGGGCGATGCTGGTGTAATTGGATAGATCGCAATCACTTCATTGAGTTTATGCGCGATAGTTGCTGCAGCCTGATTACCATCAATAGTGAGCATTTTCGATTTTGACATGAGCAATATCCTAATCATATGTGAAATCGATAAAACTTAAGGCAAACGATGTTAAACCTGATGTATTAAAGATAGAAGTTAACTCCGTAAATGTCTATTACTACAGCATTAATTAATATAAATGCAGTATTAATTAAAATAGAGCAGAAAACTTGTAAAATCAGGAATTCTACCTATGCTATAACTATGCAAAACTTTAACCATGCTACAGACTACTGGCACCTGCTGGAAGATGGCAGGGTACAGTGCGACCTTTGCCCCAGATATTGCAAATTAAGAGAGGGGCAAAGAGGGCTTTGCTTTATTCGTCAGAATAATAATAATCAAATTGAATTAACCTCCTATGGCCGCTCCAGCGGTTTTTGTATTGACCCAATTGAGAAAAAACCACTTAATCACTTTTTACCTGGAACGCCTGTTTTATCATTTGGAACCGCTGGCTGTAATCTGGCATGTAAATTCTGCCAGAACTGGGATATCAGTAAGTCACGTGAAATAGATACACTGGCTTCTCACGCTACCCCGGAAAGAATAGCTGAGGTAGCTCAGGAAAGAGGCTGTAGAAGTATCGCTTTTACTTATAATGATCCGGTAATTTTTCATGAATACGCTATTGACATAGCTAAAGTTTGTCACACTAAAAATATTCGCACTGTTGCAGTAACTGCAGGGTATATTTGCGAGCAACCCAGAGAAGAGTTCTTTAGTTATATGGATGCCGCCAATGTCGATTTGAAAGCGTTTACCGAATCGTTTTATTACAAATTAACTGGCGCTCATCTGCAACCGATCCTGGATACACTTATTTACCTTAAAAAGGAAACCAATGTCTGGTTTGAACTGACAACCCTGCTAATTCCTGGTAAGAATGATTCGAATGAAGAGCTTGAAGCAATGACTCAATGGGTAGTTGAAAATCTGGGGCCTGATGTGCCTATGCATTTCACTGCTTTTACTCCCGATTGGAAAATGATGGATGTTCCACCAACCCCTTTTTCTACGCTGCAAAGAGCCAGAGAAATAGCCATCAAAAATGGTGTTAGATATGCCTACACGGGTAACGTGCACGATAAGGTGGGAGAGAGTACCTATTGTCATCAATGTAACAACCGACTGATAGGCAGAGATTGGTACAACTTAAGTGACTGGAATCTGGATGAGAATGGATGTTGTAATCGCTGCCTGAGTCCTCTGGCGGGTGTATTTGAACCTAAGCCTGGTGATTGGGGAGCGAAGGCTCTACCTGTGAGAGTGGACTAAAAAGGAAATACTATGGAATGCCCTAAATGTAAATGCGCAATGAACGAAATAGCTGATGAATCATTCTCAGCATTGAAATGTATCGGTTGTAGTGGAATTTGGTTTCGCGATGGAAGTCATGAAATTGCAAAGACAATTGAGGGTATATCTGCCATTGATGATAATGTTACAAATGCAGCAGCTATCTATGATGAAGTCAGGGATGTTAATTGTCCGGAATGTAACAAGAAAATGATAAAAATGGTGGATAAAGCACAATTGCACATCAAGTTTGAAACATGCACATATTGCAGGGGAGTATTCTTCGACGCAGGTGAATTTAAGGATTATGCGGAACATAAATTTATTGAGCGTATTAAACAGGCGATAGATACTTTTAAATCACATTTTAGAGCATAACAAGCCAACCAGCTTCGCCCGCAAAAATACGGATCTGGACGTCTCGAACTCCCTATGGTTTTTTATATGTATAACGTTGAAACAATACGAGCTGATATAACAACTCTTAATGTGGATGCAATTGTTAATGCTGCCAATGTCAGTTTATGTGGTGGCGGTGGTGTTGACGGTGCAATTCATAGAGCTGCAGGGAAAGAGTTGTTGGCTGAGTGCAGAACTTTGGGAGGATGTGAAACAGGGTTTGCTAAGATAACTAAAGCATATGATTTACCTGCTAAATATATCATTCATGCTGTAGGGCCTGTTTGGTATGGCGGTCATAAAAATGAGGAAGCACTATTGGCTTCCTGTTATTGAGAGTGTTTGAAAATTGCACTTGAGAATAACCTGAGCTCAATTGCATTTCCAGCAATTAGTTGTGGGGCTTACGGCTTTCCCATTGATAAAGCCTGTAAAATTGCGGTTAATGAAGTTGTTGATTTCTTTAGAAAAAATGAAGTTGAAATCAAAGTTTTCTTTGTTTGTTTTGATGAGAAGTTAGAACGAGCTTTGAATATGGCCCTGGTTGGTTCAGGGGCAGCTACTTCTGGTTTATTGTAACCACCTGATAAAAATAAAACTAAAAAGAACTAGGTTCTCGTTAACACAGTTCCCTTTCGTCTACTGAATATTTTCAGGTTGGCTAACCTCATCTCGGAATAAAATAGGTCATCTAATGATATTAAACATCTAAGTTTCAATAAGTTACACCTCTTGAAATATTGTACATGTTGAATAATTGGCTCAATATTGGGGTTTTTGTGCCTGGCAAGGCAAAGCTTTAATTGTATGACAAACTCAAGTTAAAGCCTGAGCTAACCCGAAATGAGTCAGAACTTGATGTATGTTTACTTGAGATATTTGTTGAGTATCAATGAAGGGCACTTTTTCATTATCAATATTTGTTTGAGCCGATTAATCCTTAAACATGAACTATTCCGACAAATTAAGGCTTTGGTGTTTTTTGCAGGGCTTTTCATTTATATTGACGATGTAGACTGTTAGTTTTAATGTGTTATAGGCAAATGTATTAGATATAAGGAAAATGATGTGTTGCTTGAAAATGTTTAAACAAGGGTATGAGTAAGAAACCTTTCATATTGGATACGGATGATGGCTGGATAACTCTGTGTTAACACTGGAAATAGGATTTTGAGGAGTTATGGCTGGATCTAGGACTAATTCAGGGACTTTAAGGAATTGTTATTTTGCACTTTATTTTACCAAGAAGGCCAATGCTGTTTTTGGACAGCATTTTTACCTCTTCTCTTGTTTTAAAGCCAGATTTTTTAAACGAGTTCTAAAGGAAAATCAATTTATACTAATTTCTTTGGTTCTATTGAAAGGACATCACATAAATGAATCAAGTATTGAGACCTTCTAATCAAACGCAAGCCTGGTTAAGTGAATTTTTGTTATCGAGAGCGGTTATTGGTCGACCCAAAGGCGAACCGCTTTACAGCTATCAAGTGACGTTTAAGGAATATGAAGCGTTAAGAAAACTACTGATTGACAACAAACAAGATTATTCTAGTTCCGTTAAAGGTGCGAGTTGGGCTGCATGTTTTTGCTTGTTTGTGGCAGAAACTTATCGGCGTGAATATGATGCCAGCGAAGGAGGATGGTCTTGGAAGCCATCTGAGAAGAAAATTAGCTGTGATTTTAATCCATCTCAACGAAAGCTTCTTGTTGAGAAAGGACTAGTGAAATATTGGAAAAGGCCAATAAGGCAACGAGAAAGAGGGAATGATTTACTTGGAACTTTATTTGCTGAAGGTGGACTACCATGGAGGTTAGTACAAAGTGATACTCATGGTTTTGGGCGAGCCATTAAAGGTGGATTAAAACAGTTTTCGCAAGGTCGAACTACTACTGATATCATCGGAGATTATGAAAGTTCTTTGCCGCAGGTTTTTAGAAACCTTGATACTCGGCAGTTATTAGCTGGAATTGTTGAACAACTAATGTTCCTCGTTCAAAACTATCCGCTTAAAGATCAAGACGATCCTGCCGAATATCTAGACCAACACTTCAAACATTGGAGAAGAGAGTTTCCAATCCCTTTAAGCGAGGAGAATGGTAAAAGACTCATCAATGAATGGCTTAAGCATGCAGTTCAAAGGCGAAGCGAAAGACAAACTGAAGTTCAGAAAGACATAGAATTCACTTGTAGTCATATATTGACACAAGATTTAGCTAGTTGGAAAATTCAAACTCAATTATTTTTGCCAAAAACCTATTCTTTTGAAGTCAACAAAGAAGAACTCACCAGTACACGATTTGAATTGGGATTCTATGAAGGCGATACCCTTGTTGCAAAGGGAGGAGTTATATATGGAAATCTAACTGACAACGTAATGACGGTCCGATTTCCGAAATCTGTCATAAATCTTCAAAGAAAAAATATTTCAGAAACTGTCAGCCTGCGTTTGCTAGAAAATGGGTGTCAAAAATATATTCGCCTATTTGATAGCAGCGATTTGCATTATTCAGAAGATCCTATGGTGTTTGGTAAAGATGATGACGAGTGGTTGTTCGTAGCTAATGCGTCATGCCGGATCTCGGCCAAAGTTGCACGAATTCGAATGCCTGAGGGATTTTCCCTGATTGAAGGTGAGGCATCAGTTGTTCTTAAGGAGGAGAGTGGAGCTCAATGGTTAGAAGCCATGAGTGACGTAACTATAGCGAGAAGTGGAGATAAATATTCATTTTCACTAGCTAAAGTTATTAGTAAACAACCTTACCTATGCGGTTCTGTAGTATATTATCAATCGCTACCAACGATCCTGTACAGAGGTTGGCCTCGTCTAAATATACCAGATGAATGCGACATAAATCTTAAAGGGTTAGTCCATTATGTTAACGGTAAGCCACTTTCAGAATTAAGTAATGAAGAGTCTGTAGGCATAATTCGTTATACGGTAAAAAATTCGGACGGAAGCACTATTTTAATCCGACGATTTGGTTTATTACCTAAAGAATTTGAAATCTCATTATTTCCTCAATCGACTTATAATCCAGCTAGAGTTGTAATTAGCTCCTCCTCTTTATTTAGCGTAACAATTAACGACGAGAGATTAAGAATTCAAACCTCCATAGATAACGAAAAAACAATAATATCCCTAGAAAATCGGAATAGTGAAATACCATCAGAACTCACACTTTGGATAAAAGGACAAAGCGACAATAAACCTATAAAACTAAATTTTCCCTATCCAAATGAAGGAGCTAGATTGGTCACTAGAGATGGAAAATCATTAGAGAAAATAAGTTTTTCTTTATCAGAATTAATTGGTACGAGGTTAGTTCTGACATCCTCTGGAAGGGGCGTTCAAGAATTTTTTGTTCAAATTGAGCTTATGAATGGAACTCATTCGAGACCCAAAAGACAATATGTTATTAGTGTCGATAAAGTACCGTTAGCCGTTAGCTTGTTTGCGTATTTAGAGGACATAGTGCATATGCTTGGTGCGATTCCGAATCAAGATTGTTTTATTCGGTTTAGCATCGATTCAAGACGGCCGCTTCTACAATTTGATATAAGTCGTTATAACGGGCGCGGTAAATTGGAAGGCAACCGTTTGTTTATGGTTACCAAGTCACATAACAATCAAAAGTTCGCGGAATCGACAGTTGCAGCCATGTTGCTTTCTGACCCAAAAAGAGAGCCGATAGTCTTAGAAGAAAAACTGACTCAAGGAGTGGGGACTGGTCTATTTGAAATAAACCAGGCCATGAAACGAACTGGTCCTTGGTTGATTTACCCTGAAACTGGCTCGGCTTGTCAATTTAGACCTGAATTGTTCGTCCCTTCTTGTACACAGGTGCACAAGGACTCTCAAAACATTCATTCATTACATCAGGCTACTCAGGCATTTCACCCGATATATGCACCAGATGTTATTGATCAGCAGATTAACGATATGGCATCAGATTTTGATCACAGTGGATGGCAATACATAGCAGATCTAAAAATGAATTACGGTCACTTACCTCTATCAACATTTGAAAGTTGGAAATCGCTTGCTAACAGCCCTGTGTGTTTAGCGACATTAGTCTTTAGATTGGAAATTGATGAATCATTTTGTTCCAGATTAAGGGATGAGTTAGCGGTAATTTGGGAGTTTGTACCTTTGACTATTTGGGTAAGTGTTTTTAAGCAATATCTAGTTTGGCTAAAAGCAAAGAGTTTACCCGAGTCGTTGATTGACAATGTTGTTTCCAACAGGAAAGAAGTCCTTCCAGCTGTTGTATCAGGATTTGAATATCTAGACGACTACTTAGTATCTGGAGATCTTAGCCAATTGAAAGTCGCGCCGATTGAACTCTTTTTGTCTGATTGGGGACATGAATTACGGAATAGGCACCCTGATAACTCTAAATGGCCGGATGTGATTGGCCCTGTGTTACATCGTTGGATACAAAATCAATCACTGCCAGAATGTATTGAGGCGTTATCAACAATGCACGAAACAAATGCTGTGACCTACTTACCAGTATATATGGCTTTTGTCTCGTCGGGGAAATGCGTTATAACGGATTTGGGAGTTGAACTTCCGCTTCTAAAATTTGCAATTAGGATGCTATCGGATTTTGACCGTCAGTCCTGGTATCTACCGATGCATTCGATGATGGTTTCTTATTTGTTGGCAAAAAAATAAAAAGGATTGCAGTGAAATGAACTTTTTTAAGAATCTAGTAGCTCAAAGTATCAGTCGCACTCGTGAGGCATCGTTGAGTATGTTGGGACTAACTAATGCTGGTCTAAGAGAGCATGTAGGCAAACAAATGAATGATGAACTGGGAACGGAAGGATGTTTTTTAGCACCTCCCGTTTTTGAACATACTTTTGGATGGGATGAACACGCGTGTACATTAGCTGATCTTAAGGGTAAATTATTCTCCGAAAAGCTTCTTGATACTTTAGAAAATGCCCCAGCTTATGCTTTTGATTCGGAGATTCATCCCTATAAACATCAATTGAAAGCTTGGAAATGTTTGCTAGAAGAGAAACCCAAATCAGCGGTGATCACTAGTGGTACAGGTTCTGGTAAAACAGAATGTTTTATGATCCCTATCTTAGATGATCTCATTCGTGAAAGAGAGCTCACTAAACAACCATTGGTTGGTGTTCGTGCGTTGTTTCTCTATCCTTTAAATGCGCTGATCAACTCTCAGCAGGAGCGATTAGATGCTTGGACGACCTCGTTTGGAAAGGATATTCGCTTTTGTTTATATAACGGTAAAACAGAAGAAAACGAAAACAGCGTTAAAAAGCTCCAGAAAGGAAGACCTAATCAAGTCTTGTCTCGTGAGCTTTTGCGAAAAGACCCTCCTCCTATTCTTATGACCAACGCGACGATGTTGGAATATATGTTAGTAAGACAAGTCGACAGTCCGATTTTGGAAATATCAAAAGAGGTAAAATCACTTCGCTGGATAGTGCTAGATGAAGCACATACCTATGTTGGCTCTCAAGCAGCAGAATTATCCTTACTATTGCGTCGGGTAGTTCAAGCCTTCGGCAAGCATTCTGAAGATATTCGTTTTGTGGCGACGTCAGCGACGATTTCAGATAATGACTCCGAACAAAGGTTAAAGGAGTATTTGGCTAGTCTCGCGGGAGTTAGTATTGAGCAAGTTGAAGTTATCGGTGGTAGCCGGGTCGTTCCTGATCTTGGTGAAAGTAAAAATACGAAAAATTTAGTTTTGAACGAAGTTACTTATATCGACAAAGATAACGAAGTTTCTTCCGAAAGGTTTTCGGCGTTAATGACGTCAGATATAGCGACTAAATTACGTCATACGGTGGTGGGAAAAATACCAGTAGATCTAAATCAGCTCGTTCAGGAGGTAGGAGACTTGCTTGCTGGCAAAAGCAACATTGAAAAACAATATGAAATTTTGAGTTGGCTTGATCTAATGACTGGCACAAAAGAGACCCCAGAAAATGCGCCTTTTTTGAAGCTCAGAATACATTTATTTCAACGAATGCTTCACGGTCTGTGGAGTTGTATTAATCCAGATTGTAGTGCTAAAGCTAGTTCCTTAAACGATTGGCCTTTCGGTAACGTTTATGTCACTCAGCGCGCAAAATGTGAATGCCATTCCCCAGTTTACGAAATAGGATTTTGTGGGGATTGTAAAATACCCTATCTCTTAGCTGAAGATCTTGGTGGTAAATTACAACAGCGCAGTCCCTATTCGGGAGACGAATTTTCGCTAGACTACGATGTATCTGACGATGATGAATTGCTAAATAGCGAAATAACGTCTAGGAAAAATTCTAGATTAACCAAGAAAATTGTACTTGCTGACCCCAAGAAAAAATCTGAAGCATACAAATTTACAACGCTTGACTTGAATACATTAGCTTTTCAGAGTTTGCAATCAGAGAATCCTATACAAGTACTCTATTCAGAGGATGCTACTGCTTCTTGTATTCAGTGCGAATTTGCAAATAAAGCTGGGCGAGAGTTTTTACGAAAATCCTATCTTGGTGCACCTTTTTACGTGGCTAATGTTGTACCGACTGTTCTGGAATATTGTCCTGACCCTGATAAAGAGGGTTGCGGAGGGAAATCACCTGAAGAGTTACCGGGAAGAGGGCGCAAATTAATTACATTTACCGATAGCCGACAGGGGACAGCTCGGATGGCGGTTCGAATGCAACAGGAAGCGGAAAGATCAAGATTGAGAGGGCTTGTTTTTGAAGTTTTGAGAAATGCGACGGTGAAACATGCACAAACACCTAGAGATAAACCTACAGGTAGTTATGAGGAGCTTATAAAACATGCTGAAAGTCTAAGAGGCTTGGGCATGTTTGAAATGGCTGAAAAGCTCATAGTTGACGCAAATAATGTTAAGTCGGGAGGTAATACATCTAGTGTTTTTGAAGTTTCATGGCAGGATCTAGTGAACGAACTATCAACTTCGAAAGATATTTCACAATCTATTCTTGATTACAATAAATATGCTAATCCTGAGTTATTCAAAGGCAATGAGGCCGGTGCGACTATGGCGCGTTTGTTACTGGCAAGAGAGTATTCTCGTCGACCAAAAAAGCAAAATAGCACTGAAACTTTGGGGTTGGTTAGAGTTGGGTATCTTGGATTGGATAAAATAAAAACTGCACCAAAACATTGGCTTGAAACAGACGCTTTATCTGGGAAGAATATTGAAATTTCTGAAAAACTTAGTTTAGCTGACTGGAAAGATTTTCTTAAAGTGGCTCTCGATTTCTTTGTACGTGACAATACTTTTATCAGACTTGATCCAACAATGCAGCGTTGGATGGGGGGGCGATTTACTTCAAAAACATTGTTCTCACCTAATAGTGATATCGTTGAAAGTAATGTCATAAAAATGTGGCCTCAAGTTAGAACAAAAAAATCGGCTCATAGACTGATAAAACTTTTGGAGATTGGAGCCAATTTAAATCGTACTAACACAGATGATCAAGACAAAATGTCGACTTGGCTAGAAACCGCTTGGAAGGATTTAGTTAAGCTCAATATTCTAGAGCCGTTTGAGTCTGGATACTCGTTAAATTTGAATACGCTGACTTTCTCGTTACCTAAAGACGCTTGGGTATGTGTTGAGACTAATCGATTAATAGATACAACTTTTCGAGGATTAACTCCATATTTACCTGCGACGTTGGGAAATAAAGACTATCGTTGTAGAAAGATAACTTTAGCCTCTTATATTTCTTTAAGGCCAGATGGTAATACGGGAACAAAATTAGAGCGAATTAGAAAATTGGTAGCTGAAAACAAGGATATAAATAAATTAAGAAAAGATAATCTTTGGACTGATATATCTGATCGAACCTTGGAAGGTGGCTTCTATTATAGAACGGCTGAACACTCAGCCCAACAGTCTTCTGAAAAACTGGAGTCTTACGAAGATTTGTTCAAATGCGGAAAAATAAATGTTTTAAATTGCTCTACTACAATGGAGATGGGCGTAGATATTGGCGGTGTTTCAGCAGTTGTTATGAATAATGTTCCACCACACCCTGCCAATTACCTGCAACGCGCTGGACGAGCTGGTAGACGTAGCGAATCAAGAGCAATAGCTTATACACTTTGCAAAGCAGACCCACATAATCAGCGTGCTTTCTCGCAACCCAAATGGCCTTTTGAAACAGCTATTCCTGCACCAATTGTTACTCTGAGTTCAGAGCGAATCATTTTGCGTCATGTAAATTCGCTTTTATTGTCTATGTTTCTTCGTAAAGAAACGTCTTCTGGAAAAGATAGAACCAAACTAACGGTTAAGTGGTTTTTTTCCGGTGATAAAGATGCGCCATACCATCGGTTTGTTGAATGGTTGAATTGTTACCAAAACGATTTTCAGGAAAATGTCTTTGAACTGCTTAAGGGAATTAATATGGCAGGGAGGATATTATCCATGATCGAGGATGAAAGTATAGGAATACTATCTGCTATTTATGAGCATTGGGTAGAAGAATATGACCAGCTTGTTCATAAAATTTCAGTCGCTAAAGATGTGTCTTATGAGAAAGCGCTACATTTTGAATTAAAGCGTCATGAAGATGAATACTTATTGAGGGATTTATCCGCTAGAGCATTTCTGCCTGGATATGGATTCCCAACAAATGTTGTCAACTTAAAGACATATAATATAGAGGATTTCGATAACCAATTAAATCGAAAAGACAGTAAATATCGAGAAGATAATATTTTCATGCACAAGGAACAACCAACTCGAGGATTGGATATTGCAATAAGAGAGTATGCGCCAGGTGCGCAAGTTGTAATCGATGGACGTGTATACAAATCTGCGGGAATTGGACTTCACTGGCATTCGGGAGGAGCTGTTAAAGAAGCTCAGAAATTTGATATTGCGTGGCGCTGTACGCATTGCGGAATAAATGGATTTAAAGAAAATGCATATTCAAATGAAGAAAACATGGTCTGTACGCGCTGTGATCATGAAATCGCATTTTCAGAGAAAAAAATGGTTTTAAAGCCCTCAGGTTTTACCACGGATTTCTTTGAGTCTACGAGTAATGATATAAGCAGTCAAAAATATATTCGTGTTGAGCGTCCGAGAATTCATCTCGAAGGGCAATCTCTCGCATTACCAGATAGTCGGTGTGGCCATATAAGGTATGGTCATCAAGGTAATATCTTTTATCATTCTTCTGGAGAAAATGAAACTGGTTATGCTGTTTGCATGGCTTGCGGAAGAGCAGAGTCTATGACTCAAACTTGTAAAGTTCCTACGGGACTTGGGCCGGAGAAAAGTCACCGACCGGTTGGTGGATTAGAAGGTAGTCATAAGGAGAAAGATTGCTCAGGAGAGTCAGTCAAATCTAATATTTATTTGGGATTTCAGACAAAAACCGATGTATTAGAGATATTTTTGAAGAATCCCTTAAATGGTTTGTGGCTTTCTGATTCTGATGACGACCAAATTATTGCTACGACGTTTGCAGTGGCAATGCGGGATGTAGTTGCAGATGAACTTGGGATAGCCAGTACTGAAATGGGGTTTGGCTTTAGACTGGATAAAGATATTAAATCAGGCGTTGGTCGTTCTGTTATACAGCTGTACGATTATGTGAGTGGAGGTGCGGGGTTTGTCTTATCTGGCATCGGTAATATTGTTACCTTATTAAATAAAATAAAAGATAAACTAGAATGCCGAGTTGATTGTGAAAATGTTTGCTCTTGTTGTTTAGCTGGTAAAGATAGTCGTGTAGAACAAGAAGAACTCGACCGGAAGGCCGCTTTACAATGGTTGGTCGATAGCCAATATCTAGAACACTTGGTATTACCTGATGAATTCAAAGAAATACCTGGAGCCTCATATTGCTCTTATAATCCTCTCCAATTTATTCGCTCGGAAATTAACAAAGGAGCGAACGAAATCAATATTGTTTTACGCGGAGATACAGAGAACTGGGATCTAAATGGAGCCGGCTTTAGAGACAAAGTGTTGACGTGGAAAATTGTAGAAAAGCTAACTGTAAGGGTTGTTATTCCAAAAGGTACAATACTTTCAGAAGATATGAAACGTAGTTTGGTTTTGCTTAATCGGTTAGGGATTTGTATTTCAGAAGTTGATTTGACGACCCAAGAATTTTTGTCTTCAGTCGTAATTCAATTAGTAAACCACAATAAGATACAAACATTGCTATCAAACGAACCGGAGATATCGTCACCCCATGAAGAATGGATGCAATCAACTCTTTCTAGCATATGGGTAACTAGCAATTATTTACCTGAAGTGAAGATGCAGGAATTTGATGTTGTTGGATGGGATGGAATTGAAACTGGTGCACAAGTTATTGAACTTAGAAACGAATTAAACGGTCCTTTGGCTTCCTTAAGCACTAGGCTCATTAATCTATTAAAGAAACAAGCACCGGAGATTTGTGATTTAATTGAGAACGATACAGCGATTTCACTTTCCTATACAGATCGATATTTAAAGTCACCGTGGTCTCTTATGCTTTTAGAAGGATTCTTGACGCTCTTTAGCGGTAGTTTAAACAAAGTAGATATTAATGTTGTAACAACGGTTTCGAATAGAAATGGCTACCTACTTTCTCATGATTGGAGTGAAGGGAATGATCAAAAGCAAGTTATGAAATTGTGGTTAAAGAGACTGTTGAGCATTGCCCCCCATATAACAATGGCTAAAAAGAGTTTTGAAATATCTCATGGTAGAGTGATCTCAATAGTATGGGCGTCGGGAAGAAAAAGCAGAATCATTCTCGATCAAGGAATGGGATATTGGCGAGTTCAAATGCCATATAGAGATGAGATGGAATTTGATTTTTATCAATCGTTCGAAGAACAAGTACAGGAAATGGAAAAAAAGTCTAAGATAGCAGTCATGAATAATTCAGCGAGTTGGCCGACTTTCATTACGGTTGTGAATGATTAGAAATTTTGTGGAGTTAGAAATTTTGAGGGTTAGGTTCTGTTGGAATTCCACAATGATCCGATGGATTAGAGACAGTCTAGAAAGTCTCTTTTGAGTTGTTTAAAGATGATTAGTGAATTACCGACTCAAAACCACATAACTAATTGAATCAAAACCAAATAACTGCGATTAAAGCTATCAGATAATCTTATGATATTTTGACTGATAATGAAAATACCACAAAATATGACACTTTAGGATTAGGAGCTGCATACCTGGCTCAAAGAAGGTTAAGTTCTCATGCAAAACCCAATGCCGCTAAGAAAAAACTTAAACAGGTCAATTTGTTGTTTAATAGTGGATTTCTAATGAAAAATAATTCCGTCATTTGTGTCATTTTCAAACAAATAAGCTATTCTTTAACTAGTAATACTGCGGTGATCCGGCTATTCCATTTAATAACAATAGGAGGATTGAACGTCATGTTTATCCCGAAAATTTTATTAAAGCAGCTTTACATTCGTGGCAGCCTGTCGGTTATTGAGCAAGGCTTCAGTTTTATACTCAGAAATTGCCTTAAGGATGCCAAATTACAGAAGTTGGAGACGATTTCTATTAATGGTAAAAATATTGGTCTATCGTCGATAACCATACAAAAGGGAGCAGATGAGGTTATTTCTGCCAAAGAACTCAATGATGGAGAAGATATCGATTTCCCTCTAAGAAGTAATATCACCATTTTTGTAAAATATGCCGATAAGCTGGATAGTGAAAAGCAGATAATTGAAATCAGTTTTAAAGTTTTGCCTTTTGGTAAGTTGAGTTTTGATGTGGAAGATGTGGTTTCGTCAGAAGATAAAAATAAAGTCAAAATTCCACGGGATATTAACGATGACTTCAATCAAGATATAATCAAGAAACGGCAAACATTATTTGAAGAATTTCATGGTGGAAAAGTCGAGCATATTGGTAAATATTCAATAGAACCACATCAACTAACAGGAAATATAGAAAATTTCATTGGTGTCGCGCAGGTACCAATGGGTTTAGCAGGACCTGTTAAAGTTGATGGAGAATATGCCAAAGGAGAATTTATGGTTCCACTGGCAACCACCGAGGGGACTTTAGTTGCTTCATACAATCGTGGGAGTAAATTACTCAATTTAAATGGCGGCGTTAAATCGACGGTCGTAGGTGATGCCATGCAACGCGCACCGGTATTTATATTTGATGACGCTCGCGGTGCAAGAGATTTTGTAAAATGGATTAAAATGAATATAGATAAGATCAGAGAGAAAGCTGAAGCAACTTCTTCGGTCGCCAAATTGATCTATATTGACCATTATCTCTCTAATAAATTTGCTTTTTTAAGGTTTAACTTCAAAACGGGTGACGCCTCTGGTCAGAACATGGTGGGCAGAGCAACTTTCGTCGCTTGTGGTTGGATATTAGAGCATTACGAAAAGAAAGAGCATATTGAGAATTTTTTCCTGGAGTCAAATTTTGCTACTGATAAAAAACCTTCACAAATCAATATTATGCGAACTCGTGGCAAGAGAGTAGTCGCTGAAGCTACGATCAAGCGTGAAGACTTACTGCGAGTGATGCGGGTCGAACCAAAACAAATTGATGACCACTGGCGGGTGGCGGCGGTTGGCTCTTTCCTTTCAGGTGTCAACAATACGGGTTTACACTCTCCTAATGGATTAACAGCGATGTTTATAGCGACAGGTCAGGACGTTGCTAACATTTCTGAATCATCAGCGGGTATTTTGTATTCAGAACTGACAGATGAAGGCGACCTCTATTTATCGCTAACCATTCCATCATTGATTGTTGCCACATACGGCGGTGGTACAGGTATTGGTACACAAAAAGAATCTTTGGAATTGATGGGGTGTTATGGTAAAGATAAAGTCTATAAATTTGCTGAGATTATTGCTGCAGTTGCACTTGCTGGTGAAATTTCTCTGGCATCAGCAATATCATCTTCAGACTGGGTTTCATCACATGAGAAGTATGGGCGGAATCGATAATTGGGTGAATTCAAGAGTGAATAAGGCATTACTACTAAATAAAATATTGGAAACGCTTGAAGCTGTTCATCAGGTCGCTGTGGATGCTGCAGAACAAGCCCGTGAAGATGCGATGCATAATGAAAATACCGCAGAAAACAGGTATGACACTTTAGGGTTAGAAGCCGCATATCTGGCTCAGGGACAGTCTAAACGTGTAATAGATTGTGAAGCAGATTTAGCGGCATATAAAAATATGTCTGTCATTAATTTTACACAAGATGTGCCTGTTGCGTTAGGTGCCTTGATCTGTTTAAAAGCTGAGGATGATCTTGAAAAATTTCTCTTTCTGGGACCGACTGCAGGTGGGTTGAAGTTCAATTTTCAGGATAAAGAAATAATAGTCATTACTCCTTCTTCCCCTATTGGAATGACTTTGTTAGGTCGTTTTGTTGGGGATGAGTTTGAATTGGATATTGGTGGTCATCATATGCATTATGAAGTTATAGCTATTTATTAACTACTAACTTTGATAATGTGGTTATTTGAGAACTAGTATTGAGGTAATTCATTATTGACGACGAGGTGTATTTTATGGCTAAACCCGATAAAACAGCTAAAGATTTTGATCCAGAAGTATTGGCTCGATTTGATGAGTATGTTCATGGAGTCATTAATCGTCGAGAATTTCTCAAAAAAATAAGTCATTATGCGATAGGAGCTGTTACAGCAACCTCTATTTTAAATAGTCTAAATCCAAAATATGCCGAAGCGCAGGAAATTGATCCTAAGAATTCTAAAATAGATGGGCAATTTGTGAATTACCCGTCTCCGCAGAATTGGCAGGGCTATCTGGTCAAACCTAAACATAAAAAAGAAAAACTGCCCGCTGTATTAGTCATTCATGAAAACCGAGGTAGAAACCCTTATATCGAGGATGTTACTCGGCATTTGGCACTTTCTGGATTTTTGGCATTCTCTCCTGATGCTCTGAGTCCCATGGGAGGGTGGCCGGGCTCTGATGATGAAGGTAGAACCATGCAGAGAAAACTGGATCGTGACGAGATGATGTCAAATTGGCTAGCTGCCATTAAGTTTCTTAAATCTCATCCTTTGGCAAACGGTAAAGTTGGCGCTGTTGGGTTTTGTTATGGAGGGGGTGTTGTTAATAAGTTGGCGGTTCAACTACCTGGAATTCTTGATGCGGGCGTACCTTTTTATGGACGACAACCTGTGCTGGATGATGTTAAAAAGATTAAAACACCTCTTTTAATTCAAAATGGAGGTTTAGATAAAAGGATCCTTGCGGGTGCACCGGCCTTTGAACAAGCATTAAAAACTGCTGGTGTAGAATTTACCTCTTATGTTTATAAAGATGCGAATCACGGGTTTCATAATAACACCACTCCTCGTTATGACGAGGCGGCTGCAAAACTTGCATGGGAACGAACAATAGAGTTTTTCAATAAACATCTCCCTTAAACCTGAATAAAAGGTAACTACTCAGCGAGTTGTTACATGTACCCGTAACTGTTCAGGTTGCCTCTAAAATGAGTCAGATCGAGGCAAAAAATGTGAGTATATCCCCACATGGATGTGGGTTATGCAGTTAATGCATGGAGCTATTAACTGTCTC
>JBFFIY010000007.1:0-60507 GCA_041556195.1 Enterobacterales bacterium
CCATGGAGGGGCGGTATGAAGAAAATGCAGGAGCTATTTTCTTTCTACATCACATTTTTTTAACAAAGAGAGAGGGAAAAACAACAAAAAAATATGTTTTAACCAAAGGTCAACAGACCCTGCTATATGAATAATTTTTATACTTGACGGCACACACTGTGTGTCGTATAGTATTTTGATGCTATGTGGCGCACAGTAAAAGGTGATTCTATGACGGACAGTGAACATTATCAAAAATTAAAGCTAGAGTTGCGCCGCGGAGTACTTATTCTGGCTGTTTTAGCCGAACTAAGAGAAGAGCATTATGGCTATTCTCTACGTAAAAATTTAATGTCTCAGGGGTTAGATATTGATGAAGGAACCTTGTACCCACTAGTTCGACGTCTTGAGAAACAATCACTTTTGACCAGCGAATGGAGAGAGGAAAATAAACGTAAAAAACGATTTTATCAATTGTCAGATACAGGTAAGGATGTATTGATTAAATTGTCTGAAGAATGGCGGAAAACTCAAACTACTTTGAATGAAATATTGAAATATTGAAATAAGACGCAAGTAAGCGTGTTTAGGAGAGTAACATGAAAATGATTAATAATTACCTCAATAGCTTTGAAAGTTATCTACCTGAAGATACAAAAACTGAAGTTCGAGCTGAACTTGAATCATCAATCCTGGAACAAACTGATGATATGGAAAGTGAATTAGGTCGCCAACTCAATCAATTAGAGCAAGAACAATTACTATTGAAAATTGGGCATCCTATGAGAGTTGCCGCAGCTTATCTACCCAATCAGGAACTCATTAATAAAGATTTTTATCCTGCCTACAAAAAGTCACTGTATACGGCTTTAACAGTTTTCGGTGTGTTAACAATCTTGTTGATTGTTCCCTTTAATTTATTTAAGGGAGAGGTTATAGGATCCCTAATCAGTATCGTCAGCTCTTTATTAGAAACCGGTGTGTGGGTGTTTGCAAGTGTGACTTTTATTTTTTATTTAATGCAAAAAAACGGTGTTAGCCTTGAACAGATCTACGCCTGGTCACCAAAGCATTTAAAATATTCAGTTAAAAAAGTACCGCTGAGCCGTTTTGAAACAGGTTTTGAAATGATTTTTGAAGGGTTGTTTTTGATTTGGTGGAATAATTTATTCAATGCTGAAAGCCTTATTATTGACAGTGAATTAGTACAAAATATTTCTATGAGTCCAGAATGGCAAAGCGTATTTTGGGTTGTTAATGTCTCTGTTGGAGTCAGTATTTTACTTAATTTCTACAAATTGATTGTTTCAGCCTGGAATAACATCTCAATAGTGACCAATATAATAATTGCAATTGCCGACATTGTTATTATTCTATTTATTTTGCAATTTGAACAACTCATTGTCATAGAATCCGTAGAGATTGGTAGCCTTGATTGGAAGGTTATCGGCTGGACTATACAGTTTAACATTAAAATATTTCTTACCATTATCAGCATGATGGCTGTTTGGGATATTTATTCCGGGGTTAAGAAACTTAGAGCCTGAGTAGTTCCAAACAACCTGGATCTGTACATTTCCTGGTTGTTTTAGGTTGATAACTAAATGCAAGGAAGCCCTGTTAAATGCAATTTCAAACTCCATGTTTCAAGGCTTTCAAGGCTTTCAGGACATCATAACGGGTGATAATCCCAACAAGCTTTCCTTTGTCGACAACAGGAAAACGACGAAATGAGCTTGTTATAAATTTTTCCGCTATATCCATAAGATTATCATGGGTTGATACGGTCTCCACCTGTGGGCTCATGTAGTTGGAAACCTTGCCACCAAAATCATCGAAATAACCCGCATGTACCGCAACTTTTATACAGTCACGTTCGGTTAGCATTCCTAATAACTTACCCTTATCATCAATAACGGGAGCGCCGGAGATTTTATGCTGCAAGAGTTGAGAGGTAGCCAGCAAGATGTCCATATCTGCAGAAATGCAAATGGGGTTGTGAACCATGTAGTCTTGAACAAATAAGGTTTTTTCATTCATAGTATTTTCACTCTTGCATTTTTGCATTTTTGATTGAGAATTGTTGGAGAGAAATTATTTCTTTGTCTGTAAATTTTTCAATCTTTTCATTATTACCCTGGCATTTACTTTTGCTTTTGCTTTTGCATTTACAGTGGTTTTGTCCACCACAACCATGTTTTAGAGGTCGTGAATGTAGTATTACCCCAAGAGCCATTAATAGAACAGCCAGACTAATACCTGAAAAGCTTGCGATAAATGTCATCATTTGGTACTTCCAAAGTCATCATTAAATATATTTTCAGCTTTAACACCTAAACCTTTGAGCATTGTAGTAACTGCTGCACTCATGACTGGAGGGCCACATAGATAATAATCAATGGATTGTGGTGACGGGTGTTGAGATAGATAATGTTTCATTACCACGGCATGAATAAAACCCGTATGTCCCTTCCAATTGTCAGTGGCCAGAGGTTCTGACAGTGCGATATGCCATGTGAAGTTTTGGTGTTCTTTCATGAGTTGATCGAATTCACTCTTGTAACAAAGCTGTTGTTTGCTTCTGGCACCATACCAGAACGTTATATTGCGTTGAGTTTTAACTTTTAGCAATTGCTCCCGGATCATGGAGCGTAAAGGTGCCATTCCAGCTCCGCCACCGATAAATAATATTTCTCGATCACTTTCCTGAATATGAAAATCTCCGAAGGGGCCGGTAATGGGTACCAGATCTCCTGGTTTGAGACTGAATATATAAGATGATACTTTACCTGCAGGTGTTCCAGAGGGAGCGGTAGCTGGTGGTGTGGCAATGCGCACCAATAGTCGGATGTAATCAGTTTCCGATGGTGAGTTTGCGAGAGAGTAGGCTCTTGTTTCGCTGTGTTTTATCTCTACTTCCAATGAAAGAAGTCCAAAACGTTCCCATTCTGGAACATATTCTTCTACCAGATCGAAATCTTCAAATTTTATGTGGCCTTTTGGGGCTTCGAGTAAAATATAATCCCCTGCCCGAAAATCCAGGGCAGGTTCATCTACAGGAGTAAGATCAATCTGCGTTACAAAGGTTGAGACCAATTGATTGGATAGCACTTTACATAGTCTTTTTTTCTTAGACAATACTGCTTTTGGGATCTCTATGGCTAAATCATTTTTTATCTGTTGCATACAAGCCAGGCGCATGCCCTGTTTCGATTGGGCAGCAGTTATATGTTCAGCTTCTAATGCTAAGAAGGGGGCGTTACCCTGAGTTACTTTGATTAGACATTGGCCACAGACACCTTTGCCACCACAAGCAGCAGCTAGAAAAATCTCATGTTCTGCCAGGACTTTCAGTAGTTTTTGTCCCATTTGTGCTGAGACAGGTTTTGATTGGTTTATGGTGAGCTGAGCCTTGCCGGAAAATAATAGTAAAGAGCGGGCGAGCAGTACAATGAAAACCAATGTCATCATGATGGCACTAAATAAAATGACGCCAATAATTAGTTGGAATATTGCACTGTTTTCCACCATCTAAAACTCCAGTCCAGACAGGCCATTGAAAGCAAGAGATAAGAAGCCAGTGACAATAAAGGCGAGTCCTAAACCTTGCAGCCCTAGAGGGATCTTATCTTCTTGCAATCGTTCTCTGATGGCGGCGAATATAATAATGGCCAGGGCCCACCCCAATCCAACTCCAAAGCCATAGCCAACGCTTTCAATGAACTGATAATTTTTTTGTACCATAAATAACGAGGCACCAAGAATCGCACAATTCACGGTTAACAGCGGCAAGTAGATCCCAAGCGCCCTGAATAAAATAGGGAAGAATCTATCTAATACTAATTCCAGGATCTGAACCAGCGCAGCGATGACACCGATGAAAGTTACCAGCTTCAGATAGGACAGATCGAGTTCAGGCAATCCGGCCCAGGTCAGAGCGCCCTGGCGTAATACATACTCATAGAGAAGATAATTGATTGGTACGGTGATTGTCTCAACCAAAATTACCGCCATGCCTAAGCCAAATGCTGTTTTTATATTGTTTGAAACAGCCACATAAGTACACATGCCCAGCAAGAAAGAAAGTGCCAGGTTTTCTATAAAAACGGCTCTGAAAATCAGGTTAAGTAAATCATTCATCCCGAGTTAATTTAATGTTTGATAATTCAATGTTTGATCGTGTCAATTTGACACTCCTTGTTGATTTGATTCTCTTTGTTTATTCGAGTTACTCTGTTTATTCGAATTAAGTGAATAGCTCTGAATTGCCCAAATTATTAGTCCAATGATAAAAAAAGCACTGGCTGGTAATGCCATGAATTTATTTTCAAGATACCAACCACCTTCGGATAGAGTTGGCAGAATAATTTTGTTCAATACTGTGCCCTGACCGATAATTTCACGTACAGTAGCCACAAGAATAAGAATAAAGCTATAACCTATACCGTTACCAAGGCCATCTAACAGACTTAAACCCGGGCTGTGAGTTCGAGCAAAAGTTTCCGCCTGGCCAAGGACAATACAGTTAGTGACTATGAGGCCGACAAAGACGGTAAGGATCCGAGAAATATCGGGTGCAAATGTTTTGATGATTTCATCAGTAACGATCACTGCCGATGCAATTATGGTCATTTCCAGAATAAGTCGGATACTATTTGGGATCAATTGCCGTAACAGGCTAAGAACAAAACCAGAAAAGCCCAATACTACAATGACAGCCAGGGACATAATCAATGCAGGTAGAAGTGATTGAGTTATTGCCAGAGCTGAGCATAGGCCTAGAATTTGAACTGTAATAGGGTTATTCGTGATAATGGGTTTTGTCAGATAACTGAAGTAATTCATTTGTCTGCGTCCCGATTTTCAGCGTTTTGTTTCGCAAGAAAAGGGCCGTAACCATTTTCTCCAAACCAGTATACGATAAGATTTGCCACCGCATCGACGGTTTTAGTTGCTCCAGTGATACTGTCTACCTGGAACCGAGAGAGCTCCCGGTCATTTGAGTCAGCCTTGCTGCTAATGTTGAATGCCAAATCTCCCTTGAGATCATAAAGTTGTTTACCCTGCCATGAATCAAGCCAGGTTTGATCCAGGATCTTATCCCCAATGCCTGGTGTTTCAGCCAGATCGTAGAACTGGAATTTTACAATGGTGTTGAGATCCTGTTCAAGAGAGATATAAGCGTGGATCACCGACCACATACCTTTGCCATAGATGGGCAAAACCAGCTTTGCTTTGCTGTTCGAACTGTGGATCCAGTAGATTGGCATATGTTTGGGGCGTCGTCCCAGTTGAGCCAGATCATCTTTTTTGTTTATTGGAGTGGTGGCATTGGGATCATCAATAAACTGGCGGTAATCGTAGCCTTGCTCATTAATATGTGAAACTAATTCAGATTTGTTCAGTTCGAGAATGCGTGTTTCCACCTGCTGAAATAAAGTTACGTCAGCCTTGCCTTCAGCTGATCCTAGCCCGGCTGCCAGTAATATGTTGTTAAATTGTTCCGGTGCTTTTTGTGCAGTCTGGATGGGTCTCAATATAGAAACAGCACTGGACACCATTAATGAGCATAGAAAAATGACACTTATAGCGACTACCAGGGTTCTACTTGGAGAGTTTTTTTTCATGACATCAGTCTCCTTTTGCGTTTAATGATGCATCTATGAGATTCAACCATTAACCAATCAATGAGCGGCACCAGAATGCTTGCCAGCATCAACGCCAAAAAAGTTGCTTCAGGATGATCAGGGTTGACGGTTCGTATGAGCAGTGTGAGAAAACCAAATAGCCCACCATAGATGAAACATCCACCACGGCTCAATGGAGCAACAGTAGGATCGGTGGCAATGAAAGCCAGAGAAAAAGCAAAATTGCCTACGACCAGGTGCCAATACCAGGGTATTTTCCAAACTTCGGCTTTATCGGGAGAATTTAGTAACAGGCTCGCCAATATAAGACCAAAGAGTGCTCCTGTAATAACTCGCCAGGATAAAACCCGTTTTACAACCAGTACCATCAAACCTATAAGGGCTGCCAAAGTTGAGGTAGTACCAATGGCTCCGATTTCATTGCCCATGAATAGTCTTGTCCAGCTGGATCCCTGGTCAAGAGATGATTGAACTCCACCTTCTGCCAATAATCGCCAGGTAGATTCAATAATTTTTCCGGCAATAGGTAAAAAGGAGCCCTGACCTGTAAAAAAACCGGGGTAGCTATAATAAAGAAACAGAACACCAAGAAGGGGAGGGCTAATAAGATAGCGACCATTGCCACCAAAGATAAGCTTGCCAAAAACGATACCAAAACTGACACCCAGTATGGCAAAACCTATGGGTATAGTTGCAGGTAATAAAAGCACAAACAAAAGACTAACGAGCAGATTTCCCCTATCCCTGGTTTGATTAAAATCCTTAGTAAAAATCCAATGCCAGAATCGGCATGTTGCAAAACTCACCAAAAACAGTGGAAGAAAATACAATAGACCAAGTAAAAATTGAGATATAGCTCCAAACTCAAACAAACTGAGCTTCAAAAACCAGGCATGTCGCCAACCACTCAGAGCAGAACTGCCCAAAGCTATCATGCTGTTTTCAATTTGGAAACCGATATTCCAGACTCCCACCAGAGTAGAAGGTATTACAGCTATTAAGAACCAGAGGTTCAGTTTTCTCCAGCCAGGTGTCAGAGCATTTGAAGATAAAAGTTTTGATATTGATAAAGTGCGTAGCCGTAGTATCAATGATCGGGGTGAGTGTTTCTGGCTCATGGATATATGCCCTGAAACGGATAATTAAAAGAATATTGGAATTTGTTCCGTGGTTGTAGCCATAGAGTCCAGAGATAAGATAACACTATGAGTAATAAAAAAACTATTCCGTTGTTATTCCTGACGTTATATAACATATCAGTCTCCCAAATATTATTAGATTAACCTGAACTCGGGATAAGAATAGTCAAAAAACTATAAAATATTAGTAAGTTATAAATATTTTATAGATAACAAGGTGTTATCACAGGATTGAAATCTGTCCAGCGCAAATATTTTAGTGGTTATCAAGGCGGACTAGCGTAGCAATAGCCCGCTATTGGTAGCTAGTTCAACGCAGAAAACCGCTAAAATAGTTGTGCTGGGTGGCTGCTCTTATCCCGAGCTCAGGTTAGATTAAGTATAGCCTAATATAGAGAATGTCCAACTGAGATAAATCAATTTTATTATTTTTAATCAGGTTGAAAATAAATCTTTGTCGGGAGTTAATTATAAGATGTATTAAGAAAAGACTGGTAGGGGTATATATCCTATTAAACCAGGTGCACAATTTTTTTAATTATGCACCTGGAGTTTGTTTTCTAATAATAATATTAAATCTGGTGGTGATTTAATTAGTGGTTGTAGAGGGCGTGATTGTATCAATCAAAGCCAATTGTTTTTGATCAAACAAACGTACATTGCGTAACTCAAAAGGAGCACCAACCTGAGCTTCATTTAATATTTTAGTATCAAATGGTAGGCGTAATAGGTTTATGCCTGGGTTAAAGCTTTGCGCTGCGTGAGTTTCCATTACAGGAACTAACTTGCCATCATAATTTGTACCATACAAAATTGCACGAGCTTCAAAACGGCTTCCTTCTTTTGCAACAATACTGAGCTCTGCATTAGAGGCCTGATTATCCAGTGTTACCTTTGCAAGTCGAGCAGTATCTTTGGTAAATGTTAACGCCAGTTTTGCATTTCTCTGTATTGTTAAACCATTTTCCTGACCACTAGCTTCAACCAAAACTTCATACAATCCGTTAATTGGCGCTATTACATTTTTAGGACGCAGTAAGTTGAGCTTTACCTGACCTTGTTTACCAGCAGTAAAATTAACAGGACTACGTTGGCCATCGGGTGCAATCAAAGTTGCAGTTACCTTATTGGTAGATAATTTTTGCTCTCCATTGACCAGTTGGATAGTCGCTGTAGCATTTTTGTTTTCAGAATAACTCTGTGCATCCATGGTAAATTGCAAGCGATAAGGTGAGTTTTGTTCTTTTACACTGATCATGTACAAATCGTCATCGTTTAAAGCTTGAGAGGTTTTAAGCATCAATGCTCCAACGTTTGATTTGGTTTTTATTACAAGGGTATTATCAAAAACATCGGTTTCTTCCATTAGTTTTTTTGAAATTACTTTATCTATTACTGATTGTTTTGTTCCCTTAGTGGAATTCAATTTTAATAAACTGGTATCTAAATCAGGTGCCAGTTGTTTACCTTTGCTACCATGACCTTGAGTGACTCGTATTAAGGCTCCTGCCTGAGTTGAGTTAATTAAAACCCCATTGTTTAATGCTTTACCACTGGTTTGAAACCAGTATTCGTCACTGCTTATGTTACTCTCCTGATGTACAGATTGCGGCTCTGAATCCGCTTTTAGAGGAAAGCTAAAGTGAACAAAGTCATTAGTGGGCAGTATTAGCCTGCTTCTATCTACCGCTTGCGCCATAGATACAAAACTACAGGCAGTCAGAATCGAAATTATTATTTTAGTTTTCATGTGACACCCCTTAGAGATCGTTACGTAGTTGAATATCAAGACCAAAACAGTCGCGACGAGATTGTTGATGACTAAATGGTTCAGATCCCGCTGATCTATCTGTATCGTAGAACCAGACTGTTCCAGCTTTAGATTGCGAAGTACATTCTAAAAATCCATCTGAACAGCTTGCCAGCCAGGCTTGAGTCACTTCAAGAGCAACCTGAAATTGATAACCAGCACAATAGCTGTCACTGTCCCAGATAGCAGACTCAACATCGGTGCCAACAACTGTTTTAAAAGTTTTTGGCAAAGAAGGACGACCAGGAGTACCCAGTAACCAGACATCGTTGTAATACTGCATCCAACTTACCTGTTGCTGCTTGACTGCATCGCTGGCGTAACCCAGTATCCAACCTAGAAGTTGTTCGAAAACATTGCCATTCACTACAGCATCTGCTAACGGAGTTCCACCACTTGATGGTGCTAAAGCGGTAACATTTCGAATACGGTTTATAATATCAGGGTAGCGCGAGTCCCATGTAGGATTTGACATGATCCAGCGTATAACATTACCACCATTAGAGTGAGTGATAACATATAGCGAAGTAATATTGTTACTCTGGATAAATTGAGTAAGCTGAGCTGCTACACATCCGGCAGCATTCGCATCCCACATAAACTGATCTAAATCACAGTTTATGATCTTGGACATATTTGGATTGCCATGGCCCTGCATGACAGAATTGACAAAACTGCTTGTCCAATAATCATCCAGTGCATTTGTTTGTTGACCTGTTCCATGAATAAAAGCAACGCCCGATACTGCTGACGCAAAGCCAGACCAGCATATGGCTATGATGATCGATAGGTGTTTAAGAACCGACATAATATTCCCTCCAGAATTGTTATAGTAATAATATTTTTTGTTCTATTTTTTGTTCTATTTTTTATTAGTCAATAATTGACTGTTTTAGAAGATACTGCTTATTTTTTGAACTGTAAAGTGCAATGCATGGCAATTAAAATGGAAGAGCAAACAATCCATCCTCTATTTCAGGGGTTCTTATTGTTACATATGTTTTAAACGTTTGTTTTAATCTGTTCTGTTACCTGAGGTATAAGATGTACGACCAGTTGCTCAGTGTTTAACTGAGACAACTTTTGTACTCAAAAATTAAAATCAAAAATAATTTGAAAAAACGAATAGAGTTGATGTTCTCAGAACAGGAGCTGCATATTATTACTTTTCAACAGATAACAGAATATTCCAATTATGGATTTCTAGCCTTGAAAATGTAAAGTGATACTTGAAGATGAACTTTAAGAATTATTGTTCGTCAGCTAGTGTGCTCATTGGGTTATAACACTTCTGCAGGTGGCTTCCAGCAAACGACTTGATTACGACCATTTTCTTTTGCCTGATATAAAGCGAGATCACTATCATACATTAACTGTTTCAGTTCATAATTAGATAATTGAGAACAGGTAACACCAAAACTCGCTGTTATAACAAATTTATGACCGGAGTCAGTGGTATCTATTGCTTCAATAGCCTGGCGACATTGTTGGGCAAAATTTCGACCCTCTTCAATACCACAGGCTGGCAGTATGATAGCAAATTCTTCACCACCAATTCGACCGATTAAATCATTCTTGCGCCCTTGTTTTTTAATGGCATTGGCTGTTTGTTTTAGAACCCAGTCACCTACAAGATGACCATAGGTATCATTAATGAGCTTGAATTTATCTAAATCAAACATGATAAAACTGGCTTCCTGTCCTTCTCCATTACAATACTTTAGCAGGCTTTCGGCACTTTCATTAAAATGCCGACGATTATTGAGACCTGTCAAACCATCAAACTCTGCCAATTTTTTTAAACGAGCCTGATTACGTTTTAAGTTATATGTCCATAACACCAGACTAGAGGCAATTACTATCATCAAATAAACGAATAGACGCCTATTTTCAGAGGTTTCTCTGGTTAGTTTTTCCTGGAGCTGTAGAACTTGATTTTTTTGGTTTAGATTGGCAATTTGTTGGTTTTTTTCAAGAACTTCCATTCGAGTTCTTTGGTAAGCCAGTTGCTTTGAGGTTTGGTCATTCAGATATGCTCTTTCTGCAATAACATACTTTTTTTGAAATTTTATGGCATCTTCAAAATTCTTCTCGGCAAGTTTAATCTCAAATAAAATTCTTAATGCTTGCACTGCTGGCTGGGAAAATTTTGAATCTTCTGAAAAAAGCAGGGCTTTTATAGCATGTTCACTGGCTAAAGTAGTTTGTCCTGACCTTAATAAGGTTTCTGCTTTTAATGCATAGGTTTCGGCTATTAGAAGCTTATATTGTGTATTCAGAATGTCTGGGAAATTACTATCCAATAGATCAGCAGCAAATGCGTATTTATTTTCGGAAATGAGAGATTTTATTTGATTGATATAGATAAAGTTGGCTATTAAAGTTTCGGAAATTTGTAAACAATATTTAGCTCCATTGGTGAATTTATCGCTTTTAGAGTTAATTTCATTCAGTTTTACTTTTGCTTCTAATTCCAGGTGGAGGGCAATACATCTATTTCTTCCTTGTAGTTTATTGGGAAATAATCGTTCAACATATGACAATGCTAATTCGTATTGGCCTAATTGATTATAAAATATGGCTGCTACCAGCGCACTCTCTATTATTGTGTCCTGAGTTCCGAGTTCATTTCCTATTAATAAAGCTTTTTCAAGACTTACGAGTCCTTGGTACCAGTTTCTCATGAGGGCATAGGTATTTGCCATAGAAAGTGATAATCTATAAATAAGCTGTTTGTTTTGAGTGTTATTTAACGCCCATAGATATTTATCTATGGCACCTTGCTGATCGCCTGAATATCCTCTGGCATAACCTTCAAAATAACTTAAAGAAGCATTTTGTTCCGGAGTTAACTTGGATTGTCTCTCTCTAATTTTTACAACAAGATCAACGAGTCTTTTGGGATCACTGCTTCGTATACTATCGGCAACTGTCAATAACTCTTGAACGGAAGGAGGTTCACTAGCGTTGACAACGCTAGTGAATATTAAAAAAAAAGAAAAAATGAGGTGATTTATAACTTGCACAACTTGTTTCAAAGGTTAATTAACCTGCTCTTCTAATGCCATCATCTGAAGGGCTATCCTCTGAAGGAGTATCCTCTGAAGGTGCATCGTCATCAGCTGGAAACATGATGGACATCAAATTAGTATCCGTCCCTAAAAATTTCTCAATAGTGGCTTGATCTTTGTTTTCAAAAGCCAGCTTAAGCTCCGGGTCGATATCCATAGAGTTAAGTTCTTGTTTCCATGCATCATTATCCATAAGCATGGCTGATGTGGCGATTTTTTCTAAAAATTGAATGACATTTGACATAAATATATCCTTTTTTGATTATTGTTTTATAAACAAAAGCTTATTACTGTAAATCGTACCATATAAATATAGCAATCTTTTAATGAAAATCCATTATTTTCACAAACTAGCCGTTAACTCAGCCAATTTTTCACGCATTTCTAAATTAGGTTGCCATTCGACCGCAGGTGGAAAAATGACCGTGGTGTGCAGGTTTACCTGAGCACTGACTATATCTTTAAGTTTGATTCGTTCTATTCGTACAGCCTGAATGGGTAAGGTAGCGGCTTCATATAAGATGACTTCATGATCTAAAGGATAATCTTTGGCTAACAGATCTACCAACAATTGCCTATAGGCTTTACCTGTAGAAAATCTGGCAAAACTCTGATCACCTGCAATTCCAACCTGCCATAATATCAGGTAGGCGCTAGGATCGATTTTTCGGTGGTAGAGCATCATCTGGCTTGCTTCATATTGAATGCAACCCACGCTTCCAGGATCTATGCCCAAATCAGCAAAAAGGCAGTCTTCCGCCGATATGCCTGGTATCATACGTGCGTCAAAACCTTCTGTCCTGGCCTGTTCTATGGCTTTATGTGGGGCTAAAGCAAAAACACCCGGATGTCCGTAAAAAGCGCCACAAACACGTTTTCCGGCGCGAACTTCAAAAAGCATGGCTTCTACCATTTGCTGGTAGGTAATTTGACGAGATTTTCCTTCCTGATAATAGACTTGCAGGCTTCTGACATCAGGATGCATATTGATTAGCCATTGTTCAACCACGCCGTCAGATACGCCAGCAAAAACCACATCAGACTGTTCGATGTAACTTTTAGCGATAGGGGTTAAATGCGCACCCAATGTCATTCCTACTCCAACACAGGCCAAACTACCTTTTTTTGTCATTATTATTTTTCCATATAAAGAGAATCAGGTGAAATTATCCTTTAATATTACAAGGTTAACCATTGTTTTTTGGTCATGCTCCAATAGTAACAGGCTTTTTTTAATGGGTTATCCTCTTCTATGTGCTTATGTGAATAGCCTAGACGAGAGAAAAGTTTAAATGAGCTAATGTTTTCTAGCATTGAGTGAGTATACAGTTCATTCAGTTCCAGAATTTGAAAGGCATATTCGGCTAATTTCTCTAGAAATTCAGTGGCAAACCCCTTGCCATGAGCTTGAGCCAAAAACATGCATCCAATATTGGCTCTTTGAGCATCAGTTTTATCCCACACCAAGCCCCCCAAGCCATTTCTACAGTTGGAGCCTAGCTCTGTAATAGCCCAGGTACGCATAATATTTTTGCTAGAGTGCACATACTTTAATACTAAATCCCATGATTTCACAACTTCTATAGGGGAAAGTGGTTCACCAACATAACGCATCAATTGCATACTTGAATAGATATCGCAGTAAAGAGTTTTATCTGCAGCGGTTATAGGGTTTAGACCTAATCTTTTTGTTTCTAAATACATATATTATTTAGAAAGTTCTGAGTTTGCGCCAAATCGTATTCGTCCATTCCCCTCAAAACTACGATCAAAAACAACCCTCGAGTGGTTTAACAGAGGTAAACCCAATATAGTCTGATTGGGCCAATTGGGTAGCTGCCCAATTATTTTAAAACAGGCTTGACCATATTGTGGGGCATTCATCTGCCAATATTGTTGGGGGGTACAGGGTATGTCTACTGTATTTCCATCTACACCCTGCAATTGAAAATTGATAGTTGGCCATTCTGATAAATCAATTTTATTTGAATCGATTCCTACTTCCTTTCCCTTAAATTCCTTAAACGGAAGTAGCAGTTGTGCAAAGTCTGGATTATGTTTGATGAGATCTTGAAACAATCCCTGATGCAATTCGTGGGTTAACACTAGGTAGGATGCACCACTGTCAATGATCCCGTTACTGCAATAAAGCTTCAGATGTTGCTTTTCAAGTGGCGCTGCAATGAGTGGTTGATAACCTTCAACCTGTAGAGATTGCACGGTTACGTTGTAATATAAATCATGTTCGACGGCAACATCATGCCAGAGATAATTTTTATCATCCGCTTTGGTATTCTGACCAAATATCAATTGGCCTTGATTTAAGGTATCCAGTTCCAGCTGTTCTGCAGATAAGTCAGGTTCAGCATGATGAATGCTGGAGCGTATAGTATCTAAGGAAAATTGATTGGCGACTTCAGTATGTTCTTCGAGTGCTGTAAAATAGGGGGTAATATCATGTTCTGGTTGCTTCCATAGAAACTGTTTAAATGAGCTGATATTTTGATTAGTGTGCTCAGAAGTCATTGTCCATGGATAAGTTACCGCTGGACTGACGTCATGAGCATGGAGGTATTCATGTAAATTGTAGCCTTTATTTAAAGCATGATAGGCTAACCCTAAAATACCATCTGCTTGCAAAAAACTATTTTGTTTCTGATTCATTGTTATTGCGAGGTGCACTTGTGAGAGTACAGTCTCCTGTTCGCCAGCTAGCTGTACATTGGTTTTAATGGTTGGACCAAACCAGCCTCCGATCCCGTAGGTCACATCCTGTGCAAAAGGCGTTGGCACAAGAGCTGTATCATCAACTCCAGAATAGCATTGGTTGGAAATCACAAGCGTGCTACTTCCAGTATCCAGGATCACATTGGCTTCAGTTTTTTCACTACCAATAAATAGTTTTGCAGTATATCCGCCCTTAGCATGGACGTTTGTGAGAGGACAATAAAGTGTTTTTGTCATAATTTCCTTTTAACCTTTTAACCTTTTGGTAGCGAATACGCGGACAGCAATGATTTAGACACCACTTTACTATAATTCACAATTTCAGATATAACCATAATCTTACTTAATAAGGCTCATTAGAAAACGCATAATTTTATAAACAAACAAAAATATTTACATATTGTTTATTTAGATGTAATATGTAAATAAAATAGTTTATATAAAGTGATTGCACTATGAAGCATGTTGCGATAGTTTTGGGCACATCAAGATCTGATGGCAATACTCGAAAGCTAATTAGCCTGATTGAAAATAAACTTGAAAATCGGAGAGTGGGTTGCAGATTATTTATACTCAATGAATTTCAAATCTCTCCCTTTGATTATGAACATAAAAATCTGAATGATGATTTTTTACCTATGATCCATCAATTATTGAGCTATTAACATCTTATACCCGTGATACCTGGAAATGCAGGTTTCAGCAAGTCAAGAAGCGTCCATATTCGAGGCTTGATTGTGAAGTATTAGTTATTCTAAATCCAGCTTTCAAAACAAAGAAGATGGGTGCTTATTGGCTTGCCCTCTGGGAGTTTCAGTGGAAAGCCAGTCCTTCGTTGATAAATTACTCCAATTACTTGATTTGGAAATAGGATAAATTATGGAGACAGTATTATGAAACCAATAAAAGTCTTAGAAGATGCACTTCATCGCGCCGCTATTATCCATCAACCTCATAGCATTAAAGCGTATTTATCCACCCAATATTTGGTGAATCGATTTGACGGTTTCGGGACGAGAGAATGGGATAAATGTTTAGAGTTAAACAGCTTGCATGAGCTGGAGGTTTTCAAACCATCTACATTGGTTGTCGAGTATCGGGATTTTAATGAAGTTAGAATAGAAGGGAGCTTAAAACGTGGCATATTTCCCGCATCTTACGTTGCAATGAGGATCTGGTATGAAAGAGTCGGGATTGAAACTATATTTGAGTTTTATGAGCAGCAAGCATTGAAAAAAAATGATTATCTGTTACATAGTGTTTCGATTTTTCTGGCATTTAAAAAAATCTGGCCAGAACTTACAAAAGAGCAAATTCCTGATGTGCTCGACAGGTTCGCCGAATTTGTTACTTCCACCTATTATGGTAAAAATCAACTTACTTATCCAGCAAAAATAACAGCCACAGAGTTTGAAGGCTCTGAAGAACAAGTGATAGAGCTAGCATTAGAACAGCCAGGATTCTGGGGACATCATCTTATTGCTTTGGCCTGGGTATTACACAATGAAGATAATATTACACATAAGTTTAAACAGACGGCTTTAAAATTTATTTATGAGCAAACACAATGGAATTTTACAGATGAAGGTGATTATCTTAACCGAAAACAGTTTGATGAAATTCAATCAAAAACCGATGAAGTGAGTTTTGCAATGGCTATTCATAAACTCGTTAATGAGACATCAAGAAATGTACACCAAATTACATTGGCTAGTGCTTTAGTGATGCTGTGGGATAGGTTTATTAATGAAAATATAAGGGGGGAGTTGTATAAAATGGCGGTGTATTTTCACAATATATAATTTACTAATATTTAATAGTATTTTTGCTATTCTTATCCTGAGGTTAAATTAAATAATTATCTGTACTGCAATCTAAAAAAAAAGCCCTTACAAGGCGCAAGGGCTACAAAGATTGTCACTTAGAAAGAAGGCATCCTAAATAACAATTAAATCAGGGTTGGATTGTTGCAGTTAAACTCCCCATTCTACTCCAACTGTAAATCTATTTTCATTTTTGAACTGGCCGAACAATCCTTCTGCAGAGCCATAAAAATTATCTGCTCCTAACCATACTTTTATATTACTGGCCATCAAATAGCTGATCTTTGCCTGTATAGAACTGTCTGCTTTATCTAATCCATGTAGAGTTAACACTTCGATTTCCCAAACTTCATTTTGAAAAGTTTGCTTATACAGGAAGGAGAAGAGGTTGTTGTTTTGTGGGCGAATAAGACTGTTCTCATAGTCAAACAAATGACTTTGAAACCATTGAATGCTGAGCATAGTGTCTTCTAAACCCTGCCAGTCAAGGCCAAGAACAGATGAGAACTCGGCTGACTGATGTATTCCCTTTTTATCAGGATCATTACTTAAATGAAAGCTATCCGTGTTGTAACCGGCTTCAGTACGGATAGTGAAATCACCAAAAGCATTACTGGCGGTAGCACCAATCAAATGATTGCGTTCATATACAGAGTTAATCTCAACAGTGTTTGTATTAATTATTTGATAAATCACAGGTGAATCATGATAATGATAGAAATAATTAAATGTTAAGTCCCAACCCTGGTAGAACATTGAATATCTCATGCCAAAATCACTGTCTTTTAGGAGAGAAGAGGGTTTTTTTGAATTAAATCCAGTGAGAGTATGGTTATTGGGGAGTTGCGGGACAAATAGCGGGCTTGTGAGTGCATAGGGCCCCCCATTTTCTGCAAATTCATTATAAGTCGTATCAGGGATCCAAAGTATTTGTAAGCTATCCTCATCTCTAACGGGGATCTCAACGTTTAGCATCCACAAAGGAATGCGAGAATCATCAAAGTCATCTAAAATGAATTCTCTAAAACTTTGTGGATTAACAACATCTAATATTTTTAAACCATCGGCCTGTCCCCAGACAACCTGTTGTTTACCAAGGCGCCAAAAAGATTTAGAAAATTCTGTATCAATATACCATTCTCTGAGTGAGAGTTCGCCTTCTGAACCAGCCAGTAAAGGGCCATTGGCTTCACCAAAATTTTCAGATTTCTTAACATTCGGGCCCAGGTTACCCATGGCATCCCATCTGATTCTAGCGATAATTGTCATATTCACATTATCTGAAATATCAAAATTCCATTCAGGTTCAAACAATGTCTCAAATTTCTGACTATGAGCATTATTGTCGATTGCAAGTTCCTGTTCAATGATAGCTGATAATTCTGCGTTTGCCGTTTGACAAAAAAGCATCATTATTATAGAAAGTAAGAAAAGAAACTTCATCTCACTTTCCCTGTTTCATGGCTCGTTTGGTAAATAAGCTATCTTTTACAAGTGAATTATAATCTACATTACTAAAAACAAATTCTGTATGATGACCCGTTTTGTGGTTGTCTATCCTCAAATGGTGACGTGTAATAATGTTATCTACGAGTTTAATATCTGTTGCAATAAGGGTTTTCAATAGCTGATTTTTCGGATCCCAATAAGTTGCTTTTTGAACCACCCAATTACTGCTGTCAACTGAGATTTCAATACGTCCATAGCCAAGCTCTTTTGCCACTACAGGTGTAACTGGGGTAGCTTGAATTACAATAATATCAATATTGTCAATTTTATCGAATCTTAATGTTTGATAATTGTAATCTTCAACGGATAGTTTTCCTTCCAACTTAATATCCTCATATGTGAAATCTGTTCCCAAAAAATAATCCCCGCGATCTGATGCTGATATTCTCCTGACTTTTCTCAAAGCAGGAAGATAGAGCCATTGATCATCTTCATGAGCTGCGGTTGCATAATCGAATGTTAGAAAAGACGTTCCTTTTACATTAGTGGGCTTTTTATAGAAGAGAATGGTTCTTTTTTCATCACTATAATATTTGCGATATGCTATTGTGTTACGGATTCTTGATTTACCGCGTTTATCAACAAGTGTCATGTTTAAATTCCGAGTAACAAATTTACCATCATCTACAGCGTTTACATTTGAAACAACATCAATTGCACTTGGAAGTTCGGTAGCGTTGACATATTGGCTTAAGAGTAAGTTTCCAAGAACACCCACTACCAGAATAAAAGTTGGAATTCTAATCCATTTAAAAGATTTTCTGGGAATCATCTTTTCATTGTTGAATTGATTATTTACTGAAATAAAAGATGGTTTTATTACCTTAATTAGTGCGGGTAGTAAAACCATACTTGCGAGAAAGCTTGTTGTTACAGAAACAACAACAATGGTTCCGAAATTATTCAATGGTACAACCTTACTGACTATCAATACTCCAAAACCACAAGCTATGGCAAGATAATTCAAAAATAATGCTCGGCCTGTGGATGGATATAATTGTTCAAGTGCCGCATTCCAATCACCACTATTAACTTTGTATAGACTTCGCAACCTGTCAATTGTATGGATCGCAAAATCTACACCTAACCCAATAGCAACGGATGCAAACATAGATGTACCAATTCCCAGATCAATTTTAAGAACAACCATGGCCGTATATACCAACAGAATTGAGCTGGATACTGGTATAATGGCAAATAAACCTGCAGTGAGAGAGCCAAATAACAATGCTGAAACCGCCCATACTAAAAACATGGAAACCGCCAATCCAATAAAATGACTCTCACCAAGATCTCTGATCCAGTGATAATTCACTGTAACTCTACCGCTCAACGTTGCAGTAATTTTATCTGTATTAAAGTTTTCATTGATATACTTACGAAGATTTTTAACTACGAATTCAGTGTCAAGGTAACCACCTTTATTTAATGTCAAACGGATATTTGCAATACGATAGTCGTAATCAACTTCTTCTTCAAAATCAGTCGGATCTGATGAAGCAGAATAAATCAAAAAATATTGAGCGATCAAATCACGATCAGTTGGTAATTTATATTCACTTTTATGTCCTCCATTTAAAGAGCGGTTCATTTGCTTTAGATAGTCAACAATGGAAGTAGCACCTTCGACATTCTGAAGTGTTAATGCGTATTCCTGCAGCGCCTCCATTTTGACTAAATACTCTGGTTCAAATAAAGCCTCTGTTTCATTTGCTTCAATTACAATATCCAGGTTGTTGGTGCCATTAAAATATTTATTAATAGCTTTATCAGCTTTAAATATAGATTCAGTTGAATGGAATGTTTCTATGCGATCTTCATCGACCGTTAAATAGCTTGCTGCTACCAGGCCACTAGAAATGATTATTATGAAAGTAACGAGAATAGATTTTGGATTTTTTAATGTAAATTGACCTAAAATTACCATTAATTTGGCAAATGTGTCGATACTATTATTTTGTGCCAGAGTTGCCATTCTTTTACTGGCTGATGGTTTTATTAGAGCCATAGCTGCTGGTAAAAATATTAGAGAGTACACCCAGGCAATAGCAACGCCTACAGCAGTATAGAGTCCAAAGTATTTAAACGGAGGCATGTAAGCTGCAAAGTAAAGACCCATAAACCCTGCCATGGTAGTCAGAGTTGTTAAAGTGATGGGACGCCACATCTCTTCGATTGTCTGAACTATGATTATTTTTTTATCACGTTCAGGATAGTTAGCTTGTAGCTCAAAATAATGGCTGTATATATGAATTGAATCGGCGACTGAAATACCGATGAGTATCACTGGCAAAGCATTAGTAATAACAAAAAATGGAACATCATTGAGTGCCATGATAGCCAGAGTCATCAATACAGAAGCTGCTATGATAACATTTGACAATATTCCTGGGCTAAATCGTCCAAACGCAATCAGTATAATGATCGTAATAACAATTCCAGCAATTGGATTTAAGCGTTGTGCATCTGCATCTATATAACTTCCCAGATACCCAGCAATAGCACCTTCCCCTGCAACATGTATTTCATCATTCGAGCCTTTGGGAGCATTTTTTACAAGTGATAATATTTTTTGGTAAGTATCTTCAACTTTGTTCTCATCTAGTAATTCGGCTACAATTAACGTTGCCTGTTTATCTCTTGCCACAAGGTTTCCCATATATAATGGAAAATCATTGACCTTTTCCCATACCATGTTAGCTTCTTTTTGATTTACGGGGTTTTCCTCAAAAAATAGTTCAACATCCATACCATCTTCTGAACCCGTAATATTATTTTCCGTTGCTAAACTGGTGACTCTATCCGAATTAATATTTTTGAGTGATGAGATTTCTTCACTTAACCAACTCACCAATTTCAAAGAATCAGGGTTAAATACCCCATTTTTAGATTTATTAATAACAGCAACGACTATTGGATCGCTTAATCCGAACTGCTGTTTCACTTTATCCTTGTATAGAAGTGCTGGATTATCTGCAGCGAGAAATGCATCAGATCGTGTGTCTTTATAGAGTTTTGGCAGAGCGGCGAATAATACAGCCATCATAAGCAAACTCAAAAACACAAGAGTTTTGGGATTCCCTACAATGAAGTTGCTTATATTTTGAATAAACGAATATCTAGCGTGGTAATTCATATTGTATCCTATGTGTATACATATTAATTGTTCGGAAAGTTCATTATTTGTAATTGAATATTATTCCATGTGTTTTATCGAGTTCTTCCACATATACCAACCAATTTTTCTAAACCTCCAGGACATAGCCCAGAATTTATTTTCTTTGTTATAACCATGAGACACAGATTTATTTTTGTTGCATGTATATGCATGTAATTGTATATGCATATACACGTATGTACAATTAAATTATTAACCTACTGCTAATTTGTCCACAAAACTTTTTGAAAGACTTAAAATTTTCACAGTTTCATTTTTTCCCAGTTTATGATGTAATTCTTTTTGGGCACCTTTCCAGACTGGCAAGGCTTTTTTATAGAGTTTTTTCCCTGAAGAGGACAGGGTTATTCTTTTAACTCTTTTGTCTTTAGGATCTACAGACAGATGCAAAAAACCATCCCGTAATAAGGGTTTCAGGTTTCTTGTAAGAGTTGTTTGTTCGAGTACAAGAATTTTCTGTAACTCTTTGTTACTTGTTTCTTTACAAAAATGGACTGCTCGCAGTATCGAAAATTGTCCAGCTTTTAGTCCAACAGAGGAAAGTCGTTCTTCATAAAACTGGGTAATAAGCCGACTAGATTTCCGCATAGCTGAATTATAACAATGTTCAATTTCCAAACTATTAACCTGGGTATTATTCGAGTTTGTATTATATGCATATACATGAGTAAGGTCAAAAAAATATAGCTACATTTTTTTGCGAAGCATATATCCCTAATCATTCATAATGCCTGATTAACCTGAACTTGGGATAAGAATAGTCAAAAAGCCATTAAATACTAGTAAGTTAACCTCAGCTCGAGATAAGCCTGGCCGCTCAATACAGTGATTTTTGCGCCATTCTGCGTTACCTGAAAACTGCCTCCTGCGTTTTCAGAGTACATGCCATCCCTGGCAATAGATTCACTCAAAATAGCCAGCTATTTGTTCGCAAATCTGCCTTGCCTTGCCTGGCACAAAAATCCCAGCACTGAGCCTATTATTGACATGTGTAAAATATAAATTGCTATAACTTATTGAAATTTAGTGTTTAATATAATTTACTGACTTGGCTTATCCCGAACTCAGGTTAATTATGTATCAAGCTCTTTGGCCTTTTTTATTAAGTCTAACAACAAAAGGTAATATTAATAGAAGCATAAACATCAGGTTTAATCCACCACCACCGCCAGATGATGCGGGAGGTGTAGGGGGAGGCGTTGGTGGTGTTGTAGGTGTATTCGTCGGATCAAGAGGAAATTCATCGTCCTGATTGGCGATACCATCACCGTCGCTATCGTTGGTTGGATCAAAAGGTGCATCATCTAATATACTACCGGCAAAGACCATACCCATTGGCTTATCAATTCCGCTAGAAGCATCAACAAAAACATCCAAAAACTCGCCTGTTTGTCCATCATACCTGAGGATCTGATTGGTTTTTGTGCTACAAACATAGAGACTTCCATCTGGACCAAAGTCTAAACAACCAGGTTCATTTAATCCTCCACTGCCTGAATTAACAAAAATAGTTTCAAAATCCCCTGAACTGCTCAGGCGAATAATATTGCCACTTCCTGCGTTACTTACGTAAAATTTACCATTTAGATCTTTAACAATATGCTCAGGAAAATTTAATTGGCTTGTATCAGAAAAAACTTCAGATTGTTGAAGAGTATCCAGATTAAAAATCAAGATCTGGTTTTCACTTCTGGAGATGACCAATAATTCATTAAGACTTTTAAAAACGAGTCCTCTGAGGGCTTGATCAATATCCTGGCTTGTCGATGATGCAGGTAATCGATGCGCTTTAATAAATCTCATCAGGGTATTGGGTTTTGCGCCAGTATTCAGGATCAAATCTCCCGTATTTGTAAATACTAAATGGTTTGTAAAATTAGTCCTTAGATCGGATCTATCAATTACAATATCTGTAATCCCTTTAATTCGATCATGTCGAATAACATCACTAAAACCAATAACAAACAACTCCCCACTCAGTCCGATCCTGACTTCTGAGCGAAACGAAAAACCGCCTTCATCTACACTCAATAATATGCCTTGAGATTCACCCGTATCACCATTAAAACGATACAAGTTATTATTGCCGCTACTGACAACAAACAAGTCTGAATTTGATGGTTCATCTAAACCTGCGAAATCCCTGACCCCATCATTGTCATCATCAAAATCTGCTCTGTTACCAATACCATCGCCATCAAAATCCTCAGACTCATCAGGATTGTTGTCTAGCTGATCGGCATTATCACCGATACCATCAGCATCTAAATCGCTAGACTCTGAATCATCTAAAGGCAGTGCATCTAAAGTATCCTCTACACCATCGTTGTCATCATCAGGATCGGCATTATTCCCAATGCCATCAAGATCTGTATCCAGTGTTTCATCCGGATCACTGGGAAACTGATCAGCATTATCACCCACACCATCCTGATCCTGATCTGCATTTTCGCTGGGATCAAATGGGAAACTATCTTCATCATCGATCACAGTATCGCCGTCTGAATCAATGAAACCTGGTAAAAAAGGTGTAACCTCACCAGCAATGACGGTTGCTCTCAAATCAGCATTGGTTTGAGCAAAATCAAGTATGGTTCTTGAATTGTCTGCGTTAAAGACATCACCACAAGCAATCCCACCACAAATAGTATTGGGATTCGAAAATTTATTCAGTCCATAGTTTCTATTCAAATCCCCGGTACCAATGGAGGACATAATCGTATTAAATTTATTGGGAATAATTAACGCGCCGGAATACGGCATTACACCTACGCTTCTACCATCAACCTGCTGATGTCCCGCACCAAAATTATGTCCCACTTCATGGGTAAAAACATCAATACAAAATGATCCACCGCTATTACCGACATTACTAATATTGATCAGGACCCCTGGTACAGATTGCGGAAAACGCGCAACACCACAAACCTCTCTCTCATTTAAATCATGTGTTCGGATCATTGCAACCAAATCAGCCCCCAGGTCATTTCTCAAATTAGAAACATTGGTTAATGAAGGATCGGTTGCCTGGCCCGTTAAGGCATTTTGCAGATCATTAAGGGCGGTAAAATCTGAAGGGCGGGTATAATTAACCTGTTGACTACCAACCAGACGTAAAAATACGTTCACTTGACTGTCAACAAAAGCCTGGTTAGTGGTTGCAACTTCTTGATTAAGCAGGGTTTCTGCAAGAGAACCGGGAAATTCAGCGGCAATGTTAGGCGTGTACAACAACAAAGTATCAACAACAATAAGATCCATTGATGTACTCGTTGCACCCATTGTATTAGCCAGGGCAGGTTTAAGTAATGCATTATTGGACCGGAATGTTTTCAAACCCACAACATCGTTATTTAAAGGGGTTTGTTTGATACTGGAGTGGTTGAGATCAACGGCCCATATATTGTCGGGCATCAGGTGAAAGCGCATTCTGGTATTGACGCCAAACACGTCGGCAATACCACCGTCGTCACCGACGGTATAAATGACCCTGTGATCGGAATTATTAAATATCAGATTTCCAATGTAAGATAGATCACCATTCAGGTGCGGGACTTTATGTTGGATTTTCACTCGAAAATTACCACTTGCCATCGGCAAATAAAATTCATCAATGTCTGCTCTTGTAGATGGACCAAATACCCTTTGATCATAAGAAGAGCCTGTATCGTAAAAGTGAAGTGCTTTTTCCGGGACAGTTTCCAGATAATGTGGCCGTTTAATAAGGCTTACATCATTTTTTATAAAGGTTAATGGAGATGCCTGTACGGATAAAATACTTTGAGACAGCATAATAACAAACAAATACTTTATTACTTTCATCATGTTGCTTAGCCCTTATAGTTAAATTCTATGCTGGATTATAATAGGTGTCGTCTTTTGTCAGTTTAGGAATTAGCTCTAATTGATACATATTAAAGTTTCAAAGAGAGCAAGTGTTACTTTTTGTTCCTGGACTAAATTCAAGTTCTATTTACTTCCTTTACAGGTATTTTATTATTGATTGCTCTTATCTCTCCAGGTTTGGAGAAGTAGTCTCTTCCTGACTTCTTAAGTAATTCGGGCACATTCTCGGGTACATGAATACCGATACTGGTTTTAGCATTAATTCTGTCATCCAGAATCGATTTTCCTTTAACTGACTGCATGAACCAATAAGGAGGAAAAGCCACATCGGTAACTTTAAGCTCCCAAAAAGATTGATAAGGTGAAAAATGACTGTCATCGGGATCAGCATCTCCCATATGTATAACAGAGATATTACTATTGATGGTTAATCTATAAACAATATTTTCAACCTTTGCTCTACCTGGCCAACCAGCATGCGGTATGCGGACAGCTTCAACTTTTAGTTTTCCCAGTTCAAAGCTGGTTGGTTTGTCGCCATAAGAAAGTTTAATGGAGGTTATTTGTTTGGTAATAGCTTCACTATCCGGCAAAGCCAGTAGTTGTTCAATCGCTTGTTCCGGGGCTATCAGCTGTACTTTCTGATTATTTTTGAGGAATGTTAAAACATCATCGGCAGCAAAATGATCTTCATGAGCATGACTAATAAATACGGCGCTAATTTTGTCATAGGGTGGTTTCCCTGTAAAAATAGCCTGCCGAATAGTTTCTGGAACCAGCGTATATATTCCGTAGTCGTTATGAAAAAATGGATCAAATAGAATTTTTTTAGTGCCATCCGTGACCATAACCGCTTCATTTCCCAGATATCGCAATTCAGGATCTGATTCATGAGCATTCGCAATATCCATAACAAGAACAAAGCTGAAAATCATGAAAAATAACGCCAATCTATTGAGTTTCATTTTCTCTAATTCCCCTAAAACTTGTTGAGTGTAAGTTGCAGCTGTGATCTACCCTAACATAAACCAAAAAAAATCAGAAAAAATCTGTGTATACTTCTACAAACGGGGCGTAGTTGCTGTAAAACTCAATAAATCAATAAATCAATAAATATAGGGAAGCTGATTGTGAGAACAAAGTTCAAACTATTGAAAGTGATGATTATAGGGATTGTACCAGTATTATTCAGCCTGCCTCTAAAACACACCATTTGTGAAGCACATGGATATGCATCATAAAAATGCTCATTTAGAAGCTTAAATTCACATTTTTTGAAGTATCATCAAAAAGCTATGAACACAAAAGCTGGAAGACCATGGAAAGTCAAAAAGCTGGCCAATGTACAAGAATTAAGTGAAAATAACGGCTGAACATAAAAGTAGAACAAAAATCAATCTATTTTCAAGGTTTTATAATGACAGATCAAAAAACAGGTATATTAAGGTTTTATTGGGTTGCTCTAGCAACAGGGATTTGTACTATATGGGCTTGTTTGAAAATTATATATAGCTCTTTTTTTATTAAAAACTCCAGGCAGTTTGTTAACAAAGTAATGTATACCTGGTCGAGGCAATCATTAGGATTAAGTGGAGTCAAAGTTAAAGTTGAAGGTTTTGATGATTTTCCTTTAACAACTGTTCAACCTATTATTGTTATGTGTAACCACAGTAGTGCATATGATATACCTATTAGTGCCATAGCATTAAATACCTGTTTACGCATGCTGACCAAAAAGGAATTATTTAAGATCCCTATTTTGGGGGCTGCATTAACTCGAGGAGAATTTGTCTCTATCAATCGACAGAATCACGAACAAGCTATAAAAGATCTGCAAAAAGCAAAGGAAAAAATGCTGGATGGTGTCGTACTTTGGGTAGCCCCGGAAGGAACACGCTCGAAAGATGGGCAACTAGCCAGGTTTAAATTGGGGGGATTTCATGTTGCAATACAATCTGGAGCCTTGATCGTGCCTTTAGTAATAAAAAATGCTTATAAAATACAGCCGGGTAAGGAGATGGTTCTCCATTTAAATCAAGAAGTAGAGGTTGAAGTGTGTCCTGCAATTAATTCAAAAGACTATACTTCGGAACAAGTAAAGGATTTGGCAAATGATGTGCGAGATATAATGTTGCTAAAACTTGAGCAAGTTTAATAAACAATAAATGATGTGAATGCTATAAGAGCTCTTCTTGTTACATCATTATCAATGAGTAAATCGGTTATGAATGGTTGGATTGATTTTTTAACAGAGCAAACTACAATTTGGCTTCCAAAGTTATTGGGGGTAGTTCTTATTTTTGTTGTTTTCTTTGTTTTATCAAAGATCATAAAAAAATTGATAACAAGCGCAGCACAACGATTAAACTTTAATGATAATCTTACTTTGTTATTTGCCAGAACCAGTCGTATTGTACTTATGGTTTTTGGACTGATAACGGCACTTGGCACTCTTGGCATCAATGTTTCAGCACTGGTTGCTGGGTTAGGTTTAACGGGTTTTGCTCTTGGATTCGCTTTAAAAGATACCATCTCAAATTTATTGTCAGGGGTGCTTATTTTGTTATATAGACCATTTGAGAAAGGTAATACTATCAAAATTGCAGGATATGAAGGCTGTGTTATTCAGATTGATTTAAGGTATACCGAGCTTGAATATGAAGGTAATAAAATTTTGATACCGAATTCTAAATTGTTTACCGATCCGATTACAGTTTATGCCGATGTTTAAACCTTTTAGGTTGAATAATTTAAGGTACACTAATCATTAAGGTCAATCTTCCCACGATTAGATTTTAGTCTGGCGTGTTTGGTTTTTGTATCAAGTCTTTTTCGTTGTGAGTTGCGCGTTGGTTTTGTGGGCCTTCTTGGTTTTTCTACATGACAGGCTTTAAGAATTAAGGCCGATAACCTTTCCAGAGCCGCATTTCTATTTTGTTCTTGAGTACGAAACTGCTGTGCTTTTATAATGATAATTCCATCTTTATTGATTCTGCTATCTTTACTGGATAATAAAGCCTGTTTTACATTATCTGGTAAAGTGGAGGAGTGGATATTAAATCGCAAATGAATAGCTGAGGAGACTTTGTTAACATTTTGACCGCCAGCGCCCTGAGAGCGAATTGGATTTAATTCAATCTGTTGTAACGGAATTTCTAAATTGGGCGAAATAATGAGCATTGGAAGTGGATGTTTAATCGTCAAGTTTGAATTGTAACTTATTTCCATGTCGTTTGTGTATTGAGAGAGCATTCAGGAATAGATATATATGAATAAAGAAACAAAATTAACCCGCAAATCAACTGATCATTGGTCAGTATATATCATTGAGGGAACAGATGGAAATTATTATACGGGCATAACCACTGATGTTGTCCGACGTTGGAGGGAACATTGTGGCATTAAAGGTGAAAAGGCTGGGGCTAAGTATTTCAGAGGTAGAAAACCGAAATCTTTGGTTTTTGTTGAAAAAAAACATGATCGCAGTAGTGCAAGCAAGCGTGAGGCTGAAATAAAAAAAATGACGAGGAAAGATAAAAAATCATTGCTCTATTTAGATAATAATTGCGCAGAGAGTTGTTTTGAATACATCAAAAATTCAGGTTAACTAGCCTGAATTCGGAATAAAACTAATCTCTTTTTTTAGAACGATGGCGGATTTTTCGCCAATTATTCAATAATTTCAATCGTAACAGACTTGAATCCAGCCCCCGAATAAATAGTGACCAGAAACTAATTTTTAGTTTATGAAAAAACGATATTTTTTTCCAATCTTCAAGAGTGATTTCCTTACTCTCATCAAAATCTTTTTTAATGACGTCAATTACAGAAGCAGAAAAAGTATCATCTTCAATTTCCTGATTAGCATCAAGATTCCAACGAAAATTCCAGCGATCGAGATTACAGGAGCCCAACGAAACCCAGTTATCACACAAAACCAGTTTTGCATGGAGAAATCGAGGTTGGTATTCAAAAAATCGTATACCAGCTTTGAGGAAACGTGTGTAATACCTTTGCCCATTATAGCGAGCCATGGGATTATCAGTTATAGAACCGGGTATCAAGATACGGACATCTATACCACGTCTTGCAGATCTACATAAGGTTTTTCTTAATGATCTGGAAGGAGCAAAATACGCCGTAGATATCCACACACATTTGTTCGCATGACGAACATGATTAATAAAGGATCGTTTTATTTCCAGAAAATCAGGTCCCGAGGTCATGGTTACACGACCTTTGTGCTGAAAATTCCCATGTTTAAAAGTAGCTGGCCAGTTAGCATGAGTGGGAATAGCGAGAGCTATATTTGACCATTTTTGCCAATTATCTGTAAACAGCTGTTGCCATTGTTGTACGTTATCACCCTGAATTTTTACCATGTTTTCACGCCAGTTAGCCTCAGGTTGAAGTTCTTGCTCAAATTCGTCGCTTAAACCAGCACCACCTACATAGGCAGTTAAGCCATCAACGATAAGCAACTTCCTATGATCCCTGAATAAAGCTAATTTATGTTCTGATAATTTTAAAGGATTATAAAAACAAAGTTTGACACCACTACTTATAAGTTGATTCTGTTCAACAACATTAAGATCACGAGAACCAAATGCATCAAGTAATATATAAACTTTGACTTTTTTGCTTGCTGCTTTGGATAAGGCTTCAACAAATTTTTTACTGACATACCCTGATTCAACCCAATACATTTCAAGCAATATAAAATTGTTAGCCTGTGAAATGTCATCTAACATGCTCTTAAAAAAAGAGGGACCATCATAAAGTAGCTGAAAGTGATTTTTTGATTGCCAATTAAAACGGAAAGGGCGATGTTTAGATGTTAGTGGTATTTTTTTCATGATGAAACATTATGAAGGAGCATTTAGGAACACTATAATTTTAAAGATATGAAAGAAAGTATTTTGGTACTTTCTTTCATATCGCCTTTTATAATTATAGCGGTTTTTCAAAATTAACAGATTTAACAGCAAGGATATCGCAATTTACTTCATCTAGTAGTTTTTCGGCAGTGCCTCCTATTAATCCTGTATGATAATTGCTACCCATAATCAATAGATCAATGTCTTTTTCTTCCACCATTTGCGGTACACAACTAATTGGATCGCCCGTTTTAACAAAAGTATTTTCAGCTTTAATGGGATAGGACTCCATCAATTTATTAAATAAGATCCGATGGTTTTCCATTAAATTATCCAGGTATTCCTGATGATCAGCCACGGATAACCCACCCATTTCAGGCATGGCTTGCCAAATTTCAATGCCCATGGGTTCACTACAATGTAAAGCATGAGTTTTTAATTTCATTTGGCTTTCTAATTCTGACATAGTTTCTAAAATAGCTTGATTTAAATCCTGGTATTTACCTTCTGTGTGAATAGGATCAACACAAGCCATGATATTTTTATAAGGTCGTTTGTTATCCTGCTTCTGCTTGACCAGAAGTAATGGTATTGGGCAGGCTTTTAATAATTGCCAATCACTGGGTGTAAAAAATATTTTATTAATACCAGGGTGTGTATGGGTAGATTTGACGACCAATTCTACTGAAGAACTTTCAATCTTCTGTAGAATGGCTCGATAGAAAGGTTTGTGCCAGACGACATCCATTGTCGCTTTAATACCCTGTGCTAAAACCTCGTCTAAATAGGTTTGTAACCAGCGCCGTTTGCTCTGAATATAACCTTCTTTAGCATGTTCAAGTTGCTTCTCATTGATAAACCAGTTTGAAACTATACTACTGTTATGCACGGCTAAAAATAACTCAATAGAAGCATCACATTGTTTCGCGATTTCTATAGCTCTGTTAAGCGCTGGTTGTAGATCTTGAGTTGGGTCAAGATCGACCAGAATATGATTGATGGTTAACATGAAAGTATCCTCTTTCGGGTAGATTAAACTCTGATGAAATATATTAAACCTATTACTCTATAACTCTAGACGTCTTTGAAAAAAAGGAAAGGATCCAGAACAATTAAAGTTGATTATTTAACCTGAACTCGGGATAAAGGATAGATATACCCGTGATACCTGGAAATCCCTAATTTCCAGGTATCACGGGTATATAGATGAATATCAGTGTTTATTCTGTGCATTTTGTATGGCTTGTCGGCTCGTCATGATGACTTCTATACCCTTTTGACCACTGCCATAAGAATGGATTCGAATTGAAGTATGTTCAAATTCCCACCAGGGGGATAAACGCATATCTTCAAATAGAGACATCCAGGCTGTATCATTGTTATATGAGGTGATCTCTAGTTTACAGGATAAACTTTTGCATTCAATATTACTAAATTCCAGGTTTCCTTCTTTATTACTTATCTGAAAAAAATCTTTAATTTTATTTTCCTGATCTGTAGCCCATTGTTCATCTTTTTGCTCCTGATTTATAAATTTATCCCAGAATTGTTTAATGTTAGCTTGAGTCAGGCTGTTGATATCTTTAAACTCTACATCAGCAGGGGTACTTTGTTGGAATTCATGTTCAATAATTTCATGTTGACTAGTTTCCTGAACTGTTAATTTAGCTTTTTGCCTTAGTTGATTTTTTAAGGACTCTATTTGGGCAGAAAGTTTCTCTATATCTAAGCGATGAGTTTTATCAATTTGAATTTGTTGTTGTTTTAGAATGTTATTTTGTTGAATGAGCTCTGAATTTAAAAGCTTGAGAGAATGAAAATGGCTGGTTTCAGAAGTGTTATGAAATAAAATATAACCCAGTAGCATGCCCAGTACTAATATTGCGGTTAATTTTAAGATATACATTTGTTACTCCTGATTTGATTAGGGTATGTTGATCTTTGGGGAGAGTACAGATTTTCAGGTGTTTTTTCATCTATCGAGGCAAAAAAGTGTAGATACAGTCACTTATGCCCATAAAGGGGCGGTATGAAGAAAATGCAGGAGTAATTTTCTTTCTACATCACATTTTTTTAACGAAGAGAGGGAAAAACAACAAAAAGATGTGTTTTAACCAAAGGCCAACAGACCCTAATATCCCTTAGGAATATATTTAAATCGTTCCATCTGTTCTCGATGACGTTCTACAATTTTTGACACTTGTTCTGAGGATAATATATCTTGCCACTGGTCTTTTTTACCGCTTCTAAAGAAGCTTTTAGAATTGGGACTTTTTTCAACAAAATTTTGTTGTTCTTCTTGTTTTTTAAGTTTATGAAAAGAAGAAAATTGGCGGGCTCTTTTTAGGGCCTTAAGATCTTTTTTCATACCAATAAACTTCATAATAGATGCAAAAACTTTATCCGGTCTGGTCAGCATGTCTTCATAACGGACTATCAGATAACGCTCATGGGAAGTTTGTGTCCAGCCTTTGACATGTTCAGACCATGAACCTATGACACGGGCGACAGTTGCTTCGTCGGTCATGGAACCGGTAAAATCATTACTGATGAAGTCGATGGCTTCATCTATTGATAAACCAAAATGATCTGAGACGGAAATAACTATATCAAGTGGATTTCTGACGATATAAATTGCCCCGGCAGTAACACTCAAATTAATTAAGGGATAGCCGTTATGTTCGGCCATCATATTATGTGTTTTTACAAAGACACTTCCCGCGCCAGAATTGGCTATATCCTTTTGAATACTCCAGCGCAATTTGCTGATAGTTTCGACTGGCAGCTCCTCGAGTTTTTGTTCTCCAATATAGGGTAGATACCATTGAGGTTTACTTTCATCTTGAAATAAAGACCATAAATCATTGATTTTACTGGGGTATTCAGGCTTTTTGATGAGATTGTAAAGAAATGAGCGTACCCAGGTGTTTCCAGATTTTGGGTAGGACGCTAACCAGACAATATTTCCCATAATAATTTATTTGATGAAATTCAGATAAGTAAATATTAACGTGGCGGACATGTTAGGAAAAACTCATCTGATCCATTCACCCTCATTTATGGTTTTTCTAATTGAAAAATTAAATAATTTTAGTTAAGTAAGGTATTTTTATTACTTGCTTACTTGGCGGCCAAATAATCTTGCACCCAATAGAAATAATATAAATATCCAACCTATAGGACCCCCACCTCCACCTGATTCTGGTTGTTGGCTTCGAGTGGAATCAAGTGGAAAAGCATCGCTACTATCGGGCACAGAGTCATTGTCATCATCGGGATCTGCATTATTACCAATGCCATCATTATCAGTATCAACAGATTCACTGGGATCGAGCGGGAAGGCATCCCCAATGTCCAATACGCCATCATTATCATCATCGGGGTCTGCATTGTTTCCAATACCATCATTATCCGTATCAACAGATTCATTGGGATCGAGCGGGAAGGCATCATCAACATCTAATACAGTGTCGTTATCATCATCGGGATCTGTATTGTTGCCAATGCCGTCATTATCTGTATCAATAGATTCATTGGGATCAAAGGGAAAGGCGTCTTCATTGTCGTCTACACCGTCATTATCAGAATCATAATCAAATTGATCCCAAGTTCCATCACAGTCAATATCATATCGACAGCCAGTTTCTGAAATAAATGCAGGAGAAGCGGTATAGGTTATACGATTCCCCATGCCATCGACTGAAATCATCTGTAAATCATAATTTCCTTCTGATAACTCGCTTAACTGTGCAGTAACTATTCCTGAGCTAGCGGTTGCCATTAGTTGCCATTCACTGGTGTCTGTTGCTCGAATGCGAATTTCGCTAGTTGCAATTTCAGAGTCATCTGCAAAAGTTACCTTTATTTCTCCATTACCGTTGGCAAGATGGGTATGTCCACCGCCTAATGTATTAATTTCCAGAGAAGATATAAAAGGAGGAGAAAAATCTGAGAGATTCAAATCGTAATTAAGCTCTGTCATCAGGCGCACAGGAGTGCCATCAATTTGATAACTGTTAAACTCAAAACGGCTACCATTTGAACTAGCTGGGATAGCAATAGATTCAGGCCTGAAAAAACCATCGCTATCGGTAGTAGATTCGTTATTTCTAATTTGTTCTTGCATTGCGCCATCACTGGCTGATTTTGCAATTCCAACGTTGCCAAAGTAATAAGTTAACAAATTATCTGCAAACAATGCTGTACTTCTTCCTGCATCATAACTAACTTCAAAATTTCCAGTAGTAGATATTAACTTTCCTTTGAAAACAGGCAGTAGAAAGCCTGCCTTATATTCAAATGGTTGATTACTTAGCCCGATAGTTTTAAGTAGAGGAGATTCACTAAGCCAGTTCTTTATTGATAAGTTTCCCATATTATCAATATGATACTGTGCTGTTTGATACTTGCGATCATCAGAAGAAGGAATTTGTCCCAACTCTAGGTTAGTCGATGAATTACTAAATGTTTGAGCTTTGAAAAGAAAACTAAAGTAATCAGTCGGTACAGATGTATGGAGCTCGTTCCTGGGAAGTACAGGGTTATCTGATATGACAAAAGAACCAGAACCAAATTGATCTCTGTGAGGATAAGCAAAGGCAGAATATTTCCAGTCTACAAGCAAATTATTAGCGAGAGAACCTACTTGGGCATAAGCGAACTGTAACTCACGCAATTCAGACAAATCATAATCAAATAACAGGCTTCCATCTGCTTGAATCCTATCCACTGACAATCGCTTGCTTAATGCGATATTTCCTGGTTCAAGTTGAGCATCATTTTTAGAAATTAAAACATCATAAAAAAGTTGTTCTGTTGGTTTTAGAAGAAATAAGTTGCTCGAAGTGGAATTCTTTCCAAAAAAAACATATGGGTTAGATACTCCATATTCTGGTAAAACAGTAAAATATTGTGCTGTTTGGGGGGGAGCTATGTTACCTACAGTATCCAGAGTTGAACCATCTGGAAGTGGTAAATTAAATTTAACTGGAAGCCAATTATCATTTAAAGAAAAATTAATATTCTGACCTATGGATATATTTTGTTTACCAGCAGTATATAGATCACCGGTTTGAAAATTACTAGCTGTAAATACAATAGCATAATCACCTGAAGCTACTAAAAATTTAGTCGATTCGGTACCCTCTGGCAACAACTGATATTTAACCCCATTTTGGGATTTTTTATATAGTACAAGGTATTTTTCTTCATTAATAAAATCGGAAAATATAACCTTTATTATTTCATCAGTATGCAAAATCACAATAGGCATCGTAGAAAGGTTGTTTTGAGATGTAATGTCCAACCAGGCAATATAGGTTGGATCACTTATTGGTTTTGGCGAGAGTGAATTGGGGATGGATATGTTGAGGGTAATTTGTTCACTTGCGCCAGGAGCTAACGTAACCTGAGCCTTTGATAGCGAGAAACCTAATGTGTTTTCTGCTTGCTTTCTCACCGAAAGATTAAATGTTTCTTCTGAATCATTATCATTCTGAAGAGTCAAAGTCCGGATTTGTTGGTTGGATTCTAGTTCATCAAACCATCCCATGTTCACAATGCCTTTGTTCAGAGTGATTTTAGATGTAACTGCGGCTAATACATCGACAACGCCTGTACCTTGCTGGTTGAAAGGTAGAGCTAAATCAGTGGCAGTTGTCATTAAGCGGCTTTTAAGTTGCTGAGGGCTTAAATCAGGGTTTGAAGATAATAATAACGCTGCGGCTCCAGCTACAGTAGGTGACGCCATACTGGTTCCACTTTTCATTCCATAGTTTCCATTTAAAACTGTCGAATTGATATTTACACCTGGCGCTGAAATCTCAGGTTTTGCATGACCATTTTCTTTAACGTGTCCACGAGAGCTGAAATTAGCGATGTTGCTGACTCCATTAGAAGCTGCGACAGTTAAGGCTTTATTAGCACTTGCAATTGCTCCCATGGTGAAAGTTTCAGAACCGTCATTACCAGCAGAAACAACCACTAGAATTCCAGCATCAACAGCCGAATCAATGGTTTGGGCAATTAAATCGTTAGAACCACCCTCAGTTCCACCCAGGCTTATATTTATAATATCGACCTGATCATTTGTAGCAGGATCCTCATCTGGATCCATGGCAGCTTCAATTGCTTTCATGATTTGAAAATCAGAGCAGAAGCCCTGAGCAGTACAAGCTTTATAAGCCATAATAGAGGCACCAGGTGCAATTCCACGAATTATGCCATTAGCAGCAACAATACCAGCTACGTGAGTTCCATGAGAAAAATCATCTATAGGATCTTCGTCATCATTAACAAAATCATAGCCGCCTACTACCTTACAGCCAATACCAAAACAACCACCCAGATCAGGATGGGTATAATCTACTCCGGAATCAATGATTGCAACAGTGACCCCCTCACCAATCACTGAATCCACACCGTTTAAATTCCATACTTGATCGGCTTTAATTTGAGTAACACTTTCATCTAACATCAACTTGAAATCATAAGAGGGGTAGATACGTTTTACTTGAGTTGACTGAGAAGCCAGCCTGTATTGAGCCGGAGTGAGTTGTGTAACGAGAAGGTTTTTATTTCGTGTTAAGCGAGAAATAACAGGTAAAATAGTATTCTTTTTTGCCATTTCTTCTACAAATAAATCCTGTATGTTTTTCCTGGATTTTTTAAGTAGTTTATAGTCTTGTTTTGTTTGAGTCAGGATGGAAGTCGCATCACTTTTTAATTCAATAAAATAGCGGGTGCTAGTTGTTGAAACTTCTTTTTGGTGTGTTATCTGGTTAAATTGGTCTTCAGTTTGTGATTGTGCAATAAGGCTAAAACAGAAAAAAAAGACAGAAGTTAGATAGATGTGATATTTCATGTTTACTTGTCCCTAAGTTAATATATTGAATATATTTCGAAGGGGACAGTACCTGATAACTTTTCTCTTGGCAAGAGTTACATGCAGTGTTTAGTGAAAAAAGGATTAATTTTATCTGAGATTATAATTCATTATAATCTCAGATAATGGAAGAAATGGTTAAGAACGCTCGGTCACTTCAAGTAAGTGATATCCAAATTGAGTCTTAACGGGTCCTTGAACGATATTGAGATCTGCACTAAATACGACTTCATCAAATTCTTTAACCATTTGTCCCGGACCAAACTCGCCTAATGCTCCTCCGTCACGGCTGGAAGGGCAGGTGGAGTTTTCTCGAGCAATAGCGGCGAAATCTTCACCTTGTTCAATACGGGTTTTAAGTTCCAGACATTTATCTTCGGTATTTACCAGAATGTGTCTCGCAGAGGCTGTAGTCATTTAATGTTATTCACTTTATAAAAATTTGGATGGGGCAGAGTATAACAATCACTGCTTTGACAGGCAATATTGGCCTATACCCCTAATCAGGCATAATGAATGATTAGGGGTATATACCCGTGATACCTGAAAATGCAGGTTTCAGCAAGTCAAGAAGCGTCCATATTCGAGGCTCGAAAGCACAGTATTAGTTATTTATGTCCATGGATGGACTGTATGAAGAAAATGCCTGGAGCAATTTTCTTTCTAAATCCAGCTTTCATAACGAAGAAGATGGGCGCTTATTGGCTTGCCCTTCGGGAGCTTCAGTGGAAAACCAGTCCTTCGTTCTCGTTCTTGAAAATGACCAGTCATTCTCTACGAGCGACGCCTTGACCTGGATTCCCACTGAAGCTCTGAAATCCCGCATTTCCAGGTATCACGGGTATATACATAAAGCTGTTAGTTTAGATTTTTTGTAGTTCAGGCAAGTCCGATAAAATTTGTTGCCAATGACTATCGGCATCCACATCTCCATAATGTTTTACAATATTACCCAGAGGATCAATAACAAAACTTTCTCTTTTAGCAAAATTTAAAGGGCCAATACTCATCAGTACTTTATAGGCCTTACTCATCTTTTTTTCGGTATCAGCAAGAATTGGAAAATTGAGTTCATGAATTTGGGCAAATTCACTGTGAGAGCTGACAGAGTCGACGCTCACACCCACAATTTTAGTTTTGAGCTTTTCATATTGTGCTAAAGAATCACGAAAATTTTTGGCTTCCGTGGTGCAGCCTGGAGTTTGATCTTTAGGATAGAAATATACTACTAACCATTGGCCTTTATAATCTGCCAGCTGATGAGTTTTACCCTGTTGGTCTTTTAATTCAAAATTGGGTGCCAGGGCGCCAGTCCAATCGGAAGCCTGAGTATGGTAGTGAGCAAGTAAAATAATTAGTAGTACAAAAGTTCTTGTTAGAGTTTTCATTGTCGTTCTCTTCCTAAGCTTTATATGGTGTTTTTTAAAATATCAGATTTTTTAAACCCAAACATGACTTCATTGCCTGGCTCAGGGTTTCTTGGGATATTAAAGGCTAAAATCCACGAAAGCACAGCAATACCACTACCTATTAAAAATACCAATGTGGGGGAGTTCAACCAGATATAACCTAAAATCACCGGTATGACAACTGCGGCGATATGGTTAATGGTAAAACTCACACTAGCTGTTGAAGCAATATCCTTCTTATTGGCAATTTTCTGAAAATAGGTGTTAATCGCCATGGATAAGGCAAAAAACAGATGATCAATAATGTAAAGTGTTGCAGCCATAAAACCATTTTCAACGAAAGCATAACCCAAAAATACTAAAAATAGCCCCGAATATTCGATAAGTAAGGCATTGCGGTCACCAATGCGGCCTATCCAGCGACCAATAGCCGCCCCAAAAAACAGGTTGAAAATATAGTTAATCATAAACAATAAGCTAATTTGACTTACGCTATATCCAAATTTCTCAACCATCATAAAACCGGCAAAAACCATAAAAATTTGCCTTCTGGCACCGCTGAGAAAAGTCAGTAAATAATAAAGCCAATAAGATTTTCGAAAAACGAGATGTTTATGTTGCGCTGTTTTAGGAGGAAATTGAGGAAATCCAATCCAGATAAATAACACTACTAAAATTCCTGTTCCCCCTGCCAGGATATACATCCACTGATAACTCATATCCATCTGTTCCATTAACAGCCATATTATTGAGTAAGCTGATAGCGATGCAAAAGATTTAACAGCTAAAGAACGACCTAGAAAATGTGCTGTTTCACTTTTATCTAACCATTGCAAAGTTAATGATTTATTAATAGTTTCAAAATAATGGAAACCAGTTGACATTAGCAGGGTGGTGCTTGCCAACCCTATAATAGAGGGAAAATAGCCAGTGAGGGCAATACCTATTGACATTAACAATAATGAGATAAGTGCGAAAATTTGCTCTTTAAGCAATAATAAAACAAATACCGCAGTAAAGGCCAAAAATCCCGGAACTTCTCTAATACTTTGTAGAAGTCCAATATCTGATCCGGTAAAAGCGGCTTTTTCGATGACAAAATTATTGAGTAGAACTTGCCATACTGAAAAAGTAAAAGGCATCACAAACATCATGGCTAATAACAGGTTTTGTGGAGTACGCCAGCTTTTTATTGTCAAAATTTCATTCCTATAGATCTCAATCACATAAAAAAAGCCTAAAATACCACTGAAAAGAGGAAAAGCAAAACTCTCAAATAAGCTTGCAAAGATAATGTTACCGATAATACTGAAAAGGATGAGGATAGCAAAATCCCCTTACTGTTCGTTTGATGCCCAAATCCTGACAATGACGCTGTCATAATGAGTCGAATCTCACAAGAAATGCCCATACTTGCCAAGTACGACTGATACTGTTTCAATATCACTCCAGTTTCCAGGTTAACTTACAAGGTTAAAGACTATGAAAATCAAAGATGTTTTATTTACCGGAACAGTGATGGGTTTAGTTATCCTGGTAACCATATCCTTTGGTCTGGTGGCTTGTCAGGGGGAAACTGAGCATCATCAGAACGAACAGGGGCAATCGTCAAATGCCCAATCGGAAGCTCTAACTCTAATTCAAAAAACTCCCAGTGAGAAGGAGGCTCTAGCATTCAAACTTCCCCGAATTTCAGTCGACAAATTAAAAGACCATGTAAAAATACTGTCTTCGAATGAGTTTGAAGGACGAGGCCCATCAACTCCAGGTGAGAAGAAAACCATTGAGTATTTAGCCAGTCAATTTAAAGCTATGGGACTAAAACCTGGTAATGGTGACAGCTATTTTCAACCTGTTCCGGTGGTATCAAGATGTTGCTTTTAAAGCAGAACGTGACAAATCTACATCACTTAGAAAAAACTAAAGAAACCGATATTTTTAATTTTTAATATTTTTGAGGATCTGATATGAGCTACGTTTACCAATTACAATGTTCAGGTTGTGGCAGGATTTATCCCACTACCGAGCTTATGAATTTATGCCCTGAAGATAATCGTCCATTACAAATGATGATTGATATTGAACGTCTTAAACATGAAAAAACAGACTTTTCCTGGTATCGACCTGAGATCCAATCGATGTGGCGATTTGGTTCTTTAATGGCATTGGATATTAACGATGAACAGGATCAGAAGCAGATCGTGAGTCTGGGTGAAGGCCATACTCCCTTAATACCATTGAAAGATTTTGATTTGGCCAAAAAACATGATTTTTCATTGTTTTTAAAAGATGAAGGTCAACCCCATAAAGGTTATGGGGCAAATCCTACTGGTAGTTTTAAAGATCGTGGAATGAGCATGGTGGCATCTATGGCCAAAAGCTTTGGCTTAAAAAAACTGGTGGTACCAACACAGGGCAATGCGGGCGACTCCCTGGTAGAGTACGCTTTAGCAGCTGGTTTTGAAGTAGCTGTTATTATGCCGGATGATACACCAATGCCAATTCTTGGAAGGGTAGCTGCTATGGCAAAAATTCACCCTCAGGTTTCATTAGATTTAGTGAAAGGAACCATCCGTGAAGCTGGTGCATTAATGAAAGAAAAGTATGTTCCACAAGGCTACTTCAACTGTGCTACTTTTCAAGAACCCGGTTGGAGAATTGAAGGGAAAAAATCTCTGGGATTAGAATTGGCAGAACCCTTACCTAATAATAAGTCAAGTGAAAAAACTGATTGGAAACTTCCTGATGTAGTGCTTTATCCTACAGGTGGTGGAACAGGGATCTTAGGTATGTGGAAAGCTTTTGATGAGCTGGAAGCGTTAGGTATTATTGGTTCAGAGCGGCCCAAAGTGATCTCAGTGCAAAGTGAACAAACATCTCCTGTGGTGAATGCCTATAATCAGGGAGAAGTTGATACAACAGCAGTGGAGTCAGGCCAAACACTGGCGACCGGGTTAAATGTTCCTGGAGGTGTGGGTCATGCCAAAGTACTCGATATTATTCAGAAGAGTGGTGGTGCTGCAATTGCAGTGAGCGAACAACAAATTGCGCAGAACTTTAAGAAGGTTTATCAAGATTATGGTATCTGGATCTGTCCGGAAGGTGCGGCCACCATCGCTGCTTTAGCACCTGCACTTGAAAAAGACTTGATTAAAAGTGGTGATCAGGTTGTGGCATTTAATACGGGTTCGTTTGAAAAATACTTACCTGATCTCAAACATTTAATTTTTTAAGGTTTTAGTTTGTAAGCTCTTAATTTGTAAGCTCTTAATTTGTAAGCTCTTAATTTGTAAGTAATACTTAATAAATAAAGTGATATATATGAACGAAATTGAACAACACCATGTACAAGATATTTTAACCTTCTGGTTTGGAAAAAACCTTACAAAAACTGGTGAACTTTGGCCTGAAAAGAATATCACTCGACAATGGTTCTCAGGTGGTCAAATACTAGATGAAATAATTATGGATAGATTTTCCGAGCTTGTGGGTAAAGCTTTAACCGATGAACTTGATCATTGGCAGCAACAAGCCGACTCCTCTTTAGCTTTAGTCATATTACTCGATCAATTTACAAGAAATATTTTTCGAGGCCGATTAACGGCTTTTTCCGGTGATGAAAAAGCCCTGTCTGTTTCAAAATATGCTTTAGAAAAAGGTTTTAACCTCCAAGTAAAAAGCTATCAAAGAATTTTCTTTTATATGCCATTTGAACATGCAGAATCGATGGAAGAACAGAATCATGCAGTTACTTTATTTGAACAATTAGCCTTATCACATGGTGCTGAATCACAAGGGGCTGATAGTGAAAATGAACTAGCAGATAAACTTCAAAATTACGTTGAGCATGCTAGAGAACATCGAGCTATCATCCACCGCTTCGGTCGATTTCCACACCGTAATCAAATTTTAGAAAGACCTTCTACCCCTGAAGAAATTGATTTTTTGATTGAAGGAAAAACCTTTGGGCAATAGCTACCCTGAACTCAGGTTAAATAGAATTCTGGCCAGGTTAATTTGCTACAGAAATACCCTTAGCAAATTCACAAACGCCTTGAGCCATGTTTTGTTGGCTTGAGCATGTAGCGACAGTAAGTTTTTTTGGTGGATTCAACAGTTTAGCAGCCCAACCACCAGACTTTTTAAGTTTGACACTTAAATATGCAAAAGCATCATAATTTTTACCTCTACTTTGCAGTAGGTTATTTGTGGTTAGAACCTGAGCTGGTAAGTCATCAATATTACTCGTCAACGCACCTACAGGTGGGCTGTCATCTAAAGCCACACCACTTGTGCCAATGACCAGCAGCGGCGGCCGTGAAGCGTTGCCAAAGCTAACACTTTGAAAACGATGCATATGCCCGGCAAGCACTAAATTGACCGCAGAGGGTAAAGCTTTTTTCGGTAATTTTTTGATTGCTGCCTGCATCATCTGGTTGACGCAACCGTATTTATTCTCACTGCTGCAGCCCGTACTCCCGTTGCTGTAATATTCAGTTATACCCCAGATCGGACGATGTCCCATCAGCCATGCAGGTTTATTAGTGACGAGTTTATCCACTTCTTTAAAGGTATTTTCATAAATTGCTGTAAAGGGTGAATCAGAATAACTATCGCAGGCATTAGCCGAATCGATCACCACAACATCGAGTTTTTTAAAACCTACTTTATAGCTGGGGATCTGTATCGTATTGTCTATAGCGCCTTTACTAACATCAGCTACGGGGCAGCTAAGTTGTTGGCTGTTTGTAACCAGATTTGAATGAGGATCTAAAAAATAAAAATAACCCGCACCCGCACGACTACATAACTCATGATTGCCTCGTGCAACCACCCATGGTGCTACAGCCATTAAATTTTTAGCGGACTTAAACACATCATCATGCCAATTGCGCCAAATATCGGGGAAATTAGAATTTGGTGCAGACTGGCTATAGAACGGAGTACCGGGAGTTTGTCCACAATGTTGCCCCTGAGTACTGCCATCACCTGCGTCATAAGGCCATTGTTTGATCTGTTGTAACTGCTTACTTGAGTTTTTCTGGACAAAATAGGTATCGCCTGAAGTACCACGATAATTGTAATCACCCATATGTAAAACGAGATCGGGTTTTTCACTGGCACCAGCATCAGCAAGAGATTTAAATGGTTCTGCCGCAGTGCCTCTGGCACAGCCAGCTTTTCCAGGTTTTGCTAATTTACAGCCAGTATCACCAAATACCTGTATTGTTTCCGGATCAGATTTAGCCATTGGTAAAGTAATAGCAGTGTCACTAAAGTTGATCTGGTAACTGGCATCAAAATTAATTAGTGCTTCACATACCACCACAGAAAAGTGGTTAGGATTTTCTCGGGAGATCATTGAAATCGGTTTATTGCTGTTACCCACCATAGAAATAGTCGGGCAAAATACCGCCTCATCAATGACTGTTCTTGCTATGGCAATGTTATCTCCGTCTGGAGATTGACCCAACACCACATAGCTTGCGAATTGTTGTAAAGAACTAGCGGGTGTTGATGCACCTACCTGTTGCAAATAAAATAGAGTGATGATTAAAACCGATAAAATATTAATGCGTTTTAGAATGGTCATTTTTTCTCTCTGTGACAGAAAATAAGCTTACTAATTAACTTCCTGATAACAACTCTGACACAGGAGATCCTTTAATTTAACCCGAGCTCAGGTTAATTTAGGAGTGTAGTTGTTAAATTAGCTGTTTTCCACCCCCAAAATTTACAGTTTGCTTTTCATTGAAAAAAATTCAAATTTTGTTTGACCCTGAAGTTTGCTTTAGGGTTTATACTAAGTACAAATTGATAGGGGACTTCTTATGAACCAGGATCTTGTGAAAATTGGTGAGCTTGCGAAACGTACTCAAATTAGCGTTGAAACACTACGCTACTATGAAAAAGAAAAACTACTGCAACCTGAATTACGAACAGGAGCTGGCTATCGTCTCTATTCAGCTGCTGATGAACATCGACTAAACTTTGTTTTACATGCCAAAAAAGTAGGTTTTTCATTAGCCCAAATTAAAGAATTATTAGCGCTGCGTTTGAACAAAGATCAGCACAGCTGTGAAGAAGTAAAAAACTATACAGGCGCAAAAATTGCGGAGGTTGAAGTAAAAATAGCCGATCTGCAAAAAATGCATTATGCACTTAGCAACCTATACAATGCCTGCTGTGGCGGCTCTGAAAAAGCGACCAGTTGTGCAATACTTTCTTCCCTTGATGATGAAACACTATTTACTCGGAAGGCAAAATGATGAACCTGTTAACGAATTTTATTGGACTATTCACTGAATCTGCTCCCTGGTTATTGCTGGGCTTGCTTATTGCGGGAATAATTAATCGTTTGATGCCCCTGGATTTTTTACAAAAGCACATGGGTAAAAGTGATCTTTCCTCAATAATAAAAGCTGCATTTATAGGTGCGCCATTACCTTTATGTTCCTGTGGCGTTATCCCTGCAGCTCTTGGTTTAAGGAGAGCCGGAGCGTCTCGTTCTGCAACAGTCTCATTTCTGGTTGCAACACCAGAAACAGGCGTAGATTCTATTTCAATTTCTTATGCACTTCTTGGGCCTTTTATGGCAGTGATCCGTCCGGTTGCAGCCATATTTAGCGCTATATTCACTGGCATAGTGGTTATGTTTACTACCAAAGATATAACCGGAGTTAGTCACCAAACAGCAAATTCTGGCTGTTGTTCAAGTGAACAGGAGAAAGCCGAAGAAAAAACTTGTTGTAGCAAAAAAGAAATAGCTGAAGAATCAGGTTGTTGTAGCAAAAATTCTAAAGTTACCAACAAAAGTAGCGAAATTGTCCAACCTCAAAAAGACAATCTATTCAAGTTAATAATGAGTAGTTTAAAATTTTCTGCGGGTAAATTATTAGAAGATATCACCAAATGGTTGATGATTGGTTTATTGCTTGCAGCCATTATCAAAACCTGGGTTCCTACTGATTTTCTGGTGCAATGGGGTCATGGTTTTATGGCTATGTTAGTAATGGCGTTGGTAGGTATTCCTATGTACATCTGCGCCACGGCCTCAACACCTATCGCTGCTGGTTTTTTAGCCGCTGGAGTATCTCCTGGCGCTATTCTGGTATTTATGTTGGCAGGACCTGCCACAAACATATCCACCATGGGAATGATAAAACAAGAACTGGGAAAATCGGTGTTATTGGTTTATGTAAGCAGTATCCTAGGTGTCAGTATCTTATTTGGTTACCTTACCAACTACTTGTTTGCCGCATTCTCTTTTGAAATTTATAGAGTAGTGGCAGCTTCCCATGAAATGGATGAATCGATTATCTATCAGATCTCTGCAATTTTATTAGCGGCTTTGATGATTAGAAATGTATTGTTGAAACTAAAAGCGAATATGCAAAGTTAATGAATTGTATAGATCCAAATGCTAGAAATAAGCTTCTTAAAGGATATATAGATAGAGCGCAAATCAATGTCACACATATTTATCTGGCGCAATTGATCAAAGAAGGTTTTGCCGATTATGTGTTAACGGTAAACTTTGACAATTTAATGCTTCGCGCAATGGCTTTGTTTAAGTAAAAGCACCACTTTAGCCCATTACCGTTTATTTTACTTTTCTATTTTTCTTCGTGTACTTCGTACCCAAAACATTCGCTCCGCTTACGGGGCAGGCTCTGGTGAAAATTTTTTCCTTCCCTCAATGCGTATGCAGTTTAATCGTCTGCCATTTTTTAGCATTCCATAAACAAATAAACCAGAACATTTGAATCATTCTATAGACAGCCTGGGCGATCCAGATTGCTGTTAATCCCATGCCTAAAATAGGGCCAAGTAAATAGGCTACTGGTAGGAAAATAGCCCATTGCATAATGAAACCGACTTGCATGGTTTGTTTGGCGGCGCCTGCACCCTGTAACGCGCTCATTAGAACCAGGGCGATGGCATCAATGGCAATTCCAGCGCCAACCAATCTTAAGGGGAATCTGGCAATATCAATGGCTACTTGATCGTGTAAAAATATTTTTAAAATAAAATCAGGGAATATCAACATGGGAAGTCCTATAGCCAGAACCACAAGAAAGGCCAGTTTGGCGGTATCCCACCCCCATTGGTAAGCTTCTTGAACATCTTTTTTTCCTAACGACTGGCTCACCAATGTGTTGGCTGTGATCCCAAAGGCAATGCAGGGTAATATTGCAACGAGTGTCACGTTAACAATGGCATTTGCTCCTGCTAATTCCAAAGTGCCAATTTGGCCGATGATCCAGAATAATGTGACGAAACCAGCGGAAAAAAATAATTGCTGTAAGGAGGAGGGCATGGCTATTTTTAATAGGCTTTGCATACCTCTCATGGAGGGTAGGCCTTTAGCAAATCCGAGGTTTCCACCATGTTTGGTAGCCAAAAGTGCATAATAAATACTGCCCATAAACATAGAAATAACCGTACCCAGGGCGGCTCCTTTTGTGCCTAAAGCTGGCGCCCCGAAATGGCCAAATATCAAAGCATAATTAAGTATGACATTGACTGTATGCATTATCAGAAGAGTTCTTAAGTACAGGCCGGGTTTGCCGATAGATGACCAGAATCCGCGAAAGGCAAAATTACAACCCAGAGCGGCTAATCCAGCTAATCGCACAGAAAGATAGGGTGTACCATGAGCAAGCACTTCAGGATCATCAATCAACATTGCCATGATATTGGGCGATAAATACATGAGTAGCAGACTGGCTGGTATGGCAATGGATATATTGAGTAATAAACCGCCATTGAGTGGGTAGGCAGCCTGGTTCTCTCTACCTTCTCCCATATTTCTGGCAACCATGGCTTGTATGCCAGAAGCCATGCCAATGAAAAAAGCTGCGCAAAAGAAATTAACGAAGCTGGCGATCCCTACGGCAGCTAATGCCGCAGTTCCCAGTGAGCCAACCATAGCGGCGTCAACCAGGTTGAGAATGTTTTGAGATAACATACCGCCAAGAATAGGCATGGTGAGAGCGTTAATATGGCGGCTACGTTGGATATTTAACAATGCAGGTGGATCTCGATGGCTCCAGAAGTCAATTTGACTGTGTGGATGAAAATTGGGCCGTTAAGACTACTTCAAATGAGGTGTTTTGGCTACAGCATAAACATCAATTTTGTTTATACCAGCTTTTTTTAGTGTTTTTGCAAGCTCATTACAGGTACTGCCCGTGGTTATCACATCATCAATGATAGCCACATGTGGCGCCAGGTTATTAATCACTTTAAATGCTCGTTGTATGTTCTTTTTACGCTTGACTAGCTTCATGGTTGATTGCTCATCCGTATTTTTTACTCGAACCACTGTGTTTTCCAATAGCGGTATGGAAAGCATTTTTGACAGATTTCGAGCTATCAGCGCTGCCTGGTTGTAACCTCTGGCTTTTAACCTTGCCGGGTGTAAAGGTACGGCGATAAGTGCATCGGGTTTTGCTATTTGTGAATGAGTAATAGCATTAAAAACTTGCTCATAAAGCAGGTTAGCGAGAACAGGAGCGCAGGTTAGCTGCTCTGAAAATTTTAATGATTGAATTAGGTTAGATAAAGGTGGTTGATAAAGACCGGCAACAATGACCTGTTCAAAGTTAGCTGGACTATGTTGGCATTTGCCACAAGTTATTGTATTAATAGATTTTTTTGCTTCTAATGCATTTGAATGTTGTGGGAAATCGTACGAGGACTGTAATAAGACGGCGAGGGGTTCAGCGCATTGTTTGCAAGCTTGTTGCGCTTTAATGATTACTTCACGACAACTTTCGCACAGGGTTCTACCTTTGTGGGGTAAATGGCAAACAGGACAAAGACTTGGTATGAGATTAAGCAGTCTGAATGATTGTTCAGTGATAATATGTTTCAATTGATTAAAAAACGAGCTGTTGTCAACCATCTTGTTCCCTGTAAGTTGACAGAAAATTATTGCGGGTTATCATGCTTTTCCTGTACGCCCATTTTGTACTCTTGTTCTATTTTCATATTTTATATTGGGCTGTGCAATAAATATTCTGAGTCAAGTGCCATCTTGCACTTTTAGTTAGTATGAAGTGAAATTATAAGCGAAAGGTTAATACCATGGCGACCCCTCATTTGATTTTAGGTGATATCCGTTACAATTGGACCAGAGAAGAAGTTGAAACTCTGTTTAAAATGCCACTACTTGATTTGATCTATGAGGCTCAAACGGTTCATCGGCAACACTTTAAAACAAATCGTATTCAAACCAGCACATTATTAAGTATTAAAACGGGAGCCTGTCCCGAAGATTGTGCCTATTGTCCACAAAGTGCGCGTTATGACACGGGGTTATCCCGGGAACAGCTTATGGCCATTGATGAAGTGGTGGAAAAAGCCAAAGCCGCCAAAGCCTCCGGTGCCAGTCGTTTTTGTATGGGTGCAGCATGGCGCAGCCCGCGTGAAAAGGATTTTCGTGTGGTACTTGAAATGGTCAAGTCTGTGAAAGAATTAGAGTTGGAAACCTGTGTGACACTGGGCATGTTAACGGAACAGCAAACTCAAGAACTTAAACAAGCAGGACTGGATTATTACAACCACAATTTAGATACATCGGAAAGCTATTACAAAAAAATCATCAGTACTCGCACCTATCAGGATAGACTGGACACACTCGGTTTTGTGCGAGATGCAGGCATTAATGTTTGTGCTGGTGGTATTATTGGCATGGGAGAAGAAGAACAGGATCGTTGGGATCTGTTATTGACCCTGGCTAACCTACCGCAACATCCGCAAAGTGTTCCCATCAATCAACTCGTTTCAGTAGCAGGAACGCCAATGGCAGAGATAGAAGAACTGGAAGCCTTTGAATTTATCCGTACTATTGCCGTGACTCGCATCATGATGCCTCGATCCTATGTCAGATTATCTGCTGGCAGGGAAACCATGAATGAACAGACTCAGGCTATGTGTTTTATGGCGGGAGCCAATTCTATTTTTTATGGTGAGCAATTACTTACTACGCCTAATCCTGGTGCAGACAGGGATAGTCAATTGCTGGAAAAACTCTCATTTGAGATTGAAAGTGTTGCCGGAGATAGCCTGATTTCAGAAGAGCCCGAGTCCAGATCTAAGTCTTTTGTTGATGAAACCTCGCTTTATAGTAATGCAGCTGTTCATTGATTGATGATCCAAGATAAAGATTAAAGTGAAAGATAAAGTGAAAGTGAAAGCTATGGAGTCAATGGATCAATGTCTTCAGCCAGCATTACAGCTTCGCCAGGAACAGCAACTTTATCGGTTTAGACAAATGCTTGAGAGTTCGCAGCAAGTTAGAGTGAAACAGGGTAAACGCACTTTATTAAATTTTTGCTCAAATGATTATCTGGGACTTGCCGCCCATCCTGAGGTTAAGCAAGCGGCTCAAGATGCTATAAAAAAATATGGTATGGGTTCTGGCTCCTCTCATCTGATTTGTGGCCATCATCTGCAACACCACTTATTAGAAGAAGAGCTGGCAGCTTTTACCAATAGAGATAGAGCTTTGGTATTTTCAACGGGTTTTATGGCCAATTTGGGAACCATTACTGCGTTAGTAGATAAGCAGGATGCTGTATTTGAAGATAAACTTAATCACGCTTCATTGTTAGATGGCGGATTAGCCAGTGGCGCAAAATTTAGACGCTTTCCTCATTTAAATTATAAGCGGCTTGATCAGCTACTCAATGAATCAAATACAAGACGAAAACTGGTGGTGTCAGATTCCGTTTTTTCTATGGATGGTGATCAATCTGGGGCAAATACGCTGGTTGAGATCTGTGAAAAACATCAAGCCTGGTTGATGTTAGATGATGCCCATGGTTTTGGCGTGTTGGGAGATAGCGGCGCGGGTTATGCTGAACAAGAACAATTAAGCCAATCGCAACTACCGATTTTGATGGCAACCTTTGGCAAAGCTCTTGGCACATTTGGTGCTTTTGTTGCGGGTTCAGAAATTTTGATTGAAACATTAGTGCAGCAGGCTCGAAGTTATATTTATACCACTGGTCTTCCTCCTGCTATTGCTTGTGCCACCAGAGAGAGTTTAAGACTGATTATAGCTGAACCGGAAAGACGACAAAAGTTAAATAAACTCATCAGGTATTTTAAAGATCAGGCAAAACATTTTGCATTACCTTTAATGCTTTCGGATACCCCGATCCAACCCATTCTGGTGGGGGATGCAGTGAAAAGTATGCATATGGCTAATTCGCTTAAAGAAAAAGGTATTTGGGTAACGGCCATCAGGCCGCCGACTGTGGCAAAGGGTAGCTCAAGATTAAGAGTGACCTTATCAGCTGAACATGAATTTTCGGATATTGACCAGTTGATGCAGCTACTTACAGAAGAATTTAAGGCCTAAATTTGGTTTAAAAAAATTTCACCACGAAGGGCACGAAGGACAGAGCCTGCCACATAAGCGTAGCGAGTGCTTTGGGTACGAAGTTTTATTGTATATCCAAAACGTATTATGGGGAAAACAGGTACATTAAAGTGAATAGAGTTTTTATTGTTTTGACCCAGTGAGTTGAATGTAAGAAATGATTAAAATAGAGAGTAGATAATATGTTAACCCCTTATAGTGAAGTGCAAGGCCAGGGACCTGATTTGGTTCTGTTACATGGCTGGGGACTTCATAGCGATATTTTTGCAGGCATTATGCCACAGTTATCGCAGCACTATCGTGTACATAGCATAGATTTACCGGGTTTTGGTCGAAGCCCTGTTTCAAAAAGTGATTATACTCTGGAGTACCTGATCGAACAGGTGCTGTCAGTAGCACCAGAATCGGCTCATTGGTTGGGATGGTCGATGGGTGGGATGTTGGCTATGGCTATAGCAGCAAGAAAGCCACAGAGAGTAGAAAAGCTGATTACGGTTGCTGCGAGCCCTAAATTTATTGTGGGTGATAATTGGCCTCATGCCATGAAACCTGATGTTTTAGCCAGTTTTATGGGATTTTTAGCGGAAGATTTTCGCGGTACTATTATTCGCTTTCTCGCTATTCAAACTATGGGAAGCGAAACCCAAAAAGACGATTTGAGTTTGTTAAAAGAATTAGTGTTCAGACATGGAGAACCTGCCCCTAAAGCTTTAAAAGCAGGTTTAGAGCTTTTGCAAAACACCGATTTGCTGCAAGAATTGTCATCTATTCAATCACCCTGGCTTAGAGTTTACGGAAAGCTGGACGGATTGGTTCCATCAAAAAGTTCTGAAATTCTTAATGAGTCAGGTGTAGATGGTAAGACGGTTATTTTTCCAAAATCCAGTCATGGCCCTTTTATTTCCCATAGAGATGAATTTATGGATTGTTGTTTAGAATTTTTAGATGAGACAGCATTATGACGGAAGTTCTGGGAAATAACATTAAACGAAATGACATAGCCTGTTCATTTTCTAAAGCGGCTAAACTCTATGAAACTCATGCGGTGCTTCAAAGAGAAATTGCTAATAGATTAATAGAAAAACTGGATTACATTAATTGTGATCCTGAAGTGGTTGTTGATGCTGGTTGCGGAACGGGTTATTGCAGCAGACTTTTAGCTGAGCGTTTTCCCAAAGCAGAAGTGACGGGATTTGATCTGGCCGAGGGAATGATTGAATATGCTAAAAACCAACAAGGTTGGTTGACTCGTTTACTTAAAAAACAAAAATTTATACAAGCTGATATGTGTTCCTTGCCTCTGGAAGATAATAGTGTAGATTTTTTATTTTCTAACCTTGCCATACAATGGATAATGGATCTTGATGTATGTTTTCAAGAATGGCAAAGAGTATTAAAACCTGGAGGTCTTTTACTGTTTTCAAGTTTTGGTCCTGACACATTATTTGAGCTGCGACAGTCCTGGCAAAAAGTAGATACAGGTATTCATGTAAATCAATTTTTAGATATGCATGATATCGGTGATGGTTTGATTAACAATCATTTATCACAACCTGTTATGGATGCGGAAAACATCACTACAACCTATCAGGATGTTAAACAGTTAATGCGAGAGCTTAAGGCGATTGGTGCGCATAATATTTCGAAAGAACGCCAGAAAGGATTGACCGGAAAAAAAGCCTTTGAAACTATGTTTGATGCCTATGAAAAATTTCGCACAGAAGAGGGCTGGATCCCGGCTACATGGGAAGTGGTTTATGGTCATGCCTGGGGAACTGATTATAATGGACCTAAAATGACAGATGCCCAAACTTTTGTGATAGAACCAGGACTAAAAATAAATAGAGTATGAAAAATGGCTAAAGGTTTTTTTATAACAGGCACAGATACTGGTGTGGGTAAAACAACTTTTTCGGTGGCTCTCATTCATCACTTGAAAAATCAGGGGAAAAAGGTGAGTGTTTTAAAACCGGTAGCTTCTGATTGTGAAAAAATTGAGGGTGAATTTAAAAATGAGGATGCTCTTCAATTAATTGAAGCATCAGAAACAACTATAACTTACCAGAATATAAACCCCATTGCCTTTGAGCAAGCTATAGCGCCACATCTGGCAGCACAAAAAAATAATACAAAACTCCAGTCTGCAGACATTTATCAACGCTGCAAACCCGTGTTAGAAGGCTCTGAAGATTTTTGTATCGTTGAAGGGGCGGGCGGTTGGTTGGTTCCGTTAAACGAACAGGAAACCATGGCTGATCTCGCCAGATTTATTAATCTGCCTGTGATCCTGGTGGTGTCTATTAAATTGGGTTGTATCAATCATGCCTTGTTAACCATTGCAGCCATTAAACAATCAAACCTGCATGTAGCAGGTTGGGTGGCGAATGTATTTGATGAAGAAATGGATGAATTGGAAGAGAATATTACCACTTTAAAATCATTGTTGACAGTTCCTTTTATAGCCCGACTTGATAGATCAAACAGTGGCAAAAAACCATTGTGTCAGTTTTATTCTGCGATTCTTTAGCTAGTATAAAACTTAACTTTATTTGTTAACCATAATTTTCAGATGTCTGAATATTTGTGAACCAGGCGTTGACATCACCTGTTTCATGAATTACATTCACACCACTGTCTGGATTTACAGAAGGATAATATAAAAATACACTTATTCAATTTAAGGAAAAAATAATGGATTTATTAAGATTATTTGGACAAAATACTAAAACCTTCATTTTTATAATTACCTAGTTACTCCTTTCATTCAACCTCTATGCTCAAACTGATGATGAACTACTTGCGGGTTACGGTGGTTGTAGTTCGGGTTTTTCGACAGGTAAATAGCTTCATTAACCAGGGCAAAACCAGCTTCGGTTTCAGTGCTGTCTTTTATCGCTTCAAACCATAAATTAAAAAGCGTTTCATCATGAGCCATAAGTTGTATTGCCTGGTAAGCTAAAGGATTTTTATATTGGTTTTCATATGTTTTAATATGTTTGTTAACTTCTTCCAGTGCTTGCTTATTATCCTGAGCCTTATAAGTAACAGTTTGAAAGCCAAATCCTAACTTTTGTTCTAAAATAGTTTTTGCCTTTTTCACTAAGGTTTTCCTGTATCAATACAAAGCTTAGCGATATGTTCACTGCTATTAACACGTTCACGACAGAACTGATAGATAGTCTGGTATCCGCTACCTAAAGCAAGACTCGCCATGCCCTGACTAAATTTTTTTCTATCAATATGAGTAAGTTCAGTAAAAGATAATAAAGCTCTTTCAAAAAGAACGATGTGTTCAGCGTAATATTCATTAAAAATATTAGAGTTTATTACTTGTTTTAGTGCTGTTATGGTTCCATCAATATCATTGTCTTTTGCACGTAACATGGCTTTTTTAAGCCACATGGCGCCATTTTTTTTATCTGTTCCCAAGGCTAAATCTTCGATAATTTCATCACAGATGGATTCTGGAGCTAAACAAGCCTGCATTAAATTCCAGTGAGCCAATTTATTATCGGGATATCGGTCAAGAAAATTTTGCAACCGGTCTATTTTTTACTACCTTCAATTACCTGCAAATCAAGAAGAATATAGGTCAATTTATTTTCTGGTATGGAGGAATTTTTTAACCCCTCCATAAATAGATCTTCTTTATGTTTCAGCTCTTTAAATGTTTGTTCATCATCAACTTCAATTTTATTTTCACAGTTAACAATATAATTTTTATCTTTTTGAGGGTGGGTTGCACTAAGGGTGCTTGTTTTTTTCAGCTTTATCTGAGTAGTAGCGGGGGGATTGTCTGTCATCTGATGAGTAATGCTAGCTTTTGTTGTCAGAACTGAAGGAACATGATGACTGGTAGGAAAAGTGTCAGGTGCTTGAAAAATATAGAATAAGAGCAACCCAATACTTATTATTGATATTAAGAAAATAATGATTTTGGTTGATTTTCTCATATTATTTTTGAGTTTTGGGTTTTGAATACAACCCATTGTAACATTAGATTTAATCAACAGTTTTTTTACTCATGCATTTTTTGAAATAAAACCCGTATACTATTTATTCAATCGCTAATGCATTTTATATTTGAAGACTTTTAGCTTTTTCTGTTAGGATTTACTAACACTAGTTGTTAGAAGTCAATTATGAATCGTCAAAGAATATATCAGTTACTGGAAGGCTCCTATGTTTTTTCCAGTCTGCGTTCAAGCCTGTTACATAGCTTTCTTTTTGTGCTTATTCTGGTGAATGTGGTATCGGTTATTTTGGAAACTGATGCGGCTTATTCACAGGAATATAGCGATTTGTTTTGGCAGATTGAGTTATTTTCAGTGATTATTTTTACCCTGGAATACTTTGTTCGTGTTTGGGTTTCTGCTGAGATTGATCCAATCAATTCATTAAAAGCCAGGTTTAAGTATATGTTAACCCCTGTTGCAATTATTGATCTGGTTGCCATTTTACCTTTTTATATTGCTTTTATGGTTGGAATTGATCTAAGAATTATTCGTGTGGTGCGTTTGCTTCGTATACTTAAGCTTGGTAGACATTTTGCGGGAATTAATGTTCTTGGACAAGTTCTCAAAGCTGAATTTCGACCCATGATGGCCGCGTTTACTATCATGTTGACGATGATAGTACTGGCATCAAGTTTTATGTTTCTGGCTGAAAATCAGGCGCAGCCTGAACAGTTCGCCAGCATTCCAAAAGCCATGTGGTGGGCGATTGTGACTCTAACCACTGTCGGCTATGGCGATGTTGTACCTGTCACGATGATTGGGCGGATGATAGGCGCTATGATTATGATTCTGGGGATTGGCATGGTGGCATTACCCGCTGGAATGATGGCTTCGCGTTTTTCAGAAGAATTACATAAAAGACAGGATGTTTTCAAGAAAAGCCTTAAGGAAAAAATGGTAGATGGAAACATATCTGAACTTGAACAAAATAATCTGGAAAGCCTGCGACTATCATTATGTCTTACTAAAGATGAAATGCAAAAATACCAACATGAGATCAATCAGGAAAAACCCGAAAACCAGTTACATTGCCCTCATTGTAATAAAGCAATATCAATGACGGTTAAATAATAATTGTATTGACTAACTTATTGCTTATAATTACCAGGTGGCATTTACCACAAAATTAATTCTCAGGGCGGGGTGAAATTCCCCACCGGCGGTAAGTCTCTTCAAAATTATTTGAAAGATAAGCCCGCGAGCGCCTTTGTAATTTGCCTTTTATTCAGGTTTAAAGTCACAAAGGGTCAGCAGATCTGGTGTGACTCCAGAGCCGACGGTTATAGTCCGGATGGGAGAGAATGTAAACATTGCTGCTATAGCGATGGTGCACTATCTATGACGTTAAAAGATCCGTATTTTTATATGGATTATTTGTATCTGTCTATACCCAAGTTATTTGGGTATTTCCTGATGCCCTGATTCTGGTGAACTATTTAACGAGGAAAAACCATGAATCAGATGTTAACTCGCCAATTTGGCAATTCTAAAAAACGCTTACAACAAGCCATCTCTGCTCTGCAAAGGGGAGAGGGAATCATTCTTGTGGATGATGAAGATCGAGAAAATGAAGGAGATATTATCTATGCTGCAGAAACATTAACTGTCAGGCAGATGAATAGCCTTATTCAGCATTGCAGTGGCATTGTCTGCTTGTGCCTTACACAAGAAAAAATTCAACAATTACAACTTCCCAAGATGGTGGAAGACAATAATTCAAGATATGGCACTGCGTTTACGGTTTCTATTGAGGCCAAAAGAGGCGTGACAACTGGCGTATCAGCACAAGATCGACTGACAACTGTGAAAGCTGCAATAGCTGAACAGGCCGTTGCAGATGATCTGGCAAAACCGGGGCATATATTCCCTATTTGCGCTGAACCGGATGGTGTATTGTCACGGCGTGGACATACGGAAGGAACCATTGATATTATGTCGATTGCAGGTTTGCCGCCGTCTGGCGTATTATGCGAATTGACTAATAAAGATGGATCTATGGCGACATTGCCAGAAATTATGAAATTTGCCACCAAACATGACATGATGGTATTAACTATTGAAGATATTGTGCAATTTCGGTCCAGCCAGACTGGGTTAGATGAATATTTACAGGCTGACTTAGCCGTTGTTTGTTGATTCTTCAATTTAAACTGAAAACCGCAGTTGTTTTATACTGACCTTTAGCTAACATAAATTTGAGTAATCAACTGCGTTTTTTGGAATATAGAATCTTTTAAAGTAAACGAATTTTACATGTTTAAATCATCTAATAAAGACAAAATTAATAAACTCAAACAGCATAGCCACCAATGGCAGGCAAGTTATAAAAGACGTGTGATGACACGTCTACACCAACTATGGCGTTCAAAAAGTGGAAGCTTCTACGGTATAGGTTATTTAGTTACCTTTATTATTCTGGAAGTGAATAGTTTTATTGAAGAAATAATAGAGTTTGATTTTTCGCTTTCAGGGATTGTTATGCAGCTTCTAATACAGTTCTTGAGTTTTGGTTTGCAGACTATAATTAATTCTCTCATGGCATTTGTCTGGCCATTTTTGATATTTGAATTATTGCCTGAATATGCAGCTATTGCTGTTTTAGTTTTGAGTTTTATAGCACTTAACCTGATTAGAAAACGATGGGATCTGGATGAGCTGGCCCATATCAAATCTATTGATAGAGATAGAGTTAAACAAGTATTAGATTTTTATTTATTTGAAGAAACAGAATCTGGAGAATCAAAGGCTTTACAGTTGTTAAAAGGGATAAAAATGACTGGTTCTGATAGCCATGTGCCCTCTGAAATTAAGCAACTGGCACAATCTGCTCAAAACAAAGAATTAGAAGCCTGGCGGCAACAGCCGAGATCTTGTCTGGCTTTAGTATTGTTATTGAATCAGCAAACTTCAACTGAAGTAGAGCATAAAAAAGATAACTCTTATATATGTAGTATTTTAGATGAAGCGATTAAAGGTAAATTGGATAAAGAATTGGAACCTCTGCAGAGGTGTTTGTTTTATTTTCCTTATTTGCATTCTGAGAATAAAAAAAATCAACAAAAAGCCTATAAAAATTATGACAGGCTGAAAAAGAAGCTAAAGAATAAAGAACTTGAATTAGTGAAGGGTTTTGTTCATAACTATGTAAACTAGCTTTGTGAGCTAATTTTGGGTTAAGCAGGTATTTATATGAATAAAAAGAATGTCACACCATGTTAGTTGAGTCTAAAGGAAGCATTAATGCCTGTGGTGTTAGTGGTGATATCTCCGTTTCTAGTGATGTTTGAGGTTAGTTTGGAAATCAATTAATCCAGGTATAATTTACTCATCAATACGATAACCAATTTTTCTTACGGTTTTTATGATTGAAGAAGGAGTATTATTAGAACCTAGTTTGCGTCTTATTTCAGCAATGTGCGTATCTACTGTTCGGCTTTCAATAACAGATGTATGACCCCAAACCTGTTGCATAAGTTCTATTCTTGAAATTACCTGTCCTCGATTGTTTAATAATTTAAGAAATAAATCGTATTCTTTTGGGGCCAGCTCAATTTCAACACCAGCTTTAAATACCTGGCGTGATAACTGATTAATTTCAATATCCTCTATTTTTAAGTTAGTATCATTTGCGAATGAAGTCGCTGCTGTTATTGAATTTTTTCTTCTTATCAATGCTTCTACACGAGCGATGAGTTCCATCAAACCAAAGGGTTTAGTCAAAAAATCATCGGCACCCAGTTTTAACCCCGTTACTTTATCCACTTCAGTATTTCGAGCGCTTAAAATTAAGACCATTGGTTTTGGTGCAAAGTTTTCTAGTTTTTTTAAAAAAGTATAACCATCCATATTTGGCATCATCAGATCTAAAATTATTAACTCAGGGAAGTTAGTTGATAATTTAACTAAGCCTTCTTTTCCATCTTTAGCCCGTTCGACGTTATAGCCTTCGATTTCCAAGGTGTTTTTTAATCCCAGAGCCAGGTCCTTATTATCTTCAATAACTAAAATTTTTGTCATTGCATATTTCGCCCATTCTTACTGGTTAATGTCCATTCTAATATAAACTGACTACCACCTTCAGCCTGGTTTTTAACCCAAATTTTGGCCTTCATCTGGTGTGCCAATTGTTTGACAAGATAGAGTCCTATACCTGTTCCCGCAATAGCTGCTTCATGTTCCCCTGGTAATCGATAATAAGCCTGCCAGATCTGTTGTTGCCTGTTTGCCGGGATCCCGGCACCTTGATCGGTAATACTGAGTCTATATTTATGATCTGTTTTTTTGGCTTGAATGGAAATTGTTTGTTTCTCTGGACCATATTTTACGGCATTATCCAATAAATTTAGTATGATTTGTTTTAATGCATGAATTTCAATTGGGATATGGCAGGATTCAATATCAACCTTTAAAATCACATTTTTTTCTTTTGCTATAGGAAGAAAATCGTTAATAATATTGGAAATAATGGGGGCCAGATCCTGTGAGTCTAATTGAATAGGTCTTTGAGCCTGAGTTTCTGAATATTTAAGCACGTTTTCAATAAGATTGTTTAATCGCAAAGATTCCCGGTGGATAATACTAAGGTATTTGTTTTTTTCCTGGCTGTTGCGGGTTTTTCCCTGAAGTAACATCTCACTAAACATTCTTATTTGAGTGAGTGGTGTCCTAAGTTCATGGGAAACCTCAGCTACAAAATTTTTTCTTAATTGATTTAACCGTTGCTCTTTTTTAAGCTGGAGTAAACTGATGATAAACACCATAAAAGTTGCTACCATGGTTGAGATAACTGCGGTTAAGTTATTGTCGGGCAGCCCCCCAATAATTAATTGTTCTGTACTATCAGCATTTATGGCTACATGGATTATATGATCTCTAAATATACCACTGTATTCACCCTTTAATGCCTTTGTGGCAACAAGTGATTGTTTATAGGGAAAAGGCGTTCCAACTAATGAATTACCAAGATGATCCTGCATATTTACTGTTAACATCTGATTTGTTGCTTTTCCATCGGCTAAAACCCTGGGCAATATAGGTGCTTTATTTAACGAGATAGTTAATTTATGAATTAACTGTTGGCGATTTACTGCAAAGCCATATAATCCCTGTTTGATTTTTGCTACGATTAGTGTAATGGGGATTTGATTTAGTTGGGTATGAATAAATGCAAAAGGCTTTTCAGTTAGCTGTTTTGTATCAAACTTTTCGATTAGTAGTTGAATGAAATCAACTTGTTCTAAAGAACCGCAATTCGAGTTGAAGAATTCTTGATTATCACTGACATAAAAGAAGTAATTTTTAGCAAGATTATTGTTTTTTTCTTTTTTACAATCTCTTTTTGCTAACGTTTTCTTTAGCTGTACTAAATTATACTTGCTTTCTTCCAGGCTACTACGCCAATCATTCAGAGTTCTAAAATAGCCCCTATAACCAATGTCAGCCATGATCCGCCGTGCAAATTCATCAGCTGCTAATTGGGCATATTCAACCAATACTTTTTCAGCAACGATTCTTTGCTGATGAACTGAATGATATGCTTGCCAGCCTAGAATAAGCATCATAAACAAACTGCCTGCTACAAGCAAAATGAGGATTTTTGATTGAATTTGAGCGAAAATATTTGATTTTAACATGGGTATATACCCGTTCTACCTCAAGATGTAGGTTTCAGCAAGTCGATAAGCGTCCATATTCGAGGCTTGAAAGCGCAGCATTAGTTATTCTAAATCAAGCTTTCTTAACAAAGAAGATGGGCGCTTATCGCCTTGCCCTCTGGGAACTTAGGTGGAAAGCCAGTGCCGTGTTGCAACTTTTGAAAAGGACAAGTCATTCTCTTCAAGTTGCGCCTTGCTCTGTCTTTCCACCTAAGTTCTGAAATCCTGCATCTTGAGGTAGAACGGGTATATCATAGCGGAAATAATCAAATTCTGTGTAATCACAGTAAAGATCCTGACAATTTCCTGACAATAAATTTGCCTGTTTCCCAACAATTTAGCTATATTTTGCTCTAAAGTGTATTTAATCTCAACTCGGGATAAGATAGGTCATCCAATCATATTAAATAATTAAATTTCAGTAGGTTACATCTATTGGTATTTTGTGTATGTCGATTAATTGGTTCAATATTGGGATTTTTGTGTCTGGCAAGGCAAGTTCACTCAAAATAGCCAACTATTTTGAGTGAACTTAACACAGAAA
>JBFFIY010000008.1:0-59495 GCA_041556195.1 Enterobacterales bacterium
CCATCGCTCAACGGATAAAAGGTACTCCGGGGATAACAGGCTGATACCGCCCAAGAGTTCATATCGACGGCGGTGTTTGGCACCTCGATGTCGGCTCATCACATCCTGGGGCTGTAGTCGGTCCCAAGGGTATGGCTGTTCGCCATTTAAAGTGGTACGCGAGCTGGGTTTAGAACGTCGTGAGACAGTTCGGTCCCTATCTGCCGTGGGCGTTGGAAATTTGAGGAGAGCTGCTTCTAGTACGAGAGGACCGAAGTGGACGAACCCCTGGTGTTCGGGTTGTCATGCCAATGGCATTGCCCGGTAGCTACGTTCGGACAGGATAACCGCTGAAAGCATCTAAGCGGGAAGCCCCCTCCAAGATTAGATTTCCCAGGGAACTTGATTCCCCTGAAGGGCCGTTGAAGACTACAACGTTGATAGGCTGGATGTGGAAGCGTGGTGACACGTGAAGCTGACCAGTACTAATTACCCGTGCGACTTGACCATATAACACCCAAGAGGTTTTGATGGTTGGTATTTATTAAACTCAAAGAATTTAGATTGAAACACTAAGCAATAAATTAACGACCTTGGTTTAAGCAAATTGGCTGATAATGCACGCTATAAGACGCATTAACAGCAACAGTTTTGCCTGGTGACAATAGCGAGTGGGTACCACCTGAATCCATCTCGAACTCAGAAGTGAAAACGCTTTGCGCCGATGATAGTGTGGGAGTTCCCATGTGAAAGTAGGTCAACGCCAGGCATTTATTCTAAAATACCCAGTTCAACTATTAGAACTGGGTATTTTTTTGTCTGAATTTTGGTGAGTTGCCCTACTTCGTAGGTCACCATTTTTTTGCTCCTGCAAAAATGGCATACATTACGTCCCTGTAAATAAACGCCAGGCATTTATTCAAAGAAAAAGCCCATCCGCAAGGATGGGCTTTTTTTTGATCTAAAAAAAGTTGCGAGTTATGAGTTTCGAGATGCGAGAAAAGAAAGAAAAGTATAGCACTGTCTGCAACTGCTGTTTATGTTGTACCCGCAACCCGCAACCCGCAACCCGCAACCCGCAACCCGCAACCCGCAACCCGCAACCCGCAACCCGCAACCCGCAACCCGCAACCCGCAACTCAAACTTAACCCTTAATTTGAATACTCAAAGCATGGATCTCTGAAGGCATCATCTCCGATAGCGCCTGGTAGATTAAGCGATGGCAGGCGAGAGTGTTTTTATCATTAAATTGCTCTGATGCTATTAATACCTGAAAATGCCCTGCTCCTCCCTTGGCACCTGCATGTCCAATATGTTTGTGGCTATCATCAATAATTTCCAGAGAAGTAGGCTGAAGAGCTTGTTGGAGTTTATTTGTGATTTTATCGATACGTTCTTTATTTATGGAGAGATTATTCATAGGTTTCAGACTTTAGAGGTTTCAGGATTAAGGTAAGAATTGTTTGAAAGGTTTAACAACAACAGTTTGATAGACTCCATTGATTAAAAATGGATCTTTATTGGCCCATTGTTGCGCTTGTTCCAGTGAAGAAAATTCAGCCACGATTAAACTACCACTGAATCCTGAAGCACCTGATAAATCCTGATCTTCATTAGGACAGGGGCCGGCTAATACCAATCGACCCTGTTTTTGTAGTTCATGTATGCGAGCTCTATGTTCTGTGCTAAATTGTTGGCGCAGCCCGGAACTACGTGGGATATCATTTGCAACTATGGCATAAAGCATTAGATATCTTCTTTAGTTATTGCAGCTGATGCTGTTTCGGTTTCAGTTTCTGTTTCTTCTGGAAAATAGGGAAATATAAAATATAGAGAAATTATTATCATGACTAATTGGGTTCCCATTCCGCCCCAGACTTTAAAATTAACCCAGGTAGATAATGAAAAATAATAGGAAACGTAGATATTCACGAAAGCAAAGCTGAAATTGGTAAGAACCCAGAAAAGGGTTAACTTAGTGATAATATGATGTGGAATTTCTTGCATATTGCTATCAATAGTATTGAAAAGAGTTTTTATAAAAGGGTTTTTACCATAGAAATAATTCCAAATAAGAAAAATACTAAAAGCCATGTAAATAATGGTTACTTTCCATTTGATGAAAGCGTCATCTCGGAAGTAAAGTGTTAAACCACTGAAGAAGAGAATCGTTAGAAATAGCCATACTTTTGAAGGCGTGAATTTACCGTCTTTTATTCTGAAATAAGCTAGCTGTAGTGCGCTCATTAAGCTAAGAATACTAGTGGCAACATAAATTCCAGCTACTTTGAAACTAATTAAAAAAGCAATTAATGGAAGAAAATCAATAAGAGTGGACACAAATACCTACAGAAATTTTAAAAGTTGTTAAAAGTCATTATATGACAGATATGTTTGTTTCTGTACTATCTATTTTAATAAATAACCTCAGCTCGGGATAAGATAGGTCAACCAGTTACATTTAATATTTAAATTTCAACAAGTTACAATGATTTATGCTTTTCATAGTTAAATAAGCAGGCTCAATGCTGGGATTTTTGTGCCTGGCAAGGCGAAGCTTCTGCGTCCCTTGCCTATAGAAAGGCGCAAAAATCTCTGTATTGAGCGGCCTAGCTTATCCCGAGCTGAGGTTAAATACTGTAGTATATCAACTACGTACTATTATATTTAAAGATTGAGATAAATTTGTTGGAAAAAATTGATCTACATTGCCATTCTTTTCATTCTGATGGTAGTTTAAGTCCACAGGAACTCATTGAAAGAGCCGTAATTAATGGCGTTACACAACTTTCAATTACCGATCATGACTCTATTGAGGCAGTTATTGAACTTTGGCCTCTAAAAGATAAATTGGGGTTAGAGTTAATTGCTGGAGTAGAGATTTCGAGTTCCTGGGAAGGTCGTGATGTTCATGTGGTAGGTCTCAATATCGACCACAAGAACCCTGAACTTACTAATTTTTTAAAAAAGCAACAGACAACCCGTCATGAACGATCACAATTGCTTATTAAAAAATTAGAGACACGCTTGCATATTGAAAACGTCAGGGACAAACTTAATTTAATTACTAAAGGGCAGGTTGTTTGTCGAAGTCATTTTGCTCAGTTAATTGTTGATTCTGGAGCTGCTACAAGTTTCGGAAAGGCATTTAGTAAGTTTTTAGCCAAAGGAAAAATATGTGCAGTACCAAGTCATTGGCCAGACTTAGAAGAAGTGGTTTCGGTTATTATTCAGGCCGGAGGTATTGCAGTATTGGCACATCCTTCAAGGTACAAACTTAGTAACTCAAGACTTTATCAATTAATCACAAGCTTTAGTGCAAGCGGTGGTAAAGCTATAGAAGTTTCTTACCCCTCTATTAAAGGACAGGATCAGCGCCGACTAATACGTATTGCCAATGAATTTGATTTATATGGTTCACAAGGGTCGGATTTTCATCATCCTTTTCAAACCTGGTCAGATCTTGGTCAAGTCCCAATCATGCCAGCCGATATTATTCCAGTGTGGACATCATATTGAAAATTTAGTTAATTGAACTAAGCTTGTTGAAACAAAGCCCTCCTTCAAGCGAATTCAACGGACAAATTCAGGGTTCAACTCACTTCTTTGATTAAGGGTATATTTCCTATTACAATTAACCTGTTTGCATAAGATCGTGTGCATCCTGCCGTTTGCAGGATATACTAACCTATAACTACATTCACTCAGAAGAGTTGTAAATAAAGATGGCTCAATTTTTTGAAATTCACCCCGATAATCCACAGGCAAGGTTGATTAAGCAGGCTGTAGAAGTTTTAAGATCGGGAGGAGTGATTGTTTATCCTACCGATTCTGGTTATGCATTAGGTTGTCAAATTGGAGATAAAAATGCCCTTGATAGAATTCGTCGCATAAGAGGCATCGATGACAAGCATTATTTTGCACTGGTATGTAAAGATTTATCTGAACTGGCTGTATATGCCAAGGTTGAGAATATTGCCTATAGAATGATAAAAGCTCATACGCCTGGCCCCTATACTTTTATCTTACGAGGTACTCGCGAAGTACCAAGAAGACTCATGCATCCAAAGCGAAAAACCATAGGTTTAAGAGTTCCAACTAATAACATTGCTCTGGCACTCTCAGAAGCTATAGGTGAACCCATTATGAATACCAGTTTAATACTCCCTGGACATTCAGATATGCTGACCGATGCTCTTGATATTAGAGAGCAATTAGAGAAAACAGTTGATCTGATAATAGATGGCGGGTTTTGTGGTGATACACCAACTTCAGTGATTGATTTTACTGAACATACTCCTGTTATTGTTAGAGAAGGTGCCGGGGATGTACAGGATTTTCTCGAAACCTGAATGGGTATATACCCCTAATGGGCATTATTTCATTAATGCGTCTCGAACTGAGTAAGCTTAGTCACTCTGAATCAAGCATTATGAATGATTAGGGGTATATGATAAGATCCTCGGTTCCATTTTTCAGCCAAGCCGTTGCTGGTGTTGGAAAAATAAATTTTTCATGGAGTTAACCTCGTAAAATGTCAGCCAATAACCGCATATTATCCGGTATGCGCCCATCAGGTCGTTTGCATTTGGGCCATTATCATGGTGTTCTTAAAAACTGGGCCAAATTACAACATGAATTTGAATGTTTCTTTTGCGTGGTTGATTGGCATGCTTTGACTACCATGTATGACAACCCCAGGAAAATTCAGGAAAGTACCTGGGAAATGGTGATAGACTGGTTAGCAGCCGGTATCAACCCTGGTTCAGCAACCATGTTTATTCAATCTCAGGTAATTGAACACGCTGAATTACATTTATTATTATCTATGATGACACCTCTCGGATGGTTGGAGCGAGTACCCACTTACAAGGAACAACAGGAAAAACTTAAAGAAAAGGATCTACAGACCTATGGTTTCTTAGGGTATCCACTGTTGCAATCTGCCGATATCTTACTTTATAAAGCCGGACAGGTGCCTGTTGGTGCAGATCAGGTACCACATATTGAAATGAGTCGCGAGATAGCTCGACGTTTTAACTTTCTTTATGGAAAAGAACCTGATTTTGAACAGAAAGCTGAAGAATCAGTAAAAAAACTGGGCAAAAAAAATGCCAAACTTTATCGAACTTTTCGTAAAGCATTTCAGGAAAGTGGTGATGATGAAGCTTTGCAAACTGCCCAGGCCATGCTACTGGCACACGCTAGTATTTCTTTAGGTGACCGAGAAAGATTGTTGGGTTATCTTGAAGGAACAGGGAAGCAGATTTTGCCCGAACCTCAAGCTCTACTGACTCCTCATTCAAAAATGCCTGGACTTGATGGTCAGAAGATGTCCAAATCCTATAATAATACGATTTCCTTGCGTGAAACCAGTGAAGATGTAGATAAAAAGATACGTACCATGCCTACCGATCCTGCACGTATGCGACTGACTGATCCAGGCGATCCTGAGAAGTGCCCTGTTTGGCAGCTTCATCTGGTTTATTCGAATGATGAAGTCAAAAATTGGGTACAACAAGGTTGTAAAACAGCAGGCATTGGTTGCTTAGATTGTAAAAAACCTGTCATAGAAGGAATTTGTAAGGAACTTGAACCGATTCAGGAAAGAGCCAGAAGTTATGAAGAGCAACCGGAAATTGTTCGTAATATAATACAAGAAGGCGGAGAGAGGGCGCGCTCAACAGCTCGTGAAACCATGGAAGAAGTTAGAGAAGCTATGGGGTTGAATTATCGATGATCTTTAATGTTGACCGTTACCGGGAGATTTGACGATTTGTTGAACTGCTACGATTATTTTGGTGAACAAGAAGCAATGAAAAAAAGTTTATGACAGAATTAACGTCAACTCCTAATACCAAACCTGTCCTGCTTCCCGTTCAGGAAGAAATGGCTTTGGCTATGGTTCAGGGCGAACCAGTAACGCAGATGCCTCAGGATTTATATATTCCGCCTGATGCATTGGAAGTTTTTCTGGAAACTTTTGAAGGGCCATTGGATTTATTGTTATATCTGATAAAACGTCAAAATATGAACATTCTTGAAATCCAATTATCTGAGATCACTAAACAATATATGGAATATGTCGAGGTGATGAAAGGTATTCGATTGGAGTTAGCAGCAGAGTATCTTGTTATGGCAGCAATGCTTGCTGAAATTAAATCGAGAATGCTGTTACCCAAAATGTCAGTTGATGAAGATGAAGATGATCCCAGAGCAGATTTAATTCGTCGGCTACAGGAATATGAACAATTCAAACAAGCTGCGGAAGATCTGGATGAATTGCCCAGAACCGGAAGAGATACATTTCAGTCATCTGCCAAAACTCCAGATCTTAAATTGGTCAAGCCATTACCCGATATTGAACTTAGAGAATTGATGTTTGCTTTAAAAGAAGTGTTAGAACGTGCCGATATGTTTAGCCATCATCAAGTTCAGCGGGAAGTATTATCAGTGCGTGAACGCATGTCTAAAGTATTAGCCAGTTTAAATGCTGAAACATTTGTTGATTTTATTACCTTATTCGATATAAAAGAAGGTCGTTCGGGTGTAGTTGTGACATTTCTTTCTATTATGGAATTAGCGAAAGAAACTCTCATTGAGCTTATTCAAACCGCTGCTTATGGTCCTATTCACGTTAGGGCAAAAGGTAACACCTTAAACAAAACGTCAGGAGAAGGTGATGAGTTTAACGCCTGAAAAAATTAAAGCGATTATTGAATCTGCATTATTTACAGCAGGTAGACCGTTGTCAATTGATCGTTTATCAACCTTGTTTATTGAAGATGATCCTCCAGCCAATTCTGATATAAGGCAAGCGCTTAATGAGTTGATGACTGATTATCAAGAACGTAGCATTGAATTGAAAGAGGTGGCCTCAGGATGGCGTTTTCAATCTAAGGATGAATATGCACAATGGTTACAAAGACTTTGGGAAGAGAAACCTTCCAGATATTCCAGAGCATCTTTGGAAACATTAGCGCTTATAGCATACAGACAGCCAGTGACTCGCGGAGAGATTGAAGATGTTCGAGGTGTGAGCGTAAGTTCGTCCATTGTAAAATCTTTAATAGAGAGGGAGTGGATCAGAATAATTGGTCATAGAGATGTACCGGGTCGCCCCGCATTATATGCCACTACCAGAGGGTTTTTAGATTACTTTAATTTGAAGTCTTTGGATGCTTTACCCTCTTTGGCTGAAATTCGAGATCTTGATAGTCTAAATCCTGAACTGGATTTAAAAGATAAACATGTGGGTAATGATGACGAATCACTTTTAAATAAAAAGCGAGATGAAGCTCTGCCCCCGAAGGATGAGCAAGTAGCAGATAGCGGAGAAACTTCACCAACAGAAGAAGAGGCTTCCCCGACAACAGAAGAGGCTTCTCTAACAGTAGAAGAGACTTCTCCAACAGCAGAACAGACTTCCGCTGATAACTTACTGTCAGATTCAGACAATTCTATAGAAGAACCAAATTATCATGCCTAACAATGAATCTTCCCCCGTTAAACAAAGTGTAAGATCAAAGGTAAATCCTGCCAATGAGAAGTTACAAAAAGTTGTCGCTCGGGCAGGTCTTGCATCAAGACGAGAAGCGGAACGCTGGATAGAAGAAGGTAAAATAAGTATTAACGGAAAACTGGCACATTTGGGAGATCGAGTAGGTCCTCTGGATAAAATTCGCGTTAATGGTGTTTTACTTACAGAGAAAGAACAACATAAACCCGATATTAAAGTGTTGATGTATCACAAGCCTGAAGGGGAAGTTTGCACAAGAAAAGATCCAGAAGGCCGTAAAACCGTTTTTGATTCACTACCTAGAATACAAGGTGGACGTTGGATCCACGTTGGTCGCCTGGATACCAATACCAGTGGTTTATTACTCTTTACCAACGATGGTGAATTGGCTAATCGATTAATGCATCCATCGAGTGAAATTCAACGTGAATATGCCGTTCGGATCCGTGGAGAAGTCACTGATGATATGTTAAATCGGTTACGAAAAGGCGTTGAGTTAGATGATGGAATGGCATCATTTCAACGGATCCGTGATGCTGGTGGTGAAGGAACCAATCATTGGTATCATGTGACGCTTCTGGAAGGAAAAAATAGAGAAGTGCGAAGGTTATGGGAATCTCAAGACGTACAGGTCTCTCGTTTGATTCGTGTCAGTTATGGCGTTTGCGAGCTGGATCGTTCTCTTCCCCGAGGTCGATGGCGCTCACTTACTGAGCAAGAGGTAAAAGATCTACTTAAAAGCGTCCATTTAAAAGGAGATATCGCTGAAGATAAAAAAGGTTATGGAAAAAGAAAACTAAGAGCGAGAACCAATACGAGCAAGGTTAAGAAACAAAAGATACGTCGTAGTAGTAAACGGTAAACTCCAGACATTTACCTATAAAATTTAATGGCTTTTTGAAAGCTTAGGGGACTATTTATAGGGATTGCTTATACGAGCTATGCCGCTGTCTCAACCTTATTTCTTCCGTTGCTTTTGGCGATATAAAGTGCTTCATCAGCTCTTTTAAATAAGGCAATTGAATTGTCTTTATTCCTTAAGGCACTATTGCCAATACTGATAGTTACAGAAAAATCTTCTTGCTCATTGTCTAATTTAAGTGCGGCAACGGCCAAACGTAAACGCTCTGCAATTTCATGAGCTCGATCTTGATGAGTATTTGGTAGAATGACTACAAACTCTTCACCGCCATATCTAAACAAAACATCTGAAGTTCTTAATGCCTGTTGAATTTCATTTGCCACTGTTCTAAGCACTTTATCGCCAGTTGCATGACCAAATCTATCATTGATTTGTTTAAATAGATCGATATCTATGACTAATAAAGAAAGTTCAGAATTATGTCTACGAGCTCTGGCAATTTCTCTTGTGATGGTCGTATCGTAGGCCATTCGGTTACCAATTCCTGTTAATGAATCTTGCAATGATGCAGATAAAGCTTCTTTGTACAGCATGGCATTTCGTACAGGGTAAATAAGTATGGCAACTAACCATTCAACTATTTGCAGATCGTAGGCTGAAAAAGGATAGTCACGAGTACAGGTTATTTCACCTAAATTAACATTTTCTAAATTAAGCTGGTAATGACAGGAATGTTTTTGCTTATTGCCAGTTTCCCATTCGAATTGGTTCTTCTGGTGAATGTAATGCACACTGTTACAAGGTACAATATTGATGACTTGTTCGCAAAAAATATCCAACAATTGTTCTAACACAAGGGTTTGTTGCAATTCCATGCTCAAATTTTGAATGGCTTGAATTAACACTTCACGTTCTGCGTCATCATGAGCTTTATTAGCTATGACTCTAAGGCTTGGAAGTTTGTTAGATTTTAATTGTGCAATGCCTGACATGGCATATACCTCATAGTTGAAATTGTAAAACTATCAGGTTACAAGCTAATACCGTGCCAATATTGAATTGTTTTTAAAAATCAATAAGATACATGCTCATTTTTATGTCGAGATGAAAATTAGTCATTTTTTTGACAGATATAATCAAAGGGTTACAGGTTGATGATGAGAATGCGGCAATCTATTGCCGCAGCTAGAGTTTATTTAATACCCAAATTACTTGGAAATATGAGATTTCAGAGTTTAGTCAGGAAGTCAGAATAAGGGCTTTGTATGAAAAAATTATACTGAGATCAGAAAAAATCCCTTGCGTTTAGACTCTGACCATTAATTGATTGACTGTCTTTACCCATTAAATAAAGATAGGCGGGGAGAAGTTGTTCAGGAGTGGGTAGATCTTCAGGTTTTTCGCCTGGAAATGCAGTACGGCGCATTTTAGTGAGGGTTGCACCAGGGTTCAAACTATTTACACGGATAGGGGTATTGGCTTCTAATTCATCAGCCAATATTTGCATGAGTCCTTCAGTGGCAAATTTTGAAACGGAATAAGGCCCCCAATAGGCGCGTCCTTGACGTCCGACTCCAGATGAAGTAAATAACAATGAGGCATCATCAGCTCGTTTAAGTAAGGGAATTAAAGCTTTTGTCATAAGAAAATTAGAAGTTAGATTAACCTGAAGAACTTTGTTCCAATTATCAATAGACTGTGACTCAATAGGAGATAAGTCGCCTAATTGTCCTGCATTATGAATGAGGCCATCAAGCCGCCCAAATTCAGCTGCAATTTCATTATATAACTCTTGATAATGTAGTTCGGTCGCTGTTTCCAAATTTAAAGGAGCTATGGCTGGAATAGGGTAGCCTTTTTCTTCTATTTCATCGTAAACCTGATCTAATTTTTCAGCTGTTTTGCCAAGTAAGATGATAGTCGCACCATACTGAGCCAAACCTATTGCAATAGCTTTACCAATCCCCGAACCTGCACCTGTTACCAGAATAATCTTATCTTTTAACAAATCTAAAGGGGGATGATAGTCTTTTAGATGCAGGTTTGTGGGAGCATTAAGTGATTTATCTTCAGAGCTCGTTTTCTTTTCGAGAGAAGTTGTTTGGTCAATACTCATTCAACAGGGTTCCTTTTTAACAGACATCCAGCGAGATTTAGTTCGCCAGGTATGCCAGAATTTTTGTAGTGGGGTTAGGAGAGCACGGTTAAGATGGAAATTATACCCCTGTTTACTGGATTTGTTGATAGCTTTTAGTCGAAGTGAACAATAAGTAATAAGCATTAAACATTCGTCATGTTGCCGTTTCAGATCACTTTGCCAAAGTTGTTGGTATAGTTTGAGAGCTCTTTGATGCCAAAAGTACCAGAAACTGTACGCTCTGTTTTTAATTGATTTTTGGCTAACATCTTCATGTCGATTATTCTTCAAATTACAAAGTTGATGAACAGTCAGCTTGTGATCAATCAATGATTGAAGAGGAAAATAAATTAATCCTTGTTTATGGTCACAATGAAAGCCATCAAGCAGATCTAAAATGGAAAGTAGTTCTGCAAAAATAGTATGGATTTTTTGAGGATTATCCTCCCCCGATGTTTTATTCTTCTTTTGCCTGTAATTCAACAATAACTGAACAAGCGCCAGACGGCGGGATTGAGAAAACTGAACAAAATCTTCAATAGTATCCAATTGACAGTCATATTGATATTTAAGAATGTGCTGGATATGTTGTTGCAATAGCATTAGGTTTTCAGGTTCATTTTGTGTCTGAGAAAGAGCAATCGCAATAGGGTGTTGAGCTTGATTTTTTTTAGCTCGTTCTAGTTCTTCATACCACCACTTGAGTTGACTGGAGGCGACTTCAGTTTCTTGTGTAAAACGTGGAATTCTCTCAATTCTCCAAAAAAAACAGATCAGGGGAGATAATACCTGCATACGTTCTTCTGATAAAAACAGTGTGCTGTAATAGAGACTTGAACCAGGTTTTTTTATTTGATTGATACAGTCTTGAATTGCTTGCATGGGTGGGCGAAGTTATTTTAAGTGAGATGGATTTTAGCATTTAAACGGAGTGAAGTGGTGAATGCTTAATTTAATATCAACGAAGAATTTTAAAATTAAGCATCCTTTTTCATGCACAGGAGGGGGCATAAAAGGTATATGATTGACAGCAGCAATAGGAAGTTGTAAAGTCTAGTCAGACTAGTTGATTAAAGGTTGGTGATAATTATGAAAACAAGAACATGGCAATTACAAGAGGCTAAAAGCAAATTTAGTCAACTGGTTGATGATGCTATTAACCATGAGCCTCAAATTGTTACCAGACATGGTAATAACGCGGTGGTTGTTCTTTCGTTTGAAGAGTATAAAAAACTCACAAAACCTGAAACAGACATTGTTTCATTTTTTAAGAATTCACCACTGGCGGACATTGAGTTAGATTTTACGAGAGATAAAAGCTTGCCGAGAGATATTCAACTATGAAATATCTTTTAGACACCTGTGTAATATCAGAGCTAGTCAAACCAGAACCCAATCTAAAAGTTTTATCATGGATAAAATCTATTAAGGAAGAGAACTTATATCTTAGTGTTTTGACAATGGGTGAAATTGAAAAAGGTATCGAAAAAACACCCTTTAAAAATAGGAAAAATTATTTGAACCTATGGGTTGAAAATGATTTAAAAAAACGTTTTGAAGGAAGAATAATTCCGGTAGATTTAAATGTCTCCATACGATGGGGACAAATTCAAGGTGCGGCTGAACTTTCAGGAAAAACCATGCCCGTTATTGATGGTCTTATTGCTGTATCAGGCGTTGTTCACCATTGTATCGTGGTTACCAGAAATACGACTGATATGGCACAGAGTTCGGCTGAATTATTTGATCCATGGTTGGATGATTTGTAATACCTTAAAAAGAGATCAGTTCGGAAAAGACACTGATCTCCTGGGGGAGCTTAGAAAAAAGCTGTGGGGAAATTAATATTAATACTCTGCTCGAATAGCCACGGCATTTTTCGTAGTTTCAGTTACAAATCCAATAACCACATGACGATCAAGTGCTTTACCCTCATTATCTGTCACATTAGCTTTTGCAAGTGTTTCTCCTAATGCCTGGATCTTAATTCTCTCAGGATTAATGCCAGAACGAACTAGTCTATTTTTTACTGCTTCGGCACGTTTCTGAGATAATTGCATGTTATCTACCTCAGAGCCTTTTACATCAGCAAATCCCTGTAATTGGAGAACTAGTTCAGGAAAAGAATACATCAATGAAACGATGGGGTTGATTTTGTCAGCTGTAGAGGATTCTAATTCTGTAGAATTAGTTCTAAACATTAAATTGACGGTTAATTCTGAAGCGAGTTTTTGTACAAACATTTGATGAGCAAGCATGAGCTGATGAGTTTTTTGTTTCGAGTTTTTAGCAACTTCTAACGCTTGCTCAATAGAATGAAACTCTGTAGATAATTGAGTTAACTGCTTTTCCTGTTGATTTTTTTCATCAAGTTGGTTGCCTGTTAACGCGCCTAACACTGCGCCAATAATAGCGCCGGGTGGTCCTCCTAAGGCTGCGCCTATAGCCACTCCTGAGCCAAAACCAACGCGTTCATTGGTTTTTGAAGTATCAGCTGTTTTAGCCTGAGTATTAAGACTTCCTATAACCAGCAGAGTTAAAGTTGCTGTCTTTAAAAATTTAGTTTTATTAATAAGATTCATGATTTACTCCCATTTGTCTCGAATTGTAAAATTTGTGTCATTTCAATGGCCTTAAACTTGTTGAAATAACTTGTAATGATTAAAACAAAACAATGTGGGATTAAAAGGGTAGAATTCTGTTTTGACCATGATTAAATGTGGCGAGATTGTGATTTGATTTAAAAGACTATATTTTTCTAACGGTTTCGCTAATAATAAAATAGAAGCGAGAAGCGAGACAAAAATGCAGGAGCAATTTTTGAACAGCTTTAGCTGGCCCGAAGGGGGAACAACATGGATGTTGTGAATCTCCGAGAAGTGAGAGAGATCTGGAGTAATCATTATGGCACGACAAATTGCACTGGTAGAAGATGAGCCTCATATACGAGATAACTATGCTAAATGGTTACGTCGTCATGGTTATGAAGTTGTGGAGTATGGTACTAAACAGCAGGCATTGAAGGGTTTTTCTGGAAATTTGCCAGATCTTGTTATTTTAGATGTTGGCTTAGGCGATGAGCCTGAAGCAGGTTTTGAACTTTGTCGTGAACTCAGGCGCCAATCTATTACCTTACCTATTATTTTTCTTTCAGCGCTAGATTCTGATCTCGACATGATTTCTGGCTTGAGATTAGGTGCTGATGATTATTTAACAAAAGAAGTGAGTTTACCTTTTTTACAAGCAAGAATTAATGCCTTATTTTGCCGTTTAGATGCGCTTTCACAACCTGAAAATATTGATGCTAAAATTACCTGTGGGGATTTAGTTCTTGATGCCGAAAGGTTTTCAGTATTTTGGGAACAACAGGAACTGGATCTTACCTTAACAGAATTCTGGATGTTACATGCTTTGGTTATTCGTCCAGGACATGTTAAAAAAAGAGAACAATTACTCAAAGATGCCAATATTATTGTTGAAGATAATACTATCACCAGCCATATTAAAAGAATTCGTAGAAAATTCGAACAAATCACCCCGGAGTTTAATTGTATAGAAACTATGTATGGCATAGGTTACCGTTGGATTGTTCCCACTAAATCATAACCTATGAAGCTAAGAAATAAATTATTACTGTCGGCATTGGTGTTGTTATTAATGCCCATATCGACTGTGCGTTTTTTGCGTTCACTTGATAAGTGGCTGGTGAGTCGCGAACAAATTCATCTCTCTGAGAAAGTACAAAGCCTGTCTTCAGGTTTGAGCCCTTTCATTAGTCATTGGGAGACTGAACGTTCTTTAACTGAAGCTAAATTGGTGTTTCCGATAGCACTTGAAACAGAGGTGATTTTAGATGGTTTTGAAAATGAGTGGGAGGCCAGCTCAAACAACTGGAATAAGATCTCGGGTAGTACACATCAATTTTTAATCGGAAAATTTAATGACTATTTCCTGTTATTTATAAAAAGCGCTATCAATCCTAAAGATTTCAATGAAATGTTCCAATATGAGCTTAGCTTCAGTCAGAATTCGGATTTCAATAATCTACAGATAAAACCTCAGGTTCCAGGCAAAATTTTGGCTACATCTGCATCAAATATTCTCCAATCCAGAGTGCAAGGCTTTTGGTACGCCGGTGAAAACCAGGTTTCTCTTGAATTACGAATACCTGCGGATTTAGTGACTAAGACAGTTAAACTGGAGGTAACTACAGGCACTGACAAAAACACATCTAATTGGCTGGAACTATTGATTCCAGTACAGGAACAGCAGCAATTATTAGATTCACTTAAAGTGAGTTTTGGTGAACGGATATGGTTGCTGGGGACTCAGGGTGAGGTTCTGGGGTCAAAAGGAGAACTAATTGAATCACTTAGCAATAGTGATAACCCATTTTTAAACTGGTTAATTGGTACGGCGCCACGGCCTTTAGAAGATCCCTGGTTAGGCGTGAGTCAGTTATCAGGAAGCTGGTTAGATGAAGCTCAGAAATCAGGATGGGCAACGCGTATTTTAGCAGGCTCAAATCGACATCAACGACGCATGATTGCGGTTGCAAGAATTGGAAATATTGATAACCCATCTGGATTTATGGTTTACGAAAAAATAACCGGAACAAATTTGCTCCTTAGCCAGCCACAGGTTGGATTATTACTCAATATGAGTTTAGGGCTGATGCTTGTTACTATTGTTATCTTTTTACTCTTTGGGGGTAAGTTGAGTCTAAGGATCCGTCGCTTACAAAGACAACTCACAGACTCTCTTGATAGAAATGGACGGGTAATCAACTTACAAAATGCCGGGAAGTCTAAAGACGAATTGGGTCAATTATCAAGGGAAGTCAGAAAATTATTAGGACGACAAAAAGGTTATCAAGATTATCAAGAACGTTTAGCCAGTCGACTATCTCATGAACTTCGTACACCCATGGCTGTTGTCAGGGGAGCTTTAGATAACTTGAAGGCGAATCACCAACCTATAAACAGTTCAGAGTCTAATATACAATATGAAAACAAAAATGCTTTGCCGGGTGATTCCAGTGAGCTTGAATCCAGTGAGTTAATAGAAAGGGGATTGGTTGGGATAGAGCGTTTATCTTCTATTGTAAGTAGAATGCGAGAGGCTGCCCGGTTAGAAGAAGTTATCTATCATAGTCGATGCGTAGCGACAGATTTACAACAGCTTGTTAAACAAATTACGCAAGGACTTGCCAGCGTTTGGCCTGACTATTATATTTGTTTTGAAACTCCTCCAGAGATTTTTGCCAGGGCCAACGTAGCTCCCGATCTCATTGCTCAGGCTTTGGAAAAATTGGTATCCAATGCCGTAGATTTCTCTGAGCCATCCACTTCAAATATCGCTATTAGTGTTACACAAGTTGCTAGTACACTCTCAACCTCACTTTCAATGGATAAGGGTAGAAATCAATTTAAAATATCAGTTTCTAATATAGGTAGCCTATTGCCAGAAGGCTCTGAACATCAATTAACTGAAAATATGGTGTCTATTCGTAACGCTAAGCAAAATTCGAACGTCAAATCTAATATCCAGAATGAGCCTCATTTGGGACTCGGTCTATATATGGTTGGTTTAATTGCCAAGTTTCACCATGGGAAGGTACTTATTGCGAATCGTCCTGATAAGAATGGTGTCATTTCTGAATTCACTGTTGTAAGTTAACCTCAACTCTGGATACTCAAGTGTCGACTCATTTTTTGACTATACTTATTACAATCGTAACTACTCAGCGAGTTGTTAAATGTGTCCGTAGCTGTTCAGGTTGCCTCTAAAATGAGTCAATTCGAGGCAAAAAATGTGATTATATCCCCACATGGATGTGGGTTATGCAGTTAATGCATGGAGCTATTAACTGTCTCGATTATTTGACTGTAAATTGCTCCTGCATTTCCAGCATATACTACATCCATGTAGTTAACCATTTTTGAACGATGACAAATCTTTCTGGAAAAGATTTTCGCGCCAGCCTCGAAGGGGGAAACATAGGGATGTGCTTCACAAATGGCTCATTTTAGGGGTAAGCTGAATAGTTACTTACAATCGTCATCCAAAACTATCGCAATGCAACATAAAATATGGTTTCAAAATCAAAAAAAAAATAAACAAAGTACGGCTCCTCAGTTAACAGCCGATTTTATCAGTGTTAAACGGGACAACGAGTTTTTACTGGCATTATTAGAATTTACTTCCTCTCTTATCGAGTTAGATACTGTTGAACAGGTACTTTGGCGACTGGCTCAATACACCATTAAATCATTGGATTTTGAAGATTGTGTGATTTATATGTTGCAGGAAGACGGTAAAACCTTGCTTCAGAAAGCCGCTTATGGGCCTGAAAAACCCAGAAATTTTGATATAAAAACCCCTTTCACCTTAAAACTGGGCGAGGGAATAGTTGGGGAATCTGCAAGAACCAAGCAATGCATTGTGGTGGATGATACAAGACAGGACAGTCGCTATAAGGTAGACGATAAGCATCGAGCCTCAGAACTCGCTATGCCCATTATTTATAATAATAAATTGTTGGGCGTAATAGATTCTGAACATTCCGAAAAAGGTTTTTTTAAGCGCCGTCATATCGAAATGATGCAAGCAGTGGTATCCGTGCTTGCAACCAAAATTGTGAACAGTGCCACTATAGAACGATTGGAACATACCATTGAAGAACTTGAATACTCTCGTTGATTACAGGATACGTTGTATAAAATTTCCGAGCTATCTCATGCCAGTAAAGAGCTTGATAGCTTCTATTCCGAATTACATGAAATACTTATTCCCTTGTTAAACACGCAAAGTTTTTTTGTGTGTTTAAGAGAACAAGATACCGAGCTAATAAGTTTTCCCTATCTCTATGATCATGAGAGTGGCGCTTCTTTTAATCTGGATGTCGATCAGGAAAAATTGAAATCAAGTCTTATAGCCAAAGTTTTGATCAGCGGCAAACCTTTAATGCTCAATAAAAAGCAATTTGAACTACTTCATAAAGGAACAGGATTGAAATTCGGCAGGATCCCCAGTTTCTGGTTCGCTGTACCTTTTGAAATTAATAATAAATTAATTGGTGCAGTTGCTGTTCAAAGTTCAGAAATTAATGCAGATTTAGCTAAAAGAGAACAAGCACTGATCAGCTATGTATCCAGGCATTTATGTGAAGCAATTCGCCATCGTATTCAGCAGGACCAACTTCAGTATCAAGCTCTTCATGATAGTATTACCGGTTTACCTAATCGTTCATTATTTATTGATAGAGTTGATCATGCATTGCGATTGGTTCGAAGAGTTAAAGATAAAAAAATGGCTATTCTTTTTTAGATATTGATGATTTCAAAAATGTGAATGATAGCTTTGGACATGATGTTGGAGACAAACTTCTAAAAGAAATAGGTTTAAGAATTATCAAAGAGTTATGTCAATCTGATACCCTGTCACGTTTGGGTGGTGATGAATATGCTGTACTCCTGGAAAATATCTGCAAACCTGATTTAGCGATAACCATTGCAAAGAGAATTATTAAAAAGATCAATCAGGTTTTTAATATTGAAGGACTACAAATTTATACTTCAACAACAATAGGCGTTGTGATTGCTGATGAGCAGTGTCTGGATTCGAGTAAGATGATAAGACATGCCGATCTCGCCATGTATCATGCAAAAAAAGCAGGAAAAAACACTTACTATATCTATAATAAAAGTCTGGAAGTAGAAGAGAAAAATGTTCGTCAGATCCGTCATGAACTTGAACAGGCTTTGTTAAATAATGAGCTGATCCTTCATTATCAAATTGTGATGGATATTCAAAATCAGGTTCCAGTAGGGTTTGAAGCATTATTAAGATGGAATCATCCAACTAAGGGATTATTGTCTCCAGGTAGTTTTATTCAAATTGCTGAAGAAAGTGAGCTTATTTTAGAAATGGATAAATTCATGCTGGAACAGGCTATAAAGCAATTACTCGAATGGCGGGAAGAGTTTAATTTTCCCATGTATGTAAGCGTTAATATATCCGGTAGACAATTTGCTCACAAAGCATTCTATCAAGAGGTGACCCGTTTGATAAAAAAATATCAGTTACCAAAAAATTCACTTTGCCTTGAAATTACGGAAAGAGTATTAATTGATAATTTAAGAAAGGCAAGTTTATTGCTGAATAAATTAAAAAAATTGGGGATCAGAATTTTATTAGATGACTTTGGTACTGGTTATTCATCTTTAAGCTATTTACATCAACTACCATTTGATGTGTTAAAAATTGATCGTAGTTTTGTCAATGCAATGGGTGATGTTGTATTAGATAACTCGATTATCAATACCATTATGACTCTAGCGAATACACTTAATATGGAGGTGATTGCAGAGGGAATTGAAAATGAAGAACAGTTAAAGCTATTAAGGGATATTGATTGCCCTTACGGACAGGGATACTTTCTTTCTTATCCCTTAGAACCTTCTAAAATCCACGATTTATTGCGTAAAATGATAAAAAACAGCACTGAAAATAATTTAATCTGAATTCAGGTTATTTAAATCCATTGCCTGAGTAATTGTCTTAAGTGCGCTATGTCTTCAATAAAATGATTGGCTTGCCAATTGTGAATATCATCTGAATTAGTATCAAAGTATCCCCAGCTAACTAGCATTGTCACTAATCCAGCCTTATTCCCTGCCTCTATATCACGTTCGGCATCGCCGATATAAATAGAATACTCAGGTAAAACTTCAATATTTTCACAAGCCGTTAAAATAGGTAAGGGGTGAGGTTTTCTTGTGGCTAAGTCATCTCCACATATCAAACATCCAAACAATTGGGTAATTTCTAAACGTTCTAACAATGGTTCCGTGAGGTATCGGGGTTTATTTGTGACAATGGCCAGAGGAATACCATCATCCATCATTGTTTTCAGAAGACTTTCCATGCCAGGAAAGAGTTCACTTTTTTGATGATTTTTTGATTGGTAAGTGTTTAAAAAATCTTTGGCCAGAGTTTCATAGTTATCATGGTCAGGATCAATATTAAAGCCAAGCTTTAATAAGCCTCTTACGCCATGAGAAACCTGGGTTCTAATTAAAGTTTGGGCAAGAGCGGGCTTGTTGTGTTTTTCTAATAGCTCATTGAGAGTTTCTCCCATATCAAGAGAGGTATCTATTAATGTGCCATCCAGATCAAACAGCAAACCCTTTTGAGCTTTTGTTTTTGAGTTGTTTGTCATATTTGGTTTGCCATACTTCTTTTGGTCATATCTGGTTTTGATGCTAGTTAGTCTAAATCAGGCTTATGACAATATACCATATAGTTAACATCTAAATTATTTTCATCTAGCCAATAGCGTTTTGTGAGCGGATTGTAGAGTAGTCCCGTCATATGTTCTGCTTTTAGACCAGCTTGTCTGCACCAGTTAATTAGTTCAGAAGGGCGTATGAATTTTGAAAAGTCATGTGTACCTTTCGGTAATAGATTTAAAATATATTCTGCACCTACGATGGCAAATAAATAAGCTTTGGGATTGCGGTTTAAGGTTGAGAAAACAACCTTACCGCCGGGTTTAACCATATCATAACAGGCCTTTATAACTGATGCAGGATCGGGCACATGTTCTAACATTTCAAGACAGGTGACCAGATCAAACTGTTCAGGTTCCTTTTGCGCCATTTCTTCAGCTGTAATTTGTTGGTAATCTATTTCCAGATTTGATTCGTATTGATGAAGTTTCGCCACCGTCAGAGGTGCTTTACCCATATCTATACCCTTAACTTTAGCGCCTGTTTTAGCGAGTCCTTCAGTTAGAATACCGCCACCACACCCAACATCGATCACTTTTTTATTGTTAAGAGGACCACATTTATTTAGAATGTATTCAAGTCGCAGTGGATTGATATCATGTAGTGGACGAAACTCACTTGATGTATCCCACCAGCGACTGGCAAGTGCTTCAAATTTGGCAATTTCATTAGGATCAACATTTATCTGTTCAGATGTTTGATTCATTTCAACCTTCCTGTTGTATTTTTTGGCGCCATTGGTTGGCTTTAGTCATGGTTTCTTCAGCATTGATACTGACCAGTTGTCGGTTGTTGACTAATTGCCTCCCACCTACCCAAACATCGGTAATTTGATGGCTCTGAGCACTATAGACCAAATGTGTTAATGGGTTATCTATAGGATAAGTCGCGCAGTGTTTTAGATCCAATGCGACTACATCTGCCTTTTTTCCAACAGAAAGAGAACCAATTTCATGTGCTCTACCTAATGCTTTGGCACCAGATAAAGTAGCCATCTCTAAAGCTTTATGTGCAGAGAGTACGGTAGCATCTTTAGCGACAGCTTTTGCCAGCAGTGCTGCGGTTTTCATTTCGGCTAACATATCAAGACTATTATTGCTGGCCGCACTATCAGTACCCAATGCCACATTGATACCAGCTTGTTTTATTTTGTGTACAGGTGAAAATCCACTGGCCAGTTTTAAATTTGATTGGGGACAATGAATTGCATGCACTCTCTGGTTTGTCAGAATGTCTAAATCTTGAGAGTTAATTTGAGTCAGATGAACCGCTTGAGTGCCAGGCCCTAAAATGCCAATATTGTTGAGCCTTTCAATGGGTCTCAGGTTATGCAATTTAACTGAATTATAGATTTCTTCTTCGGTTTCATGTAGATGAATGTGGATCCCAAGCTCTAATTCCTCGTTGAGCATTGCGACTCTCTCCAGATTCTTATTTGATACTGTATAGGGTGAGTGGGGGGCAAAGCTACAGTTAATAAGCGGGTGTGATTTAAAAGTATCTGCAATCTCCAGTCCTTTGGAGAAATACTCATCGGCGGAATTTGCCCAATTGGTGGGAAAGTCGATAATAATTAGGCCAATATTGGCTCTCATACCAATACGAGTAAAGATCTGCGCAGCGACATCGGGAAAGAAATACATATCATTGACACAGGTGGTGCCGGACAACAGCATTTCAGCTGCTGCCAGTTGAGTTCCATCTTCGACAAACTCTGGACTAACCCATCTTGATTCGGCGGGCCAAATATGATTTTGTAACCAATCCATCAAAGGTAAATCATCACCCATACCACGTAACAAGCTCATTGCAGTATGGGTATGACTATTGACAAACCCAGGAAACAAAACATGTGTATCAAGGTTTTTTTCTGTTCGAGCCAGATAGTTTTGTTTAGCCTGCTTTGTTGGAATGATGGCGTCTAATCGTTCGCCATTAACGATAAGACTATGATGTTCAAGCACTCTTTCATCCGCTTCAACTGGGATGATCCAACGTGAATGAATCATAAGATCAACATTTTGCATGGATGATTGTATCCGAAAACCTAAGGTTAAACCTAAATTCCGCAGTTGAATCACAGAAAAGTGCTCCTGCTTTTTCTGCATACATGCCATCCTGGCAATAACAAATATCTGCGCAATCCCTTCGTGCACCTAGAAAACTTAAAAATAAATTCATCACCAATCAGGTGACTACAGCATTTTTAAGTTCTCTATGCACACCAATACCCAAAGCACTCACTACGTTCATGGGGCAGGCTCTGGCTTAGACATCTTTTTTGCGCTCAACTGCGGAATCTAGGTTAAAGTGCTTCTCAGTATACCTGAATATCCCTTCTTTTTTAAACATCGTAGTTTATAATTCCAGAAATCGCAGTTGGGAGCGATTTTTCAGGATAGCGATTTTTCAGGATAATACAGATCAGACTTGTTAAACGCTCAAAAGAGCGGTAACTTGCATGCCATTAGTAGTAAATAAAGTTCAAATAAATTCATGAATAAAGCGATTAATTCAGAGCACATCGAAGAGAACCAACTGGCCCAGTGGTTCGGAAAGTTTCGAGAAAACATCATAGGTTCAGATCTACAGTATGAATTCTGTGGGGAGAAAAAAAATATACTCTATGCAGACTGGACTGCCAGTGGAAGACTCTACGAACCGATTGAAGAGTTTATGAGTCAGGTGCTTGGACCCTATGTGGCTAACACCCATACCAGTAGCAATCTTACTGGAGGTGTGATGACTGAAGCTTATGCTGAAGCAAGACAAATTATCAAACAGCATGTAAACGCCAATGAGAATGATGTCATTATAACGGCGGGTGCAGGTATGACCGTTGTTGCTAATAAATTACAGCGTATGATGGGACTTCGGATCCCGGAGCACGCAAAAAAGGAAATGGATCTTCCTGAGCATGAAAAACCTTTGGTGGTGGTGACCCACATGGAGCACCATTCAAATCAAACTACCTGGGAAGAATGTGAAGTAACGCTTGAAATTATTCGCCGAGGTGAAGATGGTTTACCAGACTTACTCCATCTTAGACAGATCCTTGAACAATACTCTGATCGTCCCTTAAAAATTGGTGCTTTCACGGCTTGTTCGAATGTCACAGGTATTGTCACGCCCTATCATCAAATGGCTGAAATTATGCATGAATTCGGCGGTTTGTGTTTTATTGATTTTGCCGCATCCGCCCCCTATGTGGAAATGGATATGCACCCTGAGAACCCTGCACAGAAACTCGATGCCATTATGTTTTCTCCCCATAAATTCCTTGGAGGACCTGGTAGTTCCGGAGTGATGGTATTTGATAAATCACTGTATCGGTTAGATGTACCCGATCAGCCTGGTGGTGGCACCGTTGCCTGGACAAACCCCTGGGGGGGGCACAGATATTATGATGATATTGAAGTGCGTGAAGATGGCGGAACTCCTGGGTTTTTACAAGCCATGCGAGCTGCACTGGCAATTAAACTCAAACAGGAAATGGGTCAAAAAAATCTGCTGGCCAGAGAAACACAGTTAAACCAACTATTTCTTAGTCATTTAACCCAACACCCAGCCATTGAGATCCTGGAAAGCCAATGTCAACAAAGGTTATCGATTTTCTCTTTTTACTCGTTAGATATACACTTTAATCTCATCGTGACATTATTGAATGATCGGTTTGGTATTCAAGTCAGAGGTGGGTGTTCTTGTGCAGGCACCTATGGCCATTTATTGCTCCATGTGAAAAAACAGCTCTCCAAAACAATCACTGCCCAGATAGATGCGGGAGATCTCTCTAACAAACCTGGATGGGTCAGAGTTTCCCTGCACCCCACCATGACTGATGAAGAAGTTATATTTATTGCTGATGCTATCCATCAGGTTCTCGATAATGTGGAAGCCTGGAGTGAAGATTATCGATTTGATAGTGCCTCTGGCGAGTTTTTTCATAAGACCGAGAAAAATGTAGACTTGCCCAAGTTAGAGGATTTTAAGGCATTTTAATGTGTTGAGATATCATGGTTTTTCTAGCTCAGTAGATAATTTGGTCGTATCCTGTCTGGTTTTGACTGATTTCCCCCTTCAACGGCTCCGTTCGATAATTCAGACATTACTCATGTATATATCATCCTGGATCCAACTGATAAATCTAAGATATTTGCTTAAAAGTTTTAAAGAAACTAAATAAACGGCCGACTCTTATCTTAGGTTCGTATATTAATTCCCGTTTTTATGCGATTTTCTAATATCTAACAGTAGTCTGAGAATTGGTGTGTATATACCCCTAATCATTCATTATGTCTGATTAAGGGGATAGATCACATTAATCGCAGGAAAATCTATCATGGCGAGTTTTATTCAAACAAATGTGTCTTCTTTGAATGCACAGCGAAATCTATCTGGTTCGAAAAATGCGTTAGGCACTTCTCTACAACGTCTGTCTTCCGGTTTTCGCATCAATAGTTCTAAAGATGATGCGGCAGGGCTTCAAATTTCCAACCGTTTAAGCTCGCAAATCATGGGGTTAGATCAAGCACAAAGGAATGCTAATGACGGAATATCATTTGCTCAGGTATTAGAAGGAGCATTAAACGAAAGTACTAATATTCTACAAAGAATGCGTATACTCACTATTCAATCTCTCAATGGGAGTAACAGTTCGGCTGACCGAAGCGTTCTTGATGCTGAATATCAACAACTGGTAAGTGAGGTTGACAGAATTGCAGATAATACCACTTTTGGAGGTATAGGCCCTCCTATGAATGGTACAATAACGAACCTTAGTTTCCAGATAGGTGCTGAAGCAAACCAGACAGTTGATCTCGCCATAGATAACATGACCACGGCAATTATCATGGGCGGTGCAGGAAATATAACGACAACTGTCACAGCCAACAATGAGATCGCTGCTCTTGACCAGGGTCTTGCAGCAGTAGATAGCTTTCGTGGAAACCTGGGGGCATTTCAGAATCGAATGAGTTCAACCTTAAATAACCTGTCAAACATCACTCAAAACATTTCATCTGCCAGATCTCGGATCCGTGATACAGATTTTGCTGGAGAATCTGCGAGATTAACCAAAAATCAAATACTGCAACAGGCGGGCTTGTCAATATTGTCCCAGGCCAACTCATCCTCTGAATCGGTTCTGTCGTTACTTCAATAAAATAACCGCATCGGAAAGATGCGGGTAATTTGGCTTTTTTTGGAAATCGTGGAACCCAGGAGATAAAAAACTCATCCTAAAGAACCTGTCGAAAATTAAATCATTCTTGTTTGAGCCTGGAGAAGTTTTATTTGCTATCGAAACAACAAGGGAGGACTTGGAGCCTGGTGATGATAACAATGATAGGGCTCGTATAAACTGATTCTGAAGTGGTTCAAGTTATGGGTGTCCCATAAGTTAATAAGTTATACATAAGTTATCTCATTTTGGTAATCTATTTGTATATACCCCTAATCAATGAAGATGCAGGACTTCAGAGTGCTTGAGCTTTCTCAATTCGAGGCGTATTGAAGATTAATGGTTATTCCCTTATGATTCAATACAACAAAGAAGTGAGTAAGCTCAAGCGCTTCTACGATGGGATTAAAATCACTTTATGCTTTGTTATTGGTTTCGTTAAGGGAATAACCATGAACTTCAACCAATGCCTCGCCTAAAGCGATTTTAATTCCCACTGAAACATGCATCTTCATTGATTAGGGGTATATCCGTTTTACCTCTAAATGAATGCCTCTTGAGGTGGAGAGGCTATAAACCTAAGATTAGGATGTCCTCGTAGTTCCTAGTAGTTCTTTTCCCTTGCCTTTTTAGGCTCTAAACTCAGCGATACAAAAAGTATCAAGGAAAAACTAATGAAAAGACGGATGAATACAAGGGCAGCCATTGTCGCGGCCATTGTCATTTCCACAGGCGTTGGCCTCCCACTTTCAGCAAGCGCTGATCAATACCCGGGTGACGATGCTTTTAATGCCATTTTGCAAATGATCAGAGACGGTGTGGATGCTGATCAAATATCCTTTAAAAACAGCGATGGCACCACGACAGAAATGACTCGAAGTGAACTATGCAAAAAGCTTTCAGATCGCCACAACGGACAAACACCAGGTGGTGACGCGGATAATCAAACAAATGGAGAATTTCTTGGCAAGGAAATGACTGAAGAAATGTGTGCTAATGCACTCGCTCCAGCCAATCAAGATGGATATGACGGTCCAGATGGTTGGCAGATGTGGGCTGGAGATCACGATGGTACCTGGTATAACGATGATGGTAGTACATGGCCTGATTCTGCTGATTGGCAAGATCCAACAAAAGTTACAGGAAATTCTGCTCCCAAAGTCAGATCTGGAGAACGGCTGTTAAACGAAGGAGATACGGTCAATTTTGATTTTCACTCAGATGTAGTTCTCAAGGAAGTTGAGTTGATCATCGCTCCACCAGAACGCGAGTACGACTTTCAAAAAGTAGTCTTTGCTGAACATGATACCAGAACAGGTGATGCTCGGTTTGGCTGGAACCAGTCGCACCCTGATGTTGGTTATGTCTGGGGCTGGGATCCAAAAGACAATGATGATGAAAATGGCGAAGAGGGTGCTCATATCGGCTTTACCTTTTCAGCCGAAGGCTGTAAATGCATCGTTTGGCTAACCAAAAAAGAAGCCTTCTTAGAATGCGTCACTACAGGTAATACAACACCGAAAAAGAGAACCAGCACGGGTCTTTGGGGTGTGGGTCAATGGACTGTGAATTAGGGGAGTGCAAAATAGAAAAAACACCCTGTTAGTTTTCTGAACTTTTTGCCTGGATCTGATGTGGAGCCAGGCTTTTAGTATATACCCCTAATACCTGAAAATGCAGGTTTCAGCAAGTCAAGAAGCATCCATATTCGAGGCTCGAAAGCGCAAAAAGATCAAAAAAAAATCAAAAAAAGATCAAGGAAAGATCAAGGAAAGATCAAGGAAAGGCAGAGCACCGAGATAAACCGGCAAAAGATTGGTGGTGTACGGCCTGTCCTTATCTCCTGATATTGCGACATGTTTTTTTCCTTTCGTAAATTGTGTTAAGTTTGTTTTGTCACTTTGCACATCAGTTTTTATTTGTTCTGATGTTGATTTATCTTTTATGGTGAAAGGGTGGTGAGGAACCCTTAATTTGATAGCTGATAGTGATCAAGTTATGGGTGTCCCACGTCATCCTTTCTAATCAATAATAAATGTGGCAACTGTAATACCTTGATCAGTTAACACAATTTGATTTTGTGGCATTTGTAACTGAATTTGCAACGCAAGATTTGCACCAAGTCGTATGCTATCATCTGTGTTTAGATCATAATTATTGCCGTTTTGCACTATTCTTTCTAGTTGATCATTTACACCATTAGCTTGCCCACCAACATTAATATTATTCACCAGTACGTCACCTGTCGGCTCAATTAGTATCACGGGTAAAGCTGTTGCATTTAAAAAATCAGTATTGTTTAAATATACACTCATAAGATTTACTCCTATTCAAATTAATTCTCTACTTTTGTTTTTTCTGTTGACTTGTCGTCAATTTGGTATTGCCCCCGCTGGGGATGTACTCAGCAGGTTACCGCTTGTTTTTTGCATTTCAAGTGGCAATATTGGGATACCTATAACTTGATCGTAGAAGTGGTGTAAGTTATGGGTGTCCTACAATAGTCCTGTTCTAATCATAAATTGTTTTAAGTTTTGCTTTGTCACTTTGCACATCAGATTTTATTTGTCTGACAGAATGCCCGTGTTAAGGCAATGTTGGGAACCCATAACCTGATCATAGAAGTGATGTAAGTTATGGGTGTCCTACAGCAGCCTGATAGGCTTTAGCTTTTGTTATGAGTTATTAGGCATCTTCTATTGTAACGTCACAATGATGTCCAGTTAGGTTTCCATAAAGAGCTTCACTACGTAAGTCAGAAGTGCTACGACTCAGACATTTTCCAGTGAATTTTTTCTTAATAATCATGCGTAGCTCACCACCCACAAGTTCCCATGCACATATAGATGAACTTCCTACACTAAAAGTAGGTTTTACAACTTGCAGTCTTGAAGATGAATATTTCACATCCATATAAGATTCTTTCGTACCAGCAATCTTAAAATAATGAGCATCTGAACCATCCTTATAATGTTCAAGTTCAAATTTAACAGCATCAGACTTACTTCCATTACCGTAAAATACTTCTCCATCTAATGTTACATAACCAAAGTCTTTACCATTATCTTTTAGTTTTAAAATTTTTGACATAATTGTTTTCCTTAAATTGTTGTTAATGTTATAGGTTTTTTTCATTAGCTATAACAACATGGCTAAAGACCACAGAGATCTTTATTTCACCATATGTTTGACTTTTAAAAGCCGGTTTGGATGTTATTGGTTTATGACCCAATAACACTAAAATCAAATTATGATTTTGCTTTAATCTGCTTTTTTCATGATTTGAGTCCTAGTCCATACTTCTATTTAAATAAGTGAACCTGTTTTCGACTCTTATCTCTGTAAACACACAAAGCATTAATAAAAAACAAATCTGCTCACTCGCAACCAAACATATTGAAAAAACGAATAACAGTCCTTACCAAAACCTATCTTTTTCTTACCAAAATCTTACCAATTTAAAAACACTTATAAATCAATGTGTTATTATTAAAAGCAAGCTCCGAAAAAATAAAAAATATTATTCGATAAATAATAAAAATAAATACAGAGAGTATGTTGATGGATAAAGAAGCAATTTTGAGTGGGAAACCCTTCTATTTAGAGAACTTATACATTGATCCCACTAAGAGTTTGATTAGATCTTCAGATGGAATTAACAATGTACAACCTAAAGTAATGGAGGTTTTGGTTTATTTATGTGCTCATCAGGGGAGCATTGTTAGTGTGGAGGACCTGCTTGATGCTTGTTGGCCCAATCAATATATTAATGATAGCGCGGTTCACAAATGTATTACTCAACTGAGAAAAGCACTTGGTGATACGTCTAAAACACGAACTTTTATTAAAACTGTATCTAAAAAAGGTTATATGGTTGTTGCTAAAGTCAAAGGTTTTGATGTTGATAATAGTTATGTTGAACCTTTTTGGACCGAGTATTCACCTTACCCTGGTTTAAAGCCTTACCGAGAAGAACAGCAAGATATATTCTTTGGTCGAAATCAGGTTGTTAACGAAATTGTTACCCAGGTTACGAATTTAAAAAGTGGTGGTTCGGCCTGGTTATCATTATATGGTGGTGTCGGTTCTGGTAAAACTTCTTTGGTTCAGGCAGGTTTGTTACCAGAACTAAAAAGATTAAATTCGGAACATAAACAGAATTATAAACTCTGCTATGAATTGAATTTATCTGAATATTTAGTTCAATCACAATCTGTATTTCAACCTGCCCACCTAGTTTTGTTGGATTTTTTAATTGAAGCAAAGCTTCTTATTTTTCCTCAAATTACAACCAATGTTAATGAAACAGGTGTTGATAATCAGTTAGAGCTTAAGAATAGTGATTTGAAGGCTGTTATTCTTGCTAAGAATTGGGTAGTTAATGAAGACAAAGAACCATTTGTTTTGTTTGTTGATCAAATTGAAATTATATTTTATCTAGTTCAAAAGCAGGAGGATATCGAATGCTTTTTTCATATTTTAGAGAGTTTATTTGAAACTAATAGATGTTTGTTAATTACAGCAATCAGGGAAGAATATTTGCCAAGTTTGGATAAATACTTGCGCCGATATCCCCATACTATTGAGTATGAACTCCCCGAATTTAGCACTAATGAAATTATTGACCTGATCCTGAAGCCTGCGGCGGCTGCAGGGTTAACGTTTGAATACGATTCTGAACAACGAGAAAGTCTTGATACAGAGATCATACATCAACTTCAAATCAACCCAGCCTCGATTGCTATTATTCAGTGTTTGTTAGAGAAATTATATCATCATAAAAAAGGCAAACAGTTAACTTTTGAGGCTTTTGAGCTGATCGGTGGTATTGGCGGGTGTTTTTCTCAGATTGCTGAGCATACTTGGCAATCTTTATCGGTGGATGAGCAGTCTAGATTTGATGAGGTTCTTTTTAGTTTGATTATATTAAATACCAGTGGAGAAGCGGTCGTTGCCGCAGAGCCCGTTTGTATTGATGTTTTTCCTGAAAACAAGCAATTATTGATCAGAGCTTTTATCAATGTGGGGATTTTTCGGTTTCAGCAAATCGGCCAGCAGGCTTTGGTCAATATAGCACATGATACATTGTTAACGCATTGGTCGAAGATGCGAGACTGGATCAATGTTCATATTAAGCTGTTGTATTCAAGGTATGATGTGAAAATGATGACTGAGCGTTGGTTGTATCATAATAAGAATAAGAATTTTTTAAATAGTTCAAATCAATCTCTTAAACGAGCTGAAATTGTTCTGGCAGATCCACATTTTATGTTGAGTAACAATGAAATTGAGTTTATTCAGGCTTCTATAAAGAAAGTTTCGTTTGTTAACCGAGTTAAAGTGGTTACTGCATCTGCTTTGTTTATGTCTTTAATTGTGATGAGTTGGTTGACCTGGTCAGTTCAGCAAAAAAACAGGTTGATTAACCAGGCTAATGCAAATGCTGAGGATCTTATTTCATTTATCTTAAGTGATTTAAAAGATAAATTGGAACCACTGGGTAAGTTGGCTTTGTTGGATATTGTAGGTGCAAAAGTTGTCGGTTATTTTAGTTCATCTGATTTTAGTCATTTATCAGATAGAACATTGTTGCAGCGCATTGAAGCCATCAATGTTTTGGGGCAGGTTGAAGTCAAGAAATTGAATTATGCTAAGGCTTTAAATTATTTCAAACAAAGTAAAAAAATCCTGGATGCGGCCCTAACCAGGAAAAGCAACGATATTGATTTTCTCAATCAGATCATGCTTACAGAATATTGGTTGGGATATATAGATTATATTCAGAAGCACTATATAAATGTTGAACCTTATTGGCAGAACTATTTAACCTATGCTGAACGATTGTTGGAGTTGGAGCCAGAACAACAAGGCTGGCGATTAGAAAAGTCTTATGCATTGAATAATTTGGGTTCTCTTGCTGAAAAAACGAATCGACTTGAGTTGGCTGCTAACTATTTTGAACAGTCAGCGAAGATCAAACGAGCATTATTACAATTAGAGCAAGATAATTACGTTATTAGAGCTGCTTTAGCTGATACACTATCATGGCAGGGTAATATTAAGAAAAGAAGTGGAAAAGTACGGCTGACACTAAAGTATTACCAACAAGCATTGAAACAAACACAGGTTGTTTATGATTCACAACCCAGTAATTATAATTGGCTTTATGATTTAGCGATTTCGGAGTATCGTGTTGCATTGTCATTTTTTGATGTTGGCGAACTGGTAAATGCAGTTGAGCATTCTAACAATACGCAAAAATATTTATATATACTCATCGACAACGACCCCGAAAATTATCAGTTCAAGGAAAACTTGCTGCGTAGTTACATTCTGTCTATGGCAGTGTTTCGCCATCAACAAAATATTGATGATGTTTTCCTGGATTTAGATAAAGCCAATACCTTAGTGAGCGAATTTAAGGTACAAGAGAAATATACTCAAAAAATAAAAGATTTACATATACGTTTATTAATACAGCAAGCTAAATTAATGAGTATTCTAAATCAGAATGTCAGTGCTTTTTCGGCGATTAAACAGGCACAAAATTTATTTGTAACAAACTTCTCGAAAAATAATAAATTATTATTATATTCAAAAATTATTTTGAATAAAGTTGTTGTTTTCAAATCAAAAAACAATTTATTGGATAAAGAGATGTTGTCCGAACTTAAAATACTTAAAAAACTTATGTTGGTGAGTTTGGACAGTAATAAGCAAAATTATCCGATGATGGCGAATTATTTAATAACATCAAAGATTTTACAACAATTAAATTCGAATGACCCCTGGTTTAAGCAATATTCAAAGTCTAGTTATAATTCTCTTGACTATAATTTTATGTTGGGTCTAATTGATATTACACAAAAAAATAAAATCTGAAGGTTTTATCATTCATTAATATTCTAGCTCTCACTTTAAATTAAGAGACTCTACAGATTTTAGGGTGGTGGTTCATCATTTCGTACCTGGGGATCACAGGAAAAAACAGCCTTACTTGAGATATCCTGTACGAATAGTTTAATTTCATATAGTCCACAATCGTTCAATGTTTGATTGGTATCAAGTATTGCCATTTCAGTTATTTTTTGTGGTGTAACCTCGATTGCGCCAGCACCGTTCAGGCAGAAGGGGCTTTGGTTGTCCGTTAAAGCTTTTAAGGCCGAGTCCTGTACCACATGGTTAAATGTCCCAACTACCGATATAAAACTGAAGCCATCCGAGATTGCTAAATTTCCATTACTCTCTTCGATGAGCGTCACTTTGAATTGTGCTTTCTTTCCATACTCTAAGTTAAAGATAGTTTTTGAAGTGATGGGTTCACCTGAGTCATTTAAGTATTTGTAGGCATAATTTTGATCCGCTATATCCGATTTTGTGAAATTCCATGGCCCTTCAACAAAAGTCTCCGCTCCTAGTGTTTTTACTTGAAGTTTTACATTCCTATCTATAGGCATTATCGTAGCGTCCTTTTAGTTAATTAATTTCTGGCTCTGATTTTTAATAGTTTAGTGCCTATGTTTAAAATAACGTTTAATATACAATTGTCAACAAATGATTTAAATCAACAACGATTAGTGAGTAATTGGTAATGATTCATTAAATTAAACATTAAAACAGGAGATAGGGGAATTATTTGATAATTTATTGATTTCATCACTTATTAACAGCTAACAGCGGTTCATATTGAACACCCTGAAATGGGAATACATGGCAGACAGGATCCACAACGGCAAATTAAAAAATCCTTTTCGTCTTAAAACAGGTTAAATACTTAAATAGCACTGTAATGTCCTATTGACATAATATTCTGCCCAATTCCTCCACTTAAATCCTCTTCTACAGCATCATCTTTTGTTGTGCACATTCTTAATGAAAACAGCTGTATTACTTGAGTTCTGTGATATAATGGACAGCTTTTTAAATACCAGATTTTTCACTAACTCACAGAAAAATAAGAGAATTTTCAAATTATGAGTGATATGACCAAAGAAATCGTTCCGATTAATATTGAAGATGAGATGAAAGTTTCATACCTCGATTATGCTATGAGCGTAATTGTAGGGCGTGCATTGCCAGATGTTCGTGATGGATTAAAGCCTGTACATCGTCGCGTTTTGTTTGCGATGAACGATTTGGGCAATCATTACAATAAAGCTTATAAAAAATCAGCCCGTGTGGTCGGTGATGTCATTGGTAAGTATCACCCTCATGGTGATACTGCGGTTTATGACACCATGGTGCGTATGGCTCAGCCATTTTCTTTGCGCTATATGTTGGTTGATGGTCAGGGTAACTTTGGTTCGGTTGATGGTGATTCACCGGCAGCTATGCGTTATACCGAAGTGCGTATGACAAAAATGGCTCATCAGTTATTGGCCGACCTGGATAAAGAAACCGTTGATTTTGCAGAAAATTATGATGGTTCAGAGTCCGAACCTACGGTTATGCCTACTCGTGTACCAAATTTATTGATAAATGGCTCCTCTGGTATCGCAGTGGGCATGGCGACTAACATTCCTCCCCATAATATCAGTGAAGTGATTAAAGGCTGTTTGGCTCTGATAGCAAATCCCGAATTGACCGTTGAAGAATTAATGGAATATATCCCTGGTCCGGATTTCCCAACGGCTGGATTCATCAATGGCCGTAAAGGCATTGTTGATGGTTACAAAACAGGCCGTGGCAAGATTTATGTTCGAGCACGCTCTCATATTGAATTTGTTGATGGCCAAACTTCTGGTCGTCAACAGATCGTTATTGATGAATTACCTTATCAGGTCAATAAAGCCCGTCTGGTTGAAAAAATTGCAGAACTGGTTAGAGATAAAAAGATTGAAGGGATCAGCGCCCTTAGAGATGAGTCTGATAAAGATGGTATGAGAGCGGTGATTGAGCTTCGTCGAGGTGAAGTACCTGAAGTGATCCTCAACAATCTCTATGCCCAGACTCAAATGCAAAATGTTTTCGGTATCAATATGGTGGCTATTTCTAATGGCCGCCCTCGATTATTTAATTTGAAAGAAATGTTAACCGCCTTCACCAACCACAGAAATGAAGTGGTGACGCGTCGTACTATCTTTGAACTTAGAAAAGCCCGTGAAAAAGCACATATTTTAGAAGGTCTGGCTATTTCTCTGGCTAATATTGATCCCATTATTGCGCTTATTAAACAATCGGCAAGTCCTGCTGTTGCTAAAGTTGAGCTGATGGAAAGAAGCTGGCCAGTTGGTGATGTAGCGGAAATGTTGGAACGTGCTGGTTCCGATGCTTGTATGCCAGAAGGCTTAGGTGCTGAATTTGGTGTAAAAGATGGCAATTACAAGTTGTCATTTGAGCAGGCTCAGGCAATTCTGGACTTAAGATTGCACAAGTTAACAGGGCTTGAGCATGAAAAAATTCTCAAAGATTACCGTGAATTAATTGAGTTAATTACAGAACTGTTATTAATCTTAAATTCCAAAGAACGTCTAACGGAAGTAATTTGTGAAGAATTAGAGCAAGAGCTTGAAAGTTTTGGTGATGCCAGACGCACAGAAATTATTGAAAACCGTCTTGATTTAACGCTAGAAGATTTAATTACTGAACAAGATGTTGTGGTGACGCTTTCTCATGAGGGTTATGTTAAATATCTTTCCTTAGGAGAATATCAGGCTCAACGTCGTGGTGGCAGAGGCAAATCAGCCACCAAAATGAAAGATGAAGACTTTATCGAACGATTATTGGTTGCCAATACCCATGATAATATTTTGTGTTTCTCCAATAAAGGTAAGGTTTACTGGTTAAAAGTTTATGAATTACCTGAGGCCAGTCGTGGTTCTCGCGGTAAACCTATTGTGAATTTATTACCCCTTGATAAAAATGAAAAAATTGCCTTTATTCTGCCGGTTCGTGAATATCGTGAAGATCAGTATGTGTTTATGGCATACAGCACTGGTACCGTTAAGAAAACGCCACTTATGGATTTTTCTCGCCCTCGTGCTAACGGTATTATTGCGACAAACTTACTCGAAAATGAGTATCTAATCGGTGTAAATCTCACCAATGGCGATAATGAAGTGATGATGTTTAGCAAAAGTGGTAAAGCTATTCGTTATAACGAAAATCAGGTTCGTTCTATGGGGCGTGTCGCTCGTGGTGTTCGGGGTATGCGATTATTAGGTGATGATGAGCTGGTTTCACTGGTTGTGGTTGAAGATGATGCACAGGTTTTAGTGGCGACTGAAAATGGTTATGGTAAGCGAACCTCAATGGAAGATTTCCCTGTTCGTGGTCGTGGCGGACAAGGAGTAATAGCCATTCAAACTTCTGAACGTAATGGCTCTGTGGTGCGAGCTGTACCTGTTGTTGATGGTGATGAATTCATGCTTATTACCAATGGTGCAACACTTATTAGAAGTCGTACTGATGAAGTTAGAGTGATGGGAAGAAATACTCAGGGTGTCACTCTAATTAAATTATCTAAAGGTGAATTACTTGCCGGTATGCAACGTATTGAAGAACTGCCGGACGAAGAAGATGAAGAAGCTGTTGAATTAGATGAAAACCAGAATCAAGCGGTTGAAAGTTCGACTGAAACAGCTTCAGGTTCAGAAACTCAGGATCAAGAAACTAACAGTTCTGAAGAGAGCAGTTCTGATGAAAAAAGTCCTGATGAAAACAATTCTGAGGACGAAGACGAGTAGGTAGCAAAAGAGAACTCAAGATATTAATTATCAATACTCTGGGCTCTCTCTGATAAACGCTCCATAACAATCTATGACGCAAAAACAACACACCACATATAACTTCAGTTCAGGACCGGCCATGTTGCCGGCTCCTGTCATGTTAGAAATTCAAAAAGACTTACTTAATTGGCAGGGACTGAATCGTTCGGTGATGGAAATATCACATCGTAGCCAACCTTTTAAACAAATGCTTAAGCAGGCTGAAGCAGATGTTCGAAATTTGCTCAAAGTGCCTGATAACTATCAGGTATTATTTATTCATGGAAGTGCCAGCCATCAATTTTCCATGATCCCCATGAATATTTATCAACCTGGGGTTGATGTTGGAAAAATGGATTACGTGCATAGCGGAACCTGGTCATCTAAGGCTGTAGAAGAGGCGAAAAAAGTAGGTGATGTCAACAGCATTGAAGGCCTCATCAAAGACGAACATGGGCATATATCTTTGAAAAAATTTGAAGATTGGGATATTTCAGTTTCTTCTGAGACTGCTGGAAATGAGAGTAGCTGTGCCCAGTTTTTATATTACACGACCAATGAAACTATCAGTGGTGTTGAATATCAGGAAACACCGGATCTTCAAAAACTTTATGGCCAGGATGTGCCCTTGATAGCCGATATGTCATCCAATATTTTTTCAAAGCCGATTGATGTTTCCAAATTTGGACTGATTTTCGCTGGCGCTCAGAAAAATATTGGAACCTCGGGTTTAACTCTGGTGATTATTCGTGATGACTTGTTGAGCCATGCTGATGAAAAATTAGGCTCACTTTTTCAATACCAAACCTATGCTAAACACGGCTCTCTCTATAATACGCCAGCTGTTTTTCCCTTATATGTGGCCGCCAGAGTATTTGACTGGATAAAAAAACAGGGTGGATTAGAAGTGATGGAACTGCATAATGCTTCCAAGGCAAAACGCCTTTATGATTTTATTGATGGCTCCCATTTTTATTCTAATCCCATATCAAAAAATAGCCGTTCACGTATGAATGTTCCTTTTTTATTGGCCGACAACAACTTGAACGAATTATTTTTGTCTGAAGCAGAAAAAGTCGGTCTTTATGGTTTAAATGGACATCGTTCCGTTGGTGGAATGCGGGCCAGCATCTACAACGCCATGCCTCAGTCGGGTATTGATGCGTTAATCGAATTCATGAAAAGCTTTGCTGATGACAACAGCTGATTGTCGTCCTGACAGGAAATGGCTTACCTCCAGGGATGGAGGGTATGCAGTGGTAATGCCGGGAGCATTAGCTGCCCTGCATTTACTGCATACGACCCACATGGATGTGGGAAGTGCAATTTATGCAGGGAGAGATTAACTGCCATGCTATCCATGGCAATAAGTGAAGTCGAAGGATCTTGCGAAGTCGAAGGATCTTTCTCTAAGTTTTAAAAATGGGAGTTAAATATGCATTGTGATCTAAATGCGCTAGCCAATGAAGGGATCCGTTCACTTCATCCTTATTTACCTGGTAAGCCAGTAAGTGAACTTGAAAGAGAGCTGGGTATTACCAATATTATTAAACTGGCTAGTAATGAAAACCCACTGGGATGCAGTCCTCACGCCATAGAAGCCATTCATTGTGAATTGAGTGAAATTGCTCGGTATCCTGATGCTAATGGTTATTATTTAAAAGAAGCTATTTGCCAACAACTGGGTTGTACCATGGAACAGCTTACTTTGGGCAATGGTTCTAATGATGTACTGGATCTTATTGCCAGAACATTTGCAGGCCCAGGTTCAGAAGTTATTTTTTCTCAACATGCTTTCGTGGTCTATCCTATTGTGACCAAAGCAGTAGAAGCTGAAGCAGTTGTGGTGCCAGCTAAAGATTTTGGGCATGATTTAGATGCCATGGCCGATGCCATTACACCCAAATGTCGTCTTATTTTTATTGCCAACCCTAATAATCCCACAGGTACCTGTTTGTACTCGAAGCAGCTTAGAGAGTTTATGCAACGTGTGCCAGAAAACGTCATCGTGGTATTAGATGAAGCCTATTATGAGTATGTCGATCATGCAGATTACCCGCAGACCATTAACTGGTTGTCGGAGTTCCCTAACCTTATTATTACCAGAACTTTTTCAAAAGCATATGGATTAGCCAGTTTACGAGTGGGTTATAGTATTAGCCATGGGGATATTGCTGGATTATTAAATCGCGTACGACAACCTTTCAACGTCAATAGCCTGGCGTTGGCTGCTGCTACAGCAGCCATGAAAGATACTGATTTTCTGAGTCAGGCTGTCAAAGTGAATAGCGAAGGCATGCAATATTTAACTTCTGAATTAGAGCAATCAGGTTATGGCTATATTCCATCAATGGGAAATTTCCTGACAGTGGATATGGATTGTGATGCAGGAGAGCTCTATCAAAAATTGTTACATCAGGGGGTGATTGTACGTCCTGTTGCAAACTATGAAATGCCCAGGCATTTACGTGTGAGTATTGGTTTGGCAGAAGAAAATTCACGTTTCATTGAAGCATTAAAATTGGTCACTAATCGATGAGTCCTAACAAGGCTAATTCTACAGCATCAGTTCCAGTGATCACCATTGATGGTCCAAGTGGAGTGGGGAAGGGAACTGTTAGTAAAATTTTGTCTAAAAAGTTGGGTTGGCAACTATTGGATTCAGGTGCTTTATATCGAGTTCTGGCATTAGCAGCAAGACGCCATCAGGTTGATATTGATAATGAAGAAGCTTTGGTTGCGCTGGCGGCTCATCTGGATGTGTCATTTACCCTTAAACCACAATCCGAACTGGTTTCCGTCATTCTTGAAAGTGAAACTGTTGATGCAGTACTACGTACAGAGGAAACGGGTCGAGATGCTTCTGCTATTGCCGTATTACCGAGAGTGAGAGAAGCACTTTTACGTCGACAAAGAGCTTTTAGACAAGCTCCGGGCTTAATTGCAGATGGACGAGATATGGGTACGGTTGTTTTCGCCAGAGCACCCCTTAAAATATTCCTTGAAGCAAGCCCTGAGGAACGGGCTCAAAGACGCTATAAGCAGTTGAAAGGTAAGGGCGAAAATGCTAGAATCTCGGCCCTCTTGAAAGACATCTGTGAGCGTGATGAGCGTGATCGGAATCGTACAGTGGCACCACTGGTTGCCGCTGAAGATGCAAAAACTATTGACACCACAAGTCTAAGGATCTCTCAAGTTGTTGATATGATTATGGAAGATGTAAAAAATATCTGGCCAGAATGTATTGTTAAACAATGAGAGAAGTTGGATTTTTAGCAACTTTAGCTGTCAGCTTTATGCAGTAAAAACTGAATAAACAAGTTTTTTAAGATAATTGAGATCTGCTCAAGGATGATGAAGTAGATTAAATGATGGCAACCCATTTTAATTTGGATATTTAAGTGGACCAAAAAACCGTTAGTGTGAAATTAGTTTAAGCCGACGTTAAAGCTAAGCCTAAATTATCACTCTAATTTAAATCAGGTAATGACTAATGAGCGAAAGTTTCGCCGATCTCCTCGAAGAAAGTTTTAACGAACTTGAAATGCAAACAGGTTCAATTATTGAAGGCCATGTAATAGCCGTTGATAATGAAACTGTAACTGTTGACGCCAACCTTAAGTCTGAAGGCGTTATCCCTCTTATAGAATTCCGTAACGATGATGGTACTTATACCGTTAAAGTTGGTGATACTGTTCACGTTGCACTAGAAGCCATCGAAGATGGATATGGTGAAACTCGATTATCTCGTGAACGTGCTAAACGTATGGAATGCTGGATCTCTCTTGAAAAATCTTTTGCTGCTGAAGAAACCATTTTGGGTGTCATCACAGGTAAAGTTAAAGGCGGATTTACAGTTGAGATTGACTCTATCAGAGCATTCTTGCCTGGTTCATTGGTTGATGTTCGCCCAGTACGCGATACCACTCACCTTGAAGGTAAAGAATTAGAATTTAAAGTTATTAAGCTTGACCAAAAGCGTAATAACGTAGTTGTTTCTCGTCGTAGTGTTATCGAGAAAGAAACAAGCGCAGAACGTGATGCATTATTAGAAAATCTGGAAGAAGGTCATATCGTTAAAGGTATAGTTAAAAACCTGACTGATTATGGTGCTTTTGTTGATCTGGGTGGAGTTGACGGCTTATTGCATATCACTGATATGGCTTGGAAACGTGTTAAGCATCCTGGTGATGTGGTACAAGTTGGTGATGAAATTGATGTTCGTGTCCTTAAGTTCGACAAAGAAAAAGTTCGCGTATCTCTTGGTTTGAAACAGTTGGGCGAAGATCCCTGGTTAGACATTGAAAGCCGTTACCCTGAAGGTAGCCGTATCAAAGGTCGAGTCACTAACCTGACCGATTATGGCTGTTTCGTTGAGGTTGAAGAAGGCGTTGAAGGTTTGGTTCACGTTTCTGAAATGGATTGGACTAACAAAAACATTCACCCAAGCAAAGTTGTTAATGTGGGTGATGAAGTTGAAGTTATGGTACTTGATATTGATGGAGAGCGTCGTCGAATTTCACTTGGTGTTAAGCAATGTGTGCCTAACCCATGGAATGAATTCTCAACCACCAATAACAAAAATGACAAAGTTTCCGGTGTAATTAAATCGATTACTGACTTTGGTGTATTCATTGGACTTGATGGCGGTATAGATGGATTGGTTCACCTTTCTGATCTTTCCTGGAATGAAACCGGTGAAGAAGCCGTTCGTCACTTCAAGAAAGGGCAAGAAGTTGAAGCAGTTGTATTATCTGTTGATCCGGAACGCGAGCGTATTTCTTTAGGTATTAAGCAATTAGAAAGCGATCCTGTCTCTGAGTTTATTGCAGCTAATCCTAAGAATACAACTGTAATGGGTAAAATCATTGAAGTTGATGCAAAAGCTGCAACTATCGAATTGGCTCCAGAAGTTACAGGTCAATTACGAGCTTCAGAAATCAGTTCTGAGCGCGTTGAAGATGCAAGCAAGCATTTGAAAGTTGGTGATGAGATTGAATCCAGAATTATTGGTGTAGATCGTAAAAACCGAGTTATCAGCCTTTCAATTAAAGCAAAAGATGTTGCAGAAGAAGCGGTCGCTGTAAAAGAATTCAGCAAGCCGGAAACTGTAACATCATCTCCAACAACATTGGGTGATTTGCTTAAAGAAAAAATGGGTTCTTCTGATTAGCATTTAGCTAAAAAGAACCTTATTAAAAAAACCGCCTTTCTGGCGGTTTTTTTGTATTTGAATTTTAATGTCCCATTTTTAAAATATAGAAAGTAAACTGCAACTTAACTTTATTGTGATTAAGCGGTAAACTTCCAGTTCTTGACATGATGTAACTATTCAGCGAGTTGCCAAATGCACCAGTAGCTGAATAGTTACGAAATGATTTTATAAAAAAGAGTATGGATTGAAATGAGTCAAATACGTAAATTTCGCAAAGACATTGATAAAATGCAACAGTTATTAGATAAGCGTGAGCCACAAAAGGCTTTAGATATTTGCGAAATGTATTTACAAAGAGATCCTGAAAATAAACATCTTTTAAATATAAAAGCTGAGTCATTGGTTCAATTAAAAAAATATGATGAAGCTATCTCCATCATACAAAAGATGTCTGACAAAACTCCAAAAGATCCGGGCCTATGGAGTAATCTTGCAATGACGTACCGTATGTCCAGAAATATAGAAAAAGCAATTGAAGCACAGGAAAAGGCTGTTGCATTAACAGATAACAATCCAAATTTAATTTTTACCCTGGCAAATTTAAATGGTGAAAATAAAGATTATGATAATGCGCTGAAAAATTTCAAAAAAACAGATCTCATTGCGCCGAAACAACCACAGATCCGGTTTAATATTGCCGATATATTAGTTAAAAAATCCCTTTACATAGAAGCTCTGAAAAACCTGGAAGGCATACCAGAGAACTTATCAATACACTTTCTCTATTTACAAATATACATCAAATTAAACTGGTATCATAAAGCTCGCTACCACATTGAACAACTCAAAGGACTCGTTAAAAAGTCGGGAACACCAGATTTAATAATATATATTCATCGTTTATTGGAAGTGGGGTTAATTAACGATGCACGTGAACATCTTTCTAAAATAGAAATTACTAATGATGCTAACTATCTACAAGCTTTATTATGGTGTGGGAAACTAGAACTCCCTTTGCTTGAAAAAATTGAAAACACAATTTCTGCCCTGGACGTCAGGGACGCTGTACTTAAAAACCTTTATTTCTCTTTATCTGAAAATTTTGCTGATGTTGAACAACAAAAATCCTTTAAGTACCTACATCTGGCCAATAAAATCAATCATCAAAAATTAGTCGATAAACGAATAAACTATACACAAGAATTTGAAAAAATTCGTTTAGACATTTCTAATTTACCTAAATTAATCCCGATAAATGATTCAAAACGACCAGTGTTTATTGTCGGAATGCCCCGTTCAGGAACTACATTAGTAGAGAGTATTCTAGCTGCCCATTCAGAAGGATTTGGTGCGGGAGAAGTACCTTATTTGACTCGTTTAATTAATCAAAGTCTGTCGAATAGAATTGATAATTCACACACTAAAAACACAGTTTATGGTTGCATGAGTTTACTGGAAAAATGGCAACCAAATGACTTTGAACAGTTGACTGAATCTTATATGAAATTATTAGGACAGCATTCCAATAAGGCTTCCAGAATTATAGATAAATTCACCCACAATTTTTTACATATAGCGATTATTCATAAAATATTTCCTAACGCCAAAATTATCCATTGTAAGCGCCACCCTGTTGCTAATTGTATATCCATCTACAAACAAAACTTACGACCACATCACTCTTATGCCTCAGATTTTAATGAGCTAATTGAATATTATAAGCTCTATCAGAACCTGATGAATTTTTGGTCAGAGCAGTTACCTGAATTGAATATGAAAACCATTCAATATGAGGATCTGGTTCAAAATTTCGAACCGGAAGTTAGAAAATTACTGGATTACTGCGAACTACCTTTCGAAGAAGCATGTCTGAATTTCCATGAAAACAAACGTATCGTCAGTACATTGAGTTACAAACAGGTAAGAAAAGAAGTTAATGATCAATCATTAAAGCCCTGGGCTGGTGTAGAGTCGGAATACCAGCCATTGATCGATGCTTTTGGGGTTGATTAGAAATTGTAACTGGTAAACTACAAAACTTTGAAGGAGTGGCTTAATAGAAATTAAATCTTACGTCACTAAGAATGGGTATATGCTTCGTGGCGTTCATATTTTATTAAACCTGCTGAAAAGGATAAACACTTCCCAGTTTCAATATCTGCGTAAGTTCATCTAGTGCTTTTCTATTTTCAAATAACAAATTGGGATCGGCTAAATCCGATTCAGTCATTTGATCTCGGTAATTTGAGTTAATCCAGCCTTTAAGCTCTGAGTAGAGGATTTCATTCATCAAACAAGCTTGATTCATTTTGGTTAATTCTTCCTGAGTTAAAACCACACGTTGGCGCAGGCAGGCAGGGCCGCCACCATTACGCATACTTTGTTTTACGTCATAGATTTTGACTTCTTTAATAGAATTATTAGAAGCAACTAATTCTTCTAAATAGGCATTAACATGGAGGTTGTTTCTACATTCTGAAGGACAAATTAACATCATGCCGCCTTCTTTTCGTGTGACTAACTGACTATTAAAAAGATAAGAATTGACTGCATCAGATAAATTAACCTGATTTGATGAAACTTTGATGAATTCGAGTGGTTTACTGCCTGGATATTTTTGATTGAGCTCACTAATCACTTTTTCTGGCTCATAAAAAGCCTGCTCGTGATAAAACAACACATTGCCATTGCCTACTGCGATAACATCATTATGAAAAACGCCCAGATCAATGACTTCAGGGTTTTGTTGGGCAAAAACTGTATGCTCAGAATCGAGTTGGTGCAATCGGGCAATAGCTTCAGATGCTTCAAATGTTTGTCTGGCCGGAAATCTTGAAGGTGCAGGTTTACTATCATCAAAAGCGAATTTACCGAAGACAAAAAATTGTAAACCCTTATCACCATAGTCTTGACATAAACGGGTATGATTAGCCGCTCCCTCATCACCAAAATGGTCACCACCCGGCAGTGCTCGATGATGTTCAAAATATTCAGGATCTGAAAACATAGCTTTTAAAATAGCGCTAGTCGTAGGCCATTCAATTGAGCGATGGAATTTGTTAGAAAGGTTAGCAGCAGTGAAATGAACTTTTTTGTTGGCCGTATCAGCACTAGGGGCCATAGTACAGGCATTAGCCGTCCACATACTTGAAGCAGAAGATACAGCCACAAGAAGCTTAGGAGCCTGTTTAGCTGCGGTAGAAATAACCTGTACATCACTTCCTTTGAAGCCAAGTTGCCTTAATATAGAAACATCGGGTCTTTCCAGAGGGGGAATAATACCTTGCTTTAAACCCAGCTCATGTAGGGCCTTCATTTTTTCTAAACCCTGCAAAGCACCTTCTTTAGGATTGGAAATAGAAGAAGCATTATTAAGTGAAGCAACATTACCCACAGACAAACCTGCGTAATTGTGAGTTGGACCAACTAACCCGTCAAAATTTATTTCAAATGCTGTCATAGTTTGCTCAAGCTATAATATGGTTAAAAGTTAAATGATGTTTCTATTAGAATGAGTAGCAATAGGATCAGGTCATGGGTGATAGTAAAACTTCATCACCTGCTACGACTTTTAATTTTTTTGCCGTCTCAGGAGACAGGGTAATCATACCTTCGATTAGCGCTGGTAACTGCACAATACAGGCACGGAATTCTTCACGTTTAGTATTGGCAATCAAATATTTCTGTGTTGTATATTGCGGATTTGATTCTGTCGATATTTGTACATTATGTCTGCTTGATTTGACGATGGTGGTGATATTATCTGTATCACATTCAATTGTAGGGCCTGCATCAAAAATATCGACATATCCATGATAACGAAAGCCATCAGCTTTTAATAGTTTGAGTGCCGGACGAGTGGCAGAATGTACTTTTCCTATCACATCTTGTGCCGCTTTTGGTAATAATGAAATGTAGATGGGGTACTTAGGCATTAATTCAGCAATAAATTGATTTTTTCCCAATCCACTAATTTTATCGGCTTCAGCAAAGGTCATGGTAAAAAAATGACCACCTAAAGCATCCCAAAAGGGAGAATGTCCATTATCATCAGAAATGCCTCGAAGCTCGGCGATTACTCGTTCTGAAAACCTATCGGGAAATTGTTTGATGAACAAAAACCTGGATTTTGATAGCAATTTACCGTTGGAGTGATGTCTACGATCTGGAGACAGAAATAATGTACACATCTCAGTCGTACCAGTGTAATCATTACACAGTAACAATAACTCTCTGGGGTTATGAACATCTAAATCAGGACTACTATGAACCACAGTACCCACTTTATACGTATAGAAGGGCTGTTTCATACCGACTGCAGCATCCAAAGCACTCGTTCCTATAACCTCTCCAGTCTCTGAATCTTCCAGAACAAATAAATAATATTCATCTTCCGGTACATCCTTTTCTTTGCTGAAGGCTGCAATAGAAGCATTAATCCTATCTTCCAGGCGATCTCGATCTGCTGGCAACGTCGTCAAACCGTGACCTGCTTGTTTGGCTAACATATAGAGCTTTTCTAAGTCAGTTTTCTGGACTGGGCGTATTATGGTCATTTAGTGGGTGGGTTTCGCTGCTTAGTTAGATGGAAAGATCTTTCATTATACACAATTTTATCGATTCTTAAAAATATCAAGATTGAGCTATCAGAGCAAAACATCATATATTCGCTTTGGATAAAGCTCCCTCAATTTGACGGACACTTCAAATCAACAATTTACGGGTAAGGGGGCAGGGGTATTTTACAATGTATAAACTCAGAGCTGGGTTAAACTCTGTTATTTTTAATAGATAAATAGCTGAAAAAATACCCCATAGCCCAGTCAGAAATGAAAGATATTTTTGTAGTTATAGTTTTGGGATATATTTAGCTCTGTTTTGTGAACAAAGAGTTACAAATATCCAGTTAAAAAGCTGGAATTTTTTTGTCAAAAGCAGCAAGATAGGCATTTTATTAAGATGACTACCTCTGGGTTGTCTGTTGATCGAATTTGAGAGAGATTATGAGCGAAGTATCCCGTGAAACATTTGACCAGGTGATGGTCCCTAATTATTCCCCCTCAGCTATTATTCCGGTAAGGGGTGAAGGCTCCCTGTTATGGGATGAGCAGGGCAATCAATATTTCGATTTGGCTGCTGGTATTGCAGTCAATGCCGTGGGGCATTGTCATCCGGATGTTGTCGCAGCTTTGAATAAGCAGTCTCAAAAGTTATGGCATTTGAGTAATGTGTATACTAATCGACCTATTTTGGAATTGGCTGAAAGGATGGTTGAAGCGACTTTTGCGGATAAGATCTTTTTTGCAAATTCTGGTGGTGAAGCTAATGAGGCTGCGTTTAAGCTTGCCCGAAAGTATGCACATGACAATTTTGGCCCGGAAAAGAACGAAATTATTGCTTTTAAAAATGCCTTTCATGGTCGTACTCTGTTTACGGTAAGTGTGGGTGGACAACCTAAATATACCAAAGGTTTTGAACCTATTCCCGCTGGGATCACTCATCTGGAATTTAATAATCTTGAACAATTAGAGCAAGCCATTTCAGACAAGACTTGTGCTGTGGTGTTAGAGCCTATTCAAGGTGAAGGCGGTATTATTCCATGTACAGAGGCGTTTATTAAAAAAGTCCGAGAGCTTTGTGATGCCCATAATGCGTTGCTCGTTTTAGATGAAATTCAAACTGGTATGGGAAGAACTGGTAAGTTATTTGCCTATATGCATTTTGGGATAACGCCTGACATTTTAACTTCTGCTAAAGCTTTGGGTGGTGGATTTCCCATAGGTGCAATGCTTACTACAGATAAAGTTGCGCTTGCCATGGGTATTGGTAGTCATGGTTCTACCTATGGTGGTAATGCCTTAGCAGGTGCTGTGGGAAAAGCCGTATTTGAGATTATTAATACTGATGAGGTTTTAGCGGGTGTTGAACAAAAGGCAGGTTTATTTCGAGAATTATTACACTCTATAAATGACAAACATCAGGTCTTTGAAGAAATTCGTGGCATGGGTCTGATGATAGGCTGTGCCATGAATGAAAAGTGGACTGGTAAAGCAAAAGCTTTTATGACTGCAGCACTTGAAGAGGGCGTAATGATTTTAATCGCTGGATCCAATACGTTAAGGCTGGTTCCTTCGTTACTTATTTCAGAATCTGATATCCGTGAGTCTATGGCAGGTTTTGAACGGGCCGTTGCCAAGCTTGTGGCACAGAGTTAATTTTTGAAAGCTTTATTTCAATAAGGTTTGTTAGAAAGACTCAGCAATTGCTGAGCCTTTTTGGTTACAAAAGAGAATTAAGTGGACTTGAAAATCAGGCCAAATCAGTAAGTTTGGCATATAGCGCAGGTAGTTTTTTGGGGAGTTCTTCGGCATGTTGGAGCACGGAAAAACTATTTTTTCCAAATATATAGGGCAGATAGCTTTCAGCCTGTCGATCTATGGTTATGGCGAAAGGCAAGATCCCTTTTTTTCGGGCTTCGGCAATGGCATGACGGGTATCTTCTATACCATAACGGCCTTCATAAAGATCAAGATCATTCGGCTTCCCATCAGTTAGTAATAATAATAACCGTTGACTTGTACTTTCATTTTCCAATAATTGGGTTGCACGACGAATGGCTGCTCCCATTCGGGTGTAATAACCGGGTGTGATCCCCGCAATGCGTTGACGTACGGAGCCGTTATGTTTTTCGTTAAATTTTTTGAGCTGTACGAACCGGATCAGGTCATTTTTTTTGGACCAGAAACCGCCCATGGCAAATCTATCACCCGTCATGCTCAAACTTTCAGCAAATAGATATAGAGTTTCTTTGATGACATCAATGACTCTTTTTTCGTTATTAACCCAGGCATCTGTAGAAAGAGATAAGTCAGCCAATAAAAAACAGGAAAGATCTCGATGATTGGCTCTTAATTGTTGATATAAAGCTGGTTCTAATACTGGATTATTGGCATATTTTTCTGCTGTAAACTGTTGCCATGCATCCAGATCTATTTCATCTCCATCTGTTTGATTTTTTAGCCAAATTCTATGAGGTAATAAAGAAGAAAACTGTCTTTTTAATTGATTTGATAAACGTTTCAGGTGTTCAGGTAATTCCATATGATCACCGAGATCGGGATGGTCATCAATCAGACGGCAAAATTCATTTTTCAATCGTTGCTCTCGGTAGTCCCATTCAGGTAATAAGATCCCATCAACTTGAGATAGTCGGTAGGCTTCTTCTCCAGGCAGATCGAGATCTAATTTTAATTTACCGGAACCGGAATCACCTCGAGAAATTGATAACTCTTCCATATCATCTGCGTTTTTTATGGCATTATCATCTTCGTCATCATCGGTACAACGATCTACATTAACCTGTTCTGCCTGACTGAAAATACTTTCAAAACGGAAAAGCAACATGCCATCTTTACCATCTGGATCTTCTACCCGTTTTGCTTTACGCTTTTTTTTGTCTTGTGGTTGTTGGGCTTTTTTAGAAGATTGCTGTTTATTCTCATCTTCTTTTGAGTTCTGGAGTGAAGGCTGGGTTGCATTGTGTGATATTGGATCAGGCCATAATAGGACGGGATGTGGCGGTAGTGCTTCTTTTGGCCAGATAGCGTTTTGTTCAGGATTTAACAAGGTTTTTCTAATAATAAGTTCTAACGCTCTTTGAGTTTTGTTAAAGCGATTTAAAGGAGGTCTAAGCTCTAAATAGTTTCCGACAAGTGTTTGATATTCAGTCTTAAAGCCAGGCCAACAGGTTAAGGCTATAATGGTTCGTTTGGCGCAATCTTCTAACCAGTTATGGGATTGTTCAGGGATGGATTGCAACATAGATAACCAAAAATACAATTTTCTGTTGAGATGCTTGTCTGGAAAGACATCGATTTTAGATGGAAGGCAAAGGGATTCTGCATTTTGCCAACTTAATTCAGCTCGATCACCGGTTCCAGAAAGTTTTTGTAACCAGCTCTTTTTACTTTTCTGATGTGCGCTACCTGTGGCCAGGATCTTTTTAGCAGTTTCACCGCCCAGAGCTCTAAAATAAACAGAAATTGCACCACTAACTTGATCAAAGGTGATCTTATCTTCAGGAAAACCCTGATAGGCTTTTGACTGGATCCATTTATCCCAAATCTGGCCGACTTGTTCTTCCATATTATTCTCGAGTTGCTTTGGGACTTTTTTGAGAAAAAAACTGTTGTCCTTGCCATGCTCTAACTAAAGCCCAAACTGCCAACAGAATAAAAAAAGTATGAACTACTGTGAAATAACCGATAACAACTACCCAGGTCCAGGGTTGATTAAATCCTCCGAAATAAATCATTAAGCCACTGACTAGAAAGAGAGAAAAAGCAGCTATAATATTAAGTTTAATGCCAAATCGCGCATGATAATGAGTAATGCTTCCATCACTGGACTTCATCTGTATGAAGATTAACCAAATAAATCCCAATATGGGTAACAGGGTAAGGTTAAGCAAAGAAGCCATGGCTGGTTGGCCAGCTGTGTTTTTTTGTTCAATGTCCAAATGTGGCATAAATAACCTCCATTAATCCCTTAATAGTTTCTTCATCATCGGTTAATGGTTCAACTAAGGCCGCTCTACAGGCTTCTACTCGATCAAACCCTGCTTGAATTAAACGAGCTACATATACCAATAATCGAGTACTGGCACCTTCTTCCAAGTCGACATCTTTCAAACGCCTTAATGCATGTGCCAGGTTGACCAGTTGTGCGGCTGAAGCGCTATCTATGCCCGTTTCGGTTACCACCACCTCGATCTCTTTTTCTTTGGCAAGATAATCAAATCGGATAGAGATAAATCTTTGTCGAGTACTGGGCTTTAATCCTTTGATCAGGTTTTGATAGCCCGGATTATAAGATACGATCAGCATGAAATTATCGGTGGCATGAAGAATTTCCCCAGTTCTATCTATGGGGAGGATCCTGCGGTCATCTGTTAATGGGTGAATAACAACAGTAGTATCTTTGCGAGCCTCAACCACCTCATCTAAATAACATAGTCCTCCCTGTCTTACAGCTCTGGTAAGAGGGCCATCTTGCCAAACGGTTTCTCCAGCACCAATCAGATGTCGTCCCACCAAATCTGAAGCGGTTAAATCATCGTGGCAGGCTACAGTGAATAGAGGTAGGCCAATTTGACTTGCCATATGTTCAATAAAACGAGTTTTTCCACAGCCTGTTGGTCCTTTAATCAAAATTGGAAGTTGGTGGGCATGTGCATGTTGAAAAAGCTCCACTTCATTCCCCTGAGGCAAATAAAATGGTTGCGGATGAGGCAGAGAGTTTTTTTTAAGTGCTTCCATGAAGTCCTCCAAATATTAGAGAGACTAAGGTAACTCAGTTTTGAAGTAAGAAGATTGATTGGAATCAATCAATATAATGATTAGGACCTGGTTTGGTAGAGTTTCCAGGGATTAACGTCCAGATAATCAACAAAATGCCCATCTTCAGAGTGAATTGCAATGATGGCTGCGTCATGGGTGGTACCTTCCAGTATAAACAGTAATAATAGAGGTAATTGTTGCTGGTGTTTTTGTTTGAAGGTATTTAGCTTTTTCTTGTCCTGTTCAGTTTGAGCAATGAGTTTGTCAAAATCCAGGGATTTTTCTTTTAATAAGGGGATGTAGGGATCAAGGGGACGATAACGTTCAGACATTTTTTGATAAATTACGTTTTCTAACAAGAATTTAGATTTTTCTTCTTTAGTTTGGGCTGGTAAAGCATAGGTTAGTAAAGGATAAGTCAGTTGTTTATCGCTAAATAATGGAGAATTAAAAGTGTCCCTGTTAAAATGAGAACTAGGGATCACTTCAAATCGGTCTCCGGCGAAAGCAATAACACTCGGGCGCTGCTGGTAAATCATGGTTGCGCCGTAAATAAGTGCAATCAGTTGTAAAACAACAACGATGGTTAAGTCCATTTTTACGCCCTTTTTATTTGGATCAAAGAGTATGAATGTTAAAATAGGACCTAAGATAGCATCAACAGGAATGAGTATTTGAAGACCTTCCTAAGTGTTTTCTATTTTAAAAAGTACTCCAGGAAACCATACTAAAAATACGATAGTTAAGAATGTACCAATAATTAACAGGCTTGATGTTAAATGCACCAGGAAAGCGGTAATTTTTTGTTTAAGTAATGTCATCAAATATATTCAATACACAAGTGAACTCTGCCATATCATCAAGATAAAGTAATTGTACCTTGATTTTAGATGAACAAATTTGGGTCGAGATAGATAAATGAGTATAGAAAATTTCCAAAAAGAGTCAAAATTTTTTTTGAAATAAAATGATACATCTTTAAATCTTTGAAACAGGGGGTTAACTAAGGTTTTTGCCTAGTTTAACAGAGACATCATACCAGATAGGCCTTCAGTTGCAGGCATAATAGCGCACTTAGTGGGAAACTCGCTCTTTTAAAGGGTTCCCTTGTGAAATAGAGGTTAGTTATGATGCAAAAATCCTTCAATTATGAGGAGCTTGTCGCTTCAAGCGAAGGTAAAATTTTTGGCCCTGGGAATGCCCAGCTACCGGCTCCCGGTATGTTAATGGTCGATCGAATTGTTGATATCGATCCCGAAGGTGGGGAATATGGTAAAGGACAACTAAGGGCTGAATTGGATATTAAACCAGATTTATGGTTTTTTGGTGTCCATTTCCCGGGCGATCCAGTTATGCCCGGTTGCTTAGGTTTAGATGCCATGTGGCAACTCACCGGTTTTTATTTAGCATGGTTAGGTAATTCGGGTAAAGGTCGAGCTTTGGGTAGTGGTGAAGTGAAGTTTACTGGTCAAATATTGCCTACAGCCAAACTTGTTGAGTATGTTATTGATTTTAAAAGAGTTATATCAAGGAAGTTGAAGATGGTTATTGCTGATGGTTTTGTTAAAGTTGATGGACGTATCATTTATACGGCAAAAGATTTAAGAGTAGGTTTGTTCGAATCTACAGCAAATTTTTAAGACAAGGTTTTAATCAATGAGAAGAGTTGTTATTAGTGGCCTGGGTATTGTGTCTTGCCTGGGTAAAAACAAAGAAGAAGTATTAACTTCATTAAAAGAAGGACGTTCAGGGATCAGTTATCAGCCTGAATATCAGGAAAAAGGATTTCGCAGCCATATAGCTGGGAGCATTGATATAGATTTTGCTGATCATATTGATCGCAAAGTCCGTCGCTTCATGGGGGGGGCTGCTGCTTATGCTTATATTGCAATGGAAGAGGCAATTAAAGATTCGGGATTAGAAGAGTCTGATATATCTAATGAAAGAACAGGGTTAGTTATTGGTAGTGGTGGTGGTAGTCCTGGTAATCAGTGGGAAGGGGCGAATATCCTTTTGGAGAAAGGTATACGTCGTGTAGGACCTTACCGGGTTCCACAAACTATGGGGAGTACAACCTCAGCCTGCCTTGCGACACCGTTTAAGATAAAGGGCATTAATTATTCTATGTCTTCAGCCTGTGCAACAGGCGCACATTGTATTGGCCATGCAATGGAGCAGATCCAGTTTGGTAAACAGGATATTGTTTTTGCCGGTGGTGGGGAAGAGCTACATTGGATCCTATCCATGATGTTTGATGCCATGGGTGCTTTATCTACCAAATATAATGATACACCCACTACTGCTTCTCGGCCTTATGATGCGACTCGAGACGGTTTTGTTATTTCCTGTGGTGGAGCTGTTTTGGTTATTGAAGAGCTAGAACATGCAAAAGCTCGTGGAGCTAAAATTTATGCAGAAATTACAGGTTTTGGCTCAACTTCAGATGGATACGATATGGTTGCGCCATCAGGAGAAGGTGCAGTACGTTGCATGAGACAGGCTCTGGCAACCACAGCGGGCCCGATAGATTATATTAATGCTCATGGAACAAGTACACCTGTTGGAGATTTAGCTGAGTTGGGCGCAATTCGTGAAGTTTTCGGAGATAATATCCCTGCTATTTCGTCTACTAAGTCACTAGCAGGCCATTCTCTTGGAGCTACTGGCGCTCATGAAGCAATATTTAGCTTGTTGATGATGGAGAATAATTTTATTGCTGCGAGTGCCAATGTGACTGAATTGGATCCAAAAGCTGAGGGCATGCCTATTATCACTGAAATTAACAATGATATTCAGCTAAATCGAGTGATGTCTAATGGTTTCGGTTTTGGTGGCACTAATGCTTGCCTGGTTTTTGAAAAATCTAAAGGATAATGCTAACTTACTGAAAATAAAATAAAAAAGGCTCCTTTAGGAGCCTTTTTTTATGTGTAAAAAACATGTTATAAAAAAGTTATAAATTGGGTGTAAATTTAATGATGATGTTTTTGTTTTATCATCTCCCTGGTTAGATATATCTAATCATTCATTATCCTAAATTCATCAGTTGACCACTACATGATGATATTAACAGCATGATATTATTGAATATTTCAACTGAGGCTTTCAGCTTCAACAGATAAAGCATATAAATATTGTTAATAATAAAAGGTGAGATTAAAAAACTCTTTGCTATACTTAAACCTATCTGATTTTATTGGTTTTTTTAGTTGGATTTTTCTTTTGTATGTGATTTTTACTCAAACTACCTTGAGGGGAAGGCACTGACTAGCCCTGTAACGCAGAACTGGCTTATCTATCTAAGTCAAGGGGCTAAGTGTTCAACTTTTTCGTAGCCTGCAGAAAGCAGGTAAGGAGCTTGACATGTTTTCGCTCCTGTAACATCTATTTTCAGGTAGTATGGGTATAATATTTTAAATAAGGATGTGTGAATGTAAAAAATTTGCTGGTTATTGTCTTTTTCTGTTGATTAGTGGTAGCTCCTCTACTTGAGAATTAAGCTGAATTTTGCCAGGTCTTATATACTCATTAATTTGGGTATTTAACATAGGGTCTTAGTCTGTTCATTAAAGTGGACATGCAAAGCTGTATTAAGCAGAGCAAAATAGCAAAGAGATTAGGTAGATTGAGTATCAAATTTGTAACAGTCCCCAAAAAGCTCAAAAAAGTGATTAATAACTTTTGGCTTCCCTTTGTATTACTTTTTATTTGGGGAAGCTATCTTGTTGTGTCTATCCCTCTTCCCCTTTCTCTTGATACCTTACTTATTCAAGCAATATTTTTAGCTACAGCTTTAACTTATCATTGGTTGTGGCTCAAGAAAAATAAAAAAATATTAGCTTTTAAAGACAAAAAAAATAAACTACTGGAAATGTCTGATTTGTTGTCAACAGAGCAGCAAAGTTCTCTTCAATATGAATTAGCTGAACATCAAAAAACAAAAAACAGTCTTGCTCAATTCAAGCAAAAACTAAAGATGGTTACCGACTCCATTCCCCAAGGAATATACATTAAAGATGAGAACAAGAATTTTATTTTTTCAAGCTTAAATTATACGGATATTTTTAGTGTTAACACAAATGAGTTAATGGAGAGAGAAATAACCGATGCAAAGCTTTTTAGAGATTCTATTTTGTTGCAAGAAGAAAAATCAAGAAATGGAAGTAAAAGGCTAACGTCTAAAGATTGGTTAGTGAATGGGGATGGTAGTAGGAGTTATACAGAAATAATCCATTCATCATATGTTGATGTAGTCAGTCGTCAAAAGCTGGTATTAGGTGTAGTTTCAGATTCATCTGAAACGCTGTATTTTAATAAGATAAACCAACAACGCACTGATGTTTTAAACAGTTTAGATAGGGGAGAGAATGCTTTATTAACCCTGTCTGAAATAATTAATGATGCTTCTAATGCATTAAAAAATAGCCCAATATCATTACTTTTATTTAAAAATGAAACAGATTGCTTTGATTGTTTAATATCTGACACAGTTTCTACTGCATTGAACAAATCTTTGCAAATATTAAAAAACATGAGAATGTTATTTGATGAATTAGGTATAGAGCAAAGTCGCAGTTCTATTATTAGAGTTTCACAATTACATTCAAAATTTAAACAATTAAAACAAGTTTGTCATAATGAAGGAATAAAGGCGTTTTATTTACAGCCTATTCCAGGTAAAAAGGGAAGTTTTCCAGGAGTTGTTCTTGTGTTTTCTGGCTCTGAAAAAGTTTTTGATAAAAAATGTGTGGGCTTTATTTCGGAGTTGTCTTCTTTATCTTCACTAATTATACAAAGAGAAAACTCTAAACGTGCCATTAAACAATTTAATGCAGTGGTTCATTCATCCAGTAGTGCTATTATGCTGGTAAGTTCAGAAGGCATTATTGATTATGTGAATCCTTCATTTAAAAAAGTTCTTGGCTTTAATAACACTCAAATTCAAGGAAAGTCCTTTTGGATGTTACAGCCGGAAGGGGATTGCGGTAGGCCATTTTATGAGTTGGCAAATGCACATAAAAAATCCCAGATATGGAAAGGTAAATTAGAGATAAAACATGTTGATGACAAGATTATCCATGTTAAGGCCGTTCTTTGTCCACCTGAATCATTGGCCGATAATTCTGTCATTATTTTAGATGATCTCACTGAAATTCATTCTGCTACTAAAAAAGTTGTTAACCTGTCTTTTTATGATCCGGTAACGGGTCTTAACAATAGAGCCCTGTTATTTGAGAGATTACAACAGTCTATCGACTCCGTTATCCGAAAGGATAATCGCTTGGCAGCCGTGTTAATTGACCTGGACAGATTTAAAAGAATAAATGACACATTGGGTAGTGATATTGGTGATATGGTACTTAAAGATATAGCAGCCAGAATTAAAGATACTGTTCGAAAAGAAGATATTGTAGCTCGAATGGACAGTGATCTTTTTGCTGTTATTATAACTGGTTTTGATGAGCCAACCCGTTTAAGAAATATTGTTCAAAAACTATTAAATGCCATAGAGAAACCAATATCTATAGGAGGTAAAAATATTGTTGTTTCTGCAAGTGCAGGTATTGGTATTGGACCGGATGATGGGAGAAATTCTAAAGATCTTATTCGTAATGTCAGTATGGCATTATATCGAGCTAAGGCAAATGGTAGGCAGCAGTTTGAATTCTATGAGTATCAACTGAATAAAGCTTCAAAACAAAAATTTAATCTTGAGTCGGAAATGCGTCTGGGTATCGAGCGTAATGAGTTTTTTGTGATGTATCAGCCGATTGTCGATTCTATGACAGGGGCGATAACCTCAGCTGAAGCACTTTTAAGATGGACGAACCCGATGAGGGGACTAGTTTCTCCCGTTGACTTTATTCCTATTGCTGAAGAAACAGGGCTTATTAAGCCCCTGGGTGATTTCGTCATTAATCAAACCTGTCAATTGCTATCTTCATTGGGAGATAATGCTTTAAGAATTAGAGTTAATTTATCTGTCAGGCAAATACACGACTCGAATTTTGCAGATAAAATAAAATCGGTACTTATTGAAAATCAGGTGACTGAGAACTTTTTTGGCCTGGAGTTAACTGAAAGTCTGTTGATGGAAGATGATGGTGCTGGTATTGAACAATTAACTAAGCTCAATAAGATGGGTATTTCAATAGCCATTGATGATTTTGGTACAGGTTATTCTTCTCTTGGTTATCTGAAAAATTTCCCGGTTGATACGCTTAAAATCGATAAAAGCTTCATCCAAAATTTGTCAACCAATGACAATAACAGGGCTCTGGTGGAGGCAATTGTTGCAATTGCTCAAAAGTTGGATCTGAAAGTTATTGCTGAAGGTGTGGAAGCTTTATCTGAATTTCGTATTTTAAGGAAATTAAAGTATGAAAACCTTTCTATTCAGGGGTTTTTATTCAGCAAACCTTTAATGTCAGATGAATTATCCAGACTTGTGATGAAAAATAAAAAATATCAGGTAGTTGCCTGGGTTTAATGATTGTATTTAACCTGAACTCGGGATAAGAGTAGCTAAAATAGTTGTGCTGGGTGGCTGTTCTTATCCCGAGCTCAGGTTATTTAGTCTCCAGAACAATGCACTGTGCATCGAAAGAGAATATTTGAATCAAGGTGTTAATTTGGATGTTCTCAGGAAATGAAGTTTGGACGGATAGAATAAGTTCACTTGAACTCAGAATAAGTTATAAATGACTTATTCTATCCTATTATTGTGATATTAGATGTTATGCAGTTGCTTCTTCACCTTTTATGAAAAAACTTATCAGGTAACAAATGAGACCTATCGCAAAGATCACGCCTGAAACTTCTCGCATCCAATAAAATATGGCTAGTTTGTCCTGTACAACCATGAAGGGTTCCGGTGTTTCTGTAAATCTTTGAAGCCAGACTTGTAATACGCCAGCTCCCGTCAGGAACAAAGTAATAAACACCATAGAGACAGTCATCAACCAGAAAGCCCACATTTCCCAAATCTGTGCGCTTTTATTGTTGGCACCTGCTCGACCTCTGAGTAATGGCATGGCATAAGAAATAATTGCTAAAACAATCATTGCGTAAGCACCATAAAATGCCATATGCCCATGTGCTGCAGTGATTTGAGTACCGTGAGTGTAATAGTTAACAGGTGCCAGAGTGTGCATGAATCCCCAGACACCCGCTCCTAAGAAGGCCATTACAGCGGTCCCTAAAGCCCACAAAGTAGCTGCTTTATTAGGATGATCTCGGCGACGATTATTCACCATGTTAAAGGCAAATATAACCATCACAAAGAATGGAATAGGTTCCAGAGCTGAGAAAACTGAGCCAATCCAACCCCAATAGGCAGGCGTTCCAATCCAGTAAAAATGGTGACCAGTTCCTAAAATACCTGTAATGAGAGCGAGAGCAATAATGACATACAGCCATTTTTCAATGACTTCTCTATCTACACCAGTGACTTTAATTAATACAAAAGCGAGTATTGATGCCATGATGAGTTCCCATACACCTTCTACCCACAGATGAACCACAAACCACCAGAAAAATTTATCTAATACGAGGTTGTCAGGATTATAGAAGGAAAATAGGAACATAAGTGCTAAACCTAATAATCCGGTGATTAACACCAGATTCACCACGGTTTTTCTACCCTTTAGTACCGTCATGGAGATGTTCCATAAAAAGCCCAGAGCAACTATGACGATACCTATTTTAGTAATTGTAGGCTGTTCAAGAAATTCTCTTCCCATAGTTGGAAAGTATTTGTTGCCTGTAATTTCAGCGAGTGTGGCATAGGGTACCGCCAGATAACCAACTATGGTCAATGCGCCAGCGATTAAGAACACCCAAAAAAGAATTCGAGCAAATAGAGGACTTTCCAGTTCTCTTTCAGCTTCTTCTGGAATCATGTAATAGGCTGCTCCCATAAATCCAAATAACAGCCATACTATTAATAAATTAGTGTGAACCATTCGAGCCACGTTGAATGGGATCAGAGGAAACAGAAAGTCGCCCCAAACGTATTGTAATCCCATAATTAAGCCGAACAGGATTTGTCCGACAAATAATCCAATGGCCGCAATAAAATAAGGCTTGGCCACCAATTGTGATTGATATTTCATCATCTACCCCTTGTTAATTTTAGACCTGGAAACTTAACCTTCTATATTAGGTGGCCAGTTTTGTGTATCGATTTCACTCGTCCATTTAAGGAAAGCAACCATATTATCCAGTTCTTCTTCACTTAGATTAAATTGTGGCATCTGCCGACGGCCTGGTGCGTTAGTTGGCATGGCTTTAATCCAGGCTTTGATGAATTCTCCCCCTCGACGCTTGTATACATTACCGAGTTCAGGTGCAAAATAAGCGCCTTCACCTAATAAGGTATGACAACCAATACAATTATTTTTTTCCCAAATATGTTTACCTTGAGCGACGGCTTCGGTGAGGTTTTCACGATGATCGTGTTTCGGCATTCTTTGTGTTGTATCAACAGTAAGGACTATAAACAGCAGGATGAAAAATAGACTTCCGCCATAGTAAATATTCCTCGCCATCGACTTTGTAAAAGTCGCACTCATAAGATGCTCCTTAAATAATTTGATTATTTGCCAGGATTGGCTGTTTCGGTATTTTATCTAACCACAATAGTTAGACCTTGATCCTCATCAATTGAAAAAGCTAATTTTAAAAATAGTATTAATGATTATTTTGATATAGAAGAACACAACTGTTCCTATAAAACGGTGATCTTGCCTGTCATTTTAGGGTGTGGACCACATCGGTAGGAATAAACTCCAGGTTGATCAAAAGTTTTTTTATAACTTTCATCAGGGAAAAAATAATCAGGCTCCGGTTCGCCGCTGCTTTCAAACCAAACACTATGATATTGACGTTTTTCTTTATTAATCCATTTAATGCTATCTCCTGCATGAATGGTTAATTCGGCAGGGATAAACTTAAATTTCGATATCTCCACAGTAAAAGTGGTGTTACTCCTTGTTTGTGCCGGTTCAATGTTAGAGCATGCTGTTAATAATATTGTCATCAACAAGCTAACAATAGATTTATGAAAGAAATTTTGAAACTTAAATATCAACATATTATTCTTCACTTTAAAGGCTGGGTTATCCCTACGAATTTATAGACTAACCCATTGAAAAAACGAGAATTGGTTGACTTTCATGACGAAGTTTGATCAAATTTCGTCACCAAAACAAAAATAAGACCACGCCATGAAAGTCACCAAATTATTACACAAAAACTTGTCCAGTGCATGCCCTGACATCCATAATGTTAGATTAACAGCTTTGATGGCAGCCGTCAGTTCAGCA